>NZ_CP020569.1:7232351-7544838 GCF_002082195.1 Streptomyces gilvosporeus | reverse complement strand
TGCGCGACAGGCGGCGCGCGCTCAACGACCAGGTGCTGGCGCCCCACGCGCCGGTACCCCCCTCCTGGGACGCGTTCCGCACCGTCATCGCCGAGGAATGCACCCGGCTCACCACCGGCCCCGCCCTTCCGTTCGCCCGGCTGCGGCGCGCCGTTCAGCGCATCTCACGCCGTATCACGCTGGGCGACCAGGCCGCCGGGGACGAGGAACTGCACGGCTGGCTGCTCGCCCTGCGCAAGGAGGGCAACTGGGGGGCGGTGCGACAGGGCCCGACTCCGGCCGGCCGGCGGCTGTACGAGGCCGCTGCCACCCGGCTGCATGTCTACGCCCCGCACGCCCCGGCGGCCACCCTGCTCGGGCGCGTCAGGGCCGCCGCCTGTGACGAGGACGTCGACGCCGTGGGCCAGGCCCACCACTGGCTCCTGGCGCTCGATTCGGTCGCCGCCATCGTCGCCCGTACGCTGCTGCTGCTCGCCTTCCACCCCGCCGAACAGACCGCGCTGTACGAGGCGCCGCATGCCCTCGACACCGCCCGGCTGGGGGCCTGCGCCCTGGAGAGCCTGCGGCTCTATCCCGTCGTCCCCGACCTGCTGCGGATCCTGCGCACCGACACCACCTGGCGCGGGATGCCCTGCCCGGCCGGGATGCACGTCCTCGTCCCCGTCGGATTCCTTCAGCGTGACGGCGACGTGGTCCCCGGCGGCAGTCTGTTCATCCCCGGCCGCTGGCTGGCCGAGGGGGCCGAACTCGACCCGCGGATGGCGCCGTTCGGCCATGGAGAGGGCCGCTGCCCGGGCGCTCGGCTCGGGCTCATGGTCGCCACCGAGATCTGTGCACAGCTGCTCCGCGAGCACCGCGTCACCGCGGGCCGCCCCCGGCTCGATCCCCACCGTCCGCTGCCGGACACCCTGGAATCCTCCGGCATTCACCTCACCCTGGCCCGCTCCTGATCCCGCCCGACCGCCGACCATTCTGAGGGACACCACCCATGCCCGAGACCGACAGCGCACCGGACCTGGCCGGGCTGCACGACCTGAGCCGCGAGCTGGGTGAGGCCGCGGACGCCGTGCGTCGAGCCGCCCAGTACACCAGCGAACTCGCCCTGGGCGGCCGCCTCCCGGCACGGGCCCTCGGCGCCGGCCGGGCCCGCGCGGTGCTGCGCTGCCTGGTGGGGACCCTCACCGACCCGGCGGGACTGGGCTGGGCCTTCGACGGCCGGCGGCCGGCCGCCCGCATCGCCTGGCTGGCCGGGGTGCTCACCAGCCGGGAAAGCCTCGCGGTGAGCCTGGCCGTGGCGGGGCTCAAGGCGCGTATCCGGGCCGCGGCCGTCAGCCATCCCGATCTGCTCACCGACCCCGACACCGGCCGGGTGCTGCGGGCCATCGAGGACGACCGGCAGACCGAAGCGCTGCGCGCCTTCCGGTCCATCATCGGCAGCCGCGGCGCCGAACGCGCCTTCGCCCTGCTCGCACCGTCCTTCGGCGACATCCTCGCGTGGAACGCGCTCACCGATGAGAACCCGTTCAACGACTCCACCGGCTGGGACATCGCCACCGGCCGCACCCTCACCACCGCAGAGCCGCTCTTCGGCATCAGCAGCCGTATCTGGGCCCTCCTCGACCGCGGCCCCGGCCGGGCCGAACCCGTCGTCCCCGACCCGTCCCTGCTGGAACGGCTCGACCGCTCCGGCACCCTCGTCGGCTACGTGCGCAACATCGGCACCCTCGGCGCCGGGGGGATGCTGCTCGTCCAACGGGTGATTGGCCCCGACTCGGTGACGCGGTACGTCGTCCAGCTCGCCGGAATGGCCACCGACGCGATCTCGAAGGAAAGCCCCCAGGACGTGCTCGGCGCCATCCACGCGGTCGCCCGGACCTCCACTCCCTACTCCCGCGCCGTCACGCGGGCCCTGCGCACCCTGGTGCCCTCCGGCACCGACATCGCCCTGATCGGGCACAGCCTCGGCGGCATCACCGCGCTGAACCTCGCCGCCGACCCCGACTTCTGCGCGCTGTACCGCGTCACGCACTGCGTGGCGATCGGCTCGCCCGTCGACGGCAAGCGCCCCGCCGACCCCGGTACCCGGGTGTTCTCACTGGTCAACCAACACGACGTCGTCCCCAGCCTGGAGGGCCGCTCGACGGTTTCGCCGTATGCCCTCCCGGCGCAGTTCACCGAGTACACCTGGACCGACGACACCCATGCCTTCCCGCTGTGTCACGCGGCCGAACGCTACGCGCACAACCTCGAGTTCGACGTCCCCGAAACGAGCGCCGACGTCGATGCGGCGCTGGCCCCGTACCGAGGCCGGGTGGCCGCGAGCCGGCTCTTCGCGCTCTACGACCGCTGAGTTCGCGACCTCGCGGTCCGCTGCGGCCCCCTGCGGCCCGTTCGCCGCTTCTCCCCCTTCACCCCTTCACCCCCTTCGGCCTCTTCGCCCCCTTCGACCCGTCGCCGACCGCCCGTCCGGAGGTTCCCGATGACCGACGCCCCGCCCCACACCACCGGCACGTCCACCCGCCCGGCCGCCGCACCGCCGGAGACCGCCGCCCCACCCGGCCTCCTCGAACGCCTCTGCTCCGCAGGCTTCGCCCGCCTCAACCGCAGCCGCGAATGGCATCAACTGCCCGCGCCTCTCGCCCTGTTGAACCTCCGCGTGCTCCGCGACGATCTGCGCCGCGACAACCTGCACGACACCTACGGCGCCGGCGGCGAGCGCACCCGCCGCGCCCCGGCCGACCTGCCGCCCTACCGCTCGTACGACGGATCGGCCTACGACACCCACGACGAGGACATGGGCCGGGTCGGCACCCGCCTGGACCGCAACGCCCCGCTCCACCTCGCCTTCCCCGACCCCGAAGCCGAGCTGATGTCGCCCAGCCCGCGCGAGGTCAGCCGCCATCTCCTGGCCAGGCGCGGCTTCATCCCGGCGCCCACCCTCAACCTGCTGGCCGCCGCGTGGATCCAGTTCGAGAACCACGGCTGGGCCAACCACGGCGAGAACCACCAGGCCGACCCTTTCACCGTGCCACTGGCCGAGGACGACGACTGGGCCGGCGCGTGCCCCATGCGCATCAACCGCACCCGCCCCGACCCGGTCGCGCACACCACCCCCGACGCCCCACCCACCTACGAGAACACCGTCACGCACTGGTGGGACGGCTCACAGATCTACGGTTCCACCGAGGAGCGCTGCCGGTCGCTGCGCACCGGCGAGTCGGGGCGGCTCATCATCCGCAACGGCCGGCTGCCGACCGATCCCGCACCGGGCCTGTCCTGCCTCGACGCCACCGGAATGAACAGCGACTACTGGACCGGCCTGTCTCTGCTGCACACGCTGTTCGCCAAGGAACACAACGCCATCTGCGACCACCTGCGCGCGCACTACCCCACCTGGGACGACGAACGGCTCTTCCACACCGCCCGGCTCGTCAACACCGCGCTGATGGCCAAGATCCACACGGTGGAGTGGACACCGGGCATTCTCGACACCCCCGTCCTGCACCGGGCGATGAACGCCAACTGGTACGGCGTCCTGCCCCGTTGGGTCCGCCGGAAGTACGGCCGTATCGGCAGCGGCGAGATGCTCAGCGGCATCCTCGGCTCCCCGACCCACCACCACGCCGCTCCGTTCTCCATGACGGAGGAGTTCGTCTCCGCCTATCGACTCCACCCCCTCATCCCGGACGAACTGACCCTCCGCGACCACCGCTCGGGCCGCCGGGGCGAGACGATCGGCTTCGACGACATGCAGGGCGCCACCACCCGCACCGCGATCGACGCCCACGGCATGAGCGACCTCTTCTACAGCTTCGGCACCGCCCATCCCGGCGCCCTGGTCCTGCACAACCACCCCGACGCGCTGCGCAACCTGGCCCGGCTGACCGGCGAGCACATCGACCTGGGCACCGTCGACATCCTGCGGGACCGCGAACGCGGCATCCCCCGCTACAACGCCTACCGGCAGATGCTCCGCAAGCGGCCCGTCGCCTCCTTCGAGGAACTCACCGGCGGCCATCCCACCGACACCCGGCTGCTGGAAGAGCTGTACGAGGGCCGCCTCGACCGCGTCGACGTCCTCGTCGGCAACCTCGCCGAGCCGCGCCCCGCCGGCTTCGGCTTCAGCGACTCCCTCTTCCGTATCTTCATCCTGATGGCCAGCCGACGCCTGAAGAGCGACCGCTTCTTCACCACCGACTACCGGCCCGAGATCTACACCCCCGAAGGGCTGGAGTGGATCGACCGGAACGGCATGATCCGCGTCCTCCTGCGCCACCACCCCGAACTCGCCCCCGCGCTGGACGGGGTCTCCAACGCCTTCGCCCCGTGGAGGAACCTGTGACGCCCCAGTCCTCCACCGCGGTCCCCGCCTCCCGGCTACGCGCCCACGCGGCGGCTCTCCAGTCCCACGCCGAACGGCTTCGCACCAGAGCCGCCGCCGTCCACTGGACCGGCCCGGAGGCGACCGCCTTCCACCGTCAGATCGAGCAACTGGCCGACCGTTGCTCGATCGCCGCCCGCGCCCTCGGCCGTTCGGCAGCCCACCTCGACGAGTGGTGAGCTGCCGTGCGTGGCCGAGGCTAGTTGCCCGCGGCGTTCAGCAGGTAGTCGCCGACGAGGTCGCCGACGAGGGTGCCGGCGGTGATGTCACTGTTCACATGGCCGGCCATGTAGAGACGGGAGTAGACGATCTGGGCGGCCATCGCCTGGTAGTCCTCGGCGCGGTGCGGCGCCCAGGCGCTGAGGAGGGTCACGGCGGCGCCGGCCTTGGCCGCGTGGCGGGAGGGGTAGGAGTAGGGCCCCTTCTGTCCGGCTTTCAGGTGCTTGTCGGGGCGCAGTGACGGGTCGAGGACGTAGGGCGCGGGCTGCTTGTCGCGGGTGGCCAGCTGGTCGGTGATGGTCTTGGCGAGTTTGAGGGCGGTCTTCAACCGGGCCTTTTCCGCGGCCCCTTGGCTCTGCGGGATCAGTTCGCGCTGGTCGTGCAGGTAGAGCTGCCAGATGTCCTTCTTGCCGTGGAGCTCCAGCCAGGTCGCGGCCTTCTTCCCGGCCGCGGTACGGGTCTTGGCGAGCTTCTGCACCTGGTGGAGTTCGGCGGTGCGGGCGGCCTTGGCGGGCGGCGCGGGCACCTGCTTCTCGGCCCAGGCGGCGAAGGCGCGGTCGTTGCGCCGGGAACCGTGGGCCTTCTTCCACTGGGTGAACAGGGCGTCCGCGGTGCTCTTCTGCGCCTGACGCTGCTTGGCCAGGGCGGCCACGTCGGCGTCGGAGAAGAGCGCGGGCGGGGGATTCTTCTTGATCAGCGCGGTCGCACCCGGCTTCTTCGCGCCTACGGTGGCGGCCGAGGCGTGCATCAGACCGAAGCCGACGGCTCCGGTGGCGACTACGGCGATCACGGGGTACTGCCACTTCAGGCGGCTGGGGCGGTTCATGCGGGGGTGTTCCTTTCGAGCGGGGCGACGACAGGGGGCGCGGCGGCGCGCCGGATCGTGTGGAAGCGGGTACGGGCCAGGCGGCGGACGTCGTTGTCGGGCAGCCCCGGTACGAGCAGCGACAGCCCGATGACGTACTTGCTGACGGACACCGGCCGGGCGCCCAGGCGGAGCAGGTGCCGGTCGGCGGCGGCCGGGCGGGGGCCGCCTTTGGTCTCGATCAGGACGTAGCCCGGATCGAGGGCGGCCGTCCGGCCGTCGCGATGGCAGGTGAGCCGGGCGTCCAGGGTGACCCGGGAGCCCGCTTCGAGGTCGGCGAGGGCGGCCCGTACGTAGCGGACCTCGCCTGCCGGGGTGAGGTCGGCGGCGGTGATCCCGATCCCGCGGTCCGCGAGCACCCGGTCGACGAAGGCGACGGCCTCGGAGCCGGCGTCGAGACGGCCGTAGGCGTCCGGGTCGACGGTCAGCGCGCGCTTCACGGTGGCGCCGCGGCCGTCCTTGGTCTTGACCTCGACCCGGCACAGCCGGTCCTCGGAGTACAGCCGGGTGCGCACCTTCCACCGGCGGCGGCGCCCTTGGACATGTGCGCGCCACGCGGCCAGGTGCCCGGTGTCGAAGTAGGTGCTGCGGTAGTCGGTGGTGCGGCGGCCGCGGATGTCCAGGACGCGGTGGGTCGGCGCGAGGGCGGCCACCAGGCGGGCCGCCGACGCGGTCGGCACGAGGTACTTGCGGTCCACCCGGTGCTGGAGGGCGGCCGCGGCGTCGATCTCGGCGAGGGAGGCCGCCCTCGGAGCGTCCAGCCCGAGCAGTCCGGCGAGCGGTGCGCGGTCCTCGGCAGTCCCGTCCGGGTCCGCGCGCAGGGTGGGCGCGGCGCTCACAGCGACCTCCCCTCGGCCGCGTCGGCGGCGACCGGCGTCGGCGTCCGCGCGTCCCGCTGCCCGGGGAGGAAGACCTGCGCGGTCTCCTCCACCGGGTACCGGGCGGTGACCCGGGTCGTCTCGCGTACGTAGTCGATCTCGTCGACCTCGACGTCGAGCGGTGCGGTCCCGAGCCGGGCCGTCAGATCGGCGCGGATCTCGGCGGCATCACCGTAGACACGGTCCAGCGTGATCCTCGTCGTGCGGGTGAGCTGCTGGGACGCCGGGTCGTCGACCAGCAGGACCGCGGCGAGCAGCAGGACGTCCAGGCCGACGATCAGCCATGTCTCGCGCTGCGGCAGCCCGTTTCCGAGGGCGATCACCAGCGCCATGAAGGCGTAGGCGACGTCCCTGACGGTGAAGGCGGCGCTGCGCAGCCGGACCAGCGAAATGACGCCGAACAGGCCGAATCCGACGCCGGCCGGGAACTTCCCCGCGCTGATCGCGGTCATCGCGGCGAAGAGTCCGAGGTTGAGCGCCGTCAGCGCGAGCGGCATCTCCGGCACCGTGCGGCGGCGTCGGTACAGCCAGCCGACCAGCACCAGCAGGGCGAGGACGTCCAGGCCGGCGCGCGCCGCCAGGTCTCCCACGGTCAGTGCCGCGGCGAGGCTCTTGCCGGCGAGCATGATTGTCGGGGCGAGCATGGGGTGTGTCGTCTCCGTTCCCAGCAGCGGCCGACACCCGTGGCGGTCCGGGGGCTGCTGCCGTCAAGGCGACGAACGCTAGAGAAGACGCATGAACAGACCATGAAGGTCTGTCGTCCGCTGCCCGGCCCGGGGCGCGCGCCGCCGCCCGCGCGCACCGCGTTACCCTTCCGCCGTGCACTTCCTGGTCGTCGAGGACGAGGTCAAACTGGCCGACCTGATCGTCCGCTATCTGCGCGAATCCGGCCATACCGCCGATAGTTGGCATGACGGGCCCGGCGGGCTGGACGCTGCCCGCGATCCGCGGGTGGACGCCGTCGTGCTGGACGTGATGCTGCCCGGTATCGACGGCGTGGAGGTCTGCCGGACCCTGCGCCGGGAGGGCAACGACGTCCCCGTCGTGCTGCTGACCGCCCGCGGCGCGATCAGCGAGCGGGTCGCGGGGCTGGACGCGGGCGCCGACGACTACCTGGTCAAGCCCTTCGCCATGGAGGAGTTGCACGCCCGTCTGCGGACCGTCTCGCGCCGCAGGCCCACCCCGACCGGACGGCTGGAGGTCGGTGATCTCGTCCTCGACCCCGAGCAGCGGCGGGCCTGGCGGGCGGGGGTCGAACTGGAGCTGTCGCGGCGGGAGTTCGCCGTACTCGACGTGCTGATGGACAACGCCGGGCGCGTGGTCAGCCGGGCCCACCTCCTGGACGAGGTGTGGGACGGCGAGGCCGACCCGCGCAGCAACGCCATCGACGTGCACATCTCCAAGCTGCGGGCGAAGATCGACAAAGCCTTCGGACGGAGCAGCATCACCACCCTGCGGGGTACGGGGTACCGCCTGGAGACCCGGCAGTGACACGCCTCGCCGGCGAGGACGAACCCGGTCGCCGGCTCGGGGGTCCGCGGTTCCTTCGCCGACTGCCGATCGTGCTGCGCCTGGTCATCGCGGTCGCCGCCGCCATGTCGCTGGTCCTCGGCGGGGCCGCCGCGCTGGTGTACTGGCGCGTCGAGAGCGCCCTGGACCAGCAGCTCGATGCCGACCTCGCCACCTACCACCACAACCTGGTGCGCGATCTGCGCGCCGGCCGCTCGCCGAGCGGCCCGGACGGCAGCGCGTACCAGATCCTGGACACCCACGGACACGTCATCGAGGCCAGTGCCCTCGTACGCAGGGAACGCCTGCTCAGCGCCGACGAGATCACCGCTGCCGACGGCGGCACCACCGTCCACCGCGACATCGGCGGACTGCTGGCGCTCAACCCGCACACCCTGCGGCTGACGGCGCAACGGGTCCGACTGCCCGGCCACCGCACCGTGATCGCCGTCGCGGCCCTGCGCCGCGGCCACCGCGACGAGGCCCTGCGGGAGCTGCTGGCCCAGCTCGCCCTCGCCGACGGCCTCACCCTGCTCGCCGCCTCCTACGTCGGCTACCGCACCGCCCGCGCCGCGCTCGACCCGGTGGAGCGTTACCGGCACCGTGCCGCGACCCTGGCCGACGCCGCGCCCCGGGTACGCCTTCCCGTGCCCGAGGACCGCGACGACGAGCTCACCCGTCTCGGCCACACCCTCAACCAGATGCTCGACCGCCTCGAATCCGCCGCCGAACGCGAGCGCCGTTTCCTCGCGGACGCCAGCCACGAACTGCGCACCCCGCTGTCCCTGCTCCGCGCCGAACTCGACGTCGCCCTGCACCGTCCGCGCAGCGCCGACGAACTCACCGAGACCCTGCGCTCGGTCGACACCGAGGTCCAGCGGCTGATCGACCTGTCCAACGCCCTGCTGGACCTGGAGGAACTCGGCAGCACCGAGCACCTCACCCGCGCTCCGGTGGACCTGGCCGACCTGGTCGAGACCGCCGTCGCCCCACACCTCCCGGCTGCCGAGGACGACGGCCGTACGCTCACCGTCGACGTCACCCCGGCGACCGTCACCATCGATGCACGGTGGCTCCGGCCGGCCCTCAGCAACATGATCAGCAATGCCCTGCGCCACGGACACGGGGATATCCACGTCACCGCAGTCGCCCGCGACGGCAGGGTCCACCTCACCGTCACCGACGAAGGGCCCGGCTTCCCGCCCGACTTCCTGCCCCGCGCGTTCGACCGCTTCACCCGCGCCGAAGCCAGCCGCACCGGCCAGGGATCCGGCCTCGGGCTCGCCTTCGTCGCAGCCGTGGCCGCCTCGCACGACGGCACCGCCCACGCCGAGAACACCGACCGCGGCGCCGCCGTCGGCCTCGACCTCTCCTGCTGACCGAGGGTCCACCGCGAGGCCCCCGGTCGCCGCGAGGCCCCCGGTCCGCGCCGCGAAGCTCCTGCCCCCTCCCCGATCGGGAGTTCATCGGCATTTCAGCGCCCCCCGCGAGGGTTGGCAGGCAACGAGCCGAACGGCCGAACGCGCACCCACGCCCTTGACGCGTGTCCATCAGTGCGCATGGTCAGTGAATGAACGGAGACCCCGATGGACGACCTGTTGCACAAGCTGGTTTCTGCCGTTATCACCGGTGCGCTGATTGCCCTG
The DNA here is from genome assembly GCF_002082195.1 of Streptomyces gilvosporeus. GTDB lineage: Bacteria > Actinomycetota > Actinomycetes > Streptomycetales > Streptomycetaceae > Streptomyces > Streptomyces gilvosporeus. Next base: position 7,535,340 of record NZ_CP020569.1, on the reverse strand, counting down.
GTGGGAGCCCTCAGCGTGGCCGTACGCAGGCGGCGGGTCGCCCGGGAGGAGGCCGCTGCTCCGGCTCCGGTGGAAGATCGCAGCCAGACGCTGCTGCGTCAGGCCCGGCAGTTGGACGGCAGCCGCGACGAACTGGCTGCCCAGGGACGGCAGACGGAAGCGCTGGCACAGGCCAGGGAGGCCGCCGAGCTGTGGCGTGAGCTCACCCGGGTCCGGCCGGGGCGCTTCCACACCGAACGGCGGGAGGCGCTGGGACGTCTGAGCGACCTGCTGGCCGCCCTGGGGCAAGGGGACCAGGCAGCGCAGGTCCGCCAGGAAGCCGCCGGGCTCTCCTGAGGGGATGAGGGAACGAGGGGACTGCCATGCCTGCCGCCATCTGGACCGGCCGCAACGCATATCCGGAGAAGGTTGCCGCCGATATGGCCACAGCGCTGAGGGACGAACTCGGCCTCGCGGAGCCGCCGTCGGCCGTGACCTTGCCCGCCGAGAGCGCCGGTGTACCGGCCGGGAGCCTGCTTCCGCCGCGCGAGCGGTTCAGCGGAATGCCCGCGCCGACCCACTGCCTCGTCTATGTCGACGCCCCCGTGCCCAGGGGCTTCGAACTGCGTGCCCCGGTCATGAGCGGGCGCTCGGGATTCCGCCGAAGTCTCGGACTGGGCCCTCTTCTCTACGCCGTGCTCCTGACGTCGAAGGTCCCCTCCCGCATCGCACTCGGCCTCGCCCCGGCCCGTGGCTCCGCTCCCTGGGAAGGAGATGCCACGATCACGGACCGCCTGAACCTCGATCCCCGACTGCTCGACCTGGCCCGCGCTCTGACACCCGCCACGGCCGAACCCGACCGGCACCACACCTGGCAGGTGCCACGACGGCTGACCATCGATCCGCATCCGCACGGTTCGGTCCTGCTCGTCCAGACCCTGCACCGCCCCACCGGCCACGCCTGGTCCCTCGGCGCCGCTCTCGTGCTCGACTTCGCCGCCCACGTCGAAACGGCGCTCGGATAGCGCCATTCGCGCAACGTCGGCGCCGATTGCGCACCGCGTCTTCCGCGATGTCCGGATTCACCGCTCCGTTTCAGCGAATGTCGACGTGTGCGCGAGTCCCCCTACGCGCGCGCCACGAACACGTCATGGAGAACCGTAGAAACACCCGAGGGAATCGCTGCGAAACGGTGAATCCGTTACTCCTGCCGGGTCTTGACGGGGGCGAACGTCAGCCCGACGGTCCCCCCTGGCGAAAAGGCGACGGTTCGCAAATTCCTGGCGCCCGATCAGGCGCAGGCGCCAACCTTTCAGGGTCACAGACAGTGAACCACCGGCCCGGCCTTCTTACCGCACTCTCGCATTCAATTTACCGTCGGCTTACCTCGGGCTTTACGTTGTATGATCCATTACGTTTCTCCCGGAGCCCCGACGGAGAGATAGCGGATGAAGATCGCATTCCTCCTGCACAATGCCTATGGCATCGGCGGGACAATAAGGACCACGTTCAATCTCGCCGCCGCGCTGGCCGACCGGCACGACGTCGAGATCGTCTCCATGATGCGGCACCGCGAGAATCCACGTCTCACGATCGACCCCCGGGTCACTCTGGTCCCGTTGGTGGACACCCGGCCGGACAGCGCAGACACACGCAACCCGCTGTACTCCCGGGCCGCGCGGGCCTTCCCGGCAGCGGAAACACAGCATCGCCACTACAGCAGGCTCATCGACGTCCGCGTTCGGGAGTTGCTGCGCCACCACGACGCCGACGTATTCATCGGCACTCGGCCCGGTCTGAACGTCTACCTCGCGCGTTTCGGGCCGCGCCGCGCGTTGCGCATCGCCCAGGAGCACCTGAGCCATGACAGGCACAGCAAGTGGCTGCGCGCCGAGCTGGCCCCGTACTACAGGAGCCTGGACGCACTGGTCACCACGACCGAGGCAGACGCCGCCATCTACCGGGCCAGGATGCCGCTGTCGGGCACCCGCGTCGTCGCCATCCCCAACAGCGTCCCCAAGCCGTCGCTCCCGCCGTCCGACGGCACGACGAAAACCGTCGCAGCGGCGGGCCGGCTCTCTCCCGGCAAGCGCTACGACCTGCTCATCGACGCCTTCGCCAAGGTCGCCGCCGAGCACCCGGACTGGCACCTGCGGATCTACGGCGACGGGCCGGAACACGGGCGGCTGGCCGATCTCGTCGGCAGGCTCGGGCTGGGCGGCACCGTCCACCTGGTGGGAGCGCGCTCGCCCATCGAGCCGGAGTTCGCGAAGGCGTCGATCGTCGCGGTCTCCTCGGACGCCGAATCGTTCGGCATGACGATCGTGGAGGCGATGCGCTGCGGGGTGCCGGTGGTCAGCACCGACTGCCCGCTCGGCCCGGCCGAGATCATCCGCGAGAAGGCCGACGGCCTGCTGGTACCGGTGGGCGACGCGAACGCGCTCGCCCAGGCATTGTGCGAGCTCATCGAGGATGAGCCGGGCCGCCGCCGGATGGGCACGACCGCCCTCCACAACGCCGCCCGCTTCGCCCCGGCGCCCATCGCCCAGCGGTACGAGCAACTCTTCGCCGAACTGCGCCGGGCCCGCGCCCGGCGGGAAAGGCCACACCGCGGCATCGCCTTCCGAGTCCCGCTGTGGTGCGCGCCGTATCTGACGACCGCGCTCCGCGTTGCCATCCGGGTGCGACGCAGAATGCGCCGTACGCCATAGCTCCAGCCGGGACGGACGCCTTCGCGAGCGGGCGCGAATATTCTGGTGAGATCGGCGCGACAATGCGGAAGACTCGGGCCGACCGATGTGTTCTGCCCAGGTGCCGGTCTCTACCGGTTTCACCACCCACGTTCGTGCCGACAGCCCTTGGCTGCGAGGCGACTGTGACCAGGAACCCCAGCGAGGTGCTGCATGACCGCTGCGATACAAGAACAACCTGCCGTACAGGCGGGCCGAATACCGACCGTGGTGCGGCTGCTGGTGATGGCCACGTTCGTGGTGATCCTGAACGAGACGATCTTGATCAACGCCATCCCGAGGTTGATGGACTCGTTGCGCATCACCGAGCAGTCGGCGCAGTGGGTATCCACCGCGTTCATGCTGACGATGGCCGCCGTGATTCCGATCACCGGCTGGTTCCTGCAACGGGTCACCACCCGCCAGGCTTACGCGATCGCGATGGGCGTGTTCCTCGCGGGCACCGCTCTGTCAGCAGTCGCGCCGTCCTTCGCGGTGCTGCTGATGGGTCGGATCGTGCAGGCCGCAGGCACCGCCGTGATGATGCCTCTGCTGATGACCACGTTGATGATCGTGGTGCCCGAGCATGACCGCGGCCGGGTGATGGGCAACGTCACCCTGGCGATCTCGGTGGCTCCCGCGCTCGGCCCCGCCGTGTCCGGGCTGATCCTGCAAGCCGGCTCCTGGCGCATGCTGTTCGTGGTCGTCCTGCCGATCGCGGGTCTGGTGACCCTGCTCGGCATGCGCAAGGTGGAGAACATCAGCGAGCCGCAGGTGAGCTCCATCGACTGGCTCAGCGTCTCCGTGGCGGCGCTCGGCTTCGGCGGCCTGGTGTACGGCCTGAGCCTCCTCGGTGACACCGGCGGCAGGGCCGAACTCGGCATCGGCATCGTCATCGCCGGGGTCGCGGCCATCGCGATCTTCGTGTTCCGTCAGCTCAAGCTGCAACGCACCGGCGTACCGCTGATGGACCTGCGCACCCTCAAGCACCGGGCCTACGGCCTTTCCCTGGCCCTCATATCCATCGGTTTCCTGGCGATGCTCGGGTCGATGATCCTGCTGCCGCTCTACCTGCAGAAGATCCGCGGGCTCAGCCCGCTGGAGACCGGCCTGCTGGTCATGCCGGGCGGCCTGGCCATGGGACTGCTGGGGCCGACCGTCGGCAAGATATTCGACCGGTTCGGCAGTCGGCCGCTCGTACTGCCCGGCTCCATCGGCATGGTGCTCGCCCTGGGCGGTTTCACCCAGGTCTCGATGACGATGCCGTACTGGCAGGTGCTGGGACTGCACGCGCTGCTGATGGTGAGCCTGGCGGCGACGTTCACCCCCGTCTTCACGCTCGGCATGGGCGCGCTTCCCCCGCACCTGTACTCGCACGGCAGCTCGATGCTCGGGACGTTGCAGCAGGTCGCCGCAGCGTTCGGGACCGCGCTCGTGGTCACCGTGATGTCCGCGCGCAGCGGTCACCTGGTCGCCGACGGCATCGCCGCCGTACCCGCGCAACTGAGCGGTATGAAGCTGGCCTTCGGCGTCGCCGCCGCTCTCACCCTGGTGACGATCGTCGTCGCCGCGAAACTGCCGCCCCGGATCGCTGCCGCTGACGCCCCGGACCACGTCAGCCCCGCCGACCAGCCCACCGGATCGTGAGGGCCGGGCGGCGGCGAACCCGGCTGCAGGCTTTCTCGGGGGCTACTTCAGATCGGCGAGGAGGCCGTCCAGGGCCTTCTTGAGGGCTTCGGAGTTGGCCCGGTCGAACCAGGTGGTGCGGATGCGTTCGTTGTTGCCGCCCGGGGTCTCGTGGTCGGCGGCCAGTTGGTGCAAGGAGCGGGTCTCGTCACCCAGGGAGCGGCCGATGCCCTGGAAGAGACCGCGAACGTAGCGGTCGGCCTCGTCGGGGGCGATGCCGTGGCCGGCGGCCCACGAGGTGAGCGTGGCGAGATAGGTGTAGTGGGCGGTGAGCGTTCCCGTCAGCGCGGAGAGGACGTTGAAGGCGTCCTCGTCCGGGACGGGGAGCGCTCCGCCCAGCTGCTCGAAGAGGGAGTCCACCTCCGGGTGCGAGGGGCAGGTCACCGTGACGGAGCGGCGTTCGCGGATAGCGGGCAGGGGGATGGCCCGGACCAGCGGGACGTCGGTGGCCTCGGTGGCCTCGGTGGCCTCGGTGGCCTCGGTGGCAAGTATCCGGCGCAGCTCGTCGTTGCCGACGCCGGCCATCACATTGACCACGATCCTGTCCTCGTCCACCTTCAGCCCGGCGAGCGCTTCGTGCCGGTCCTGGCGGCGCACGGCGATGATCACCAACTCGGAACGGTCGACCACCTCCTGGTTGTCGGCGCACACCCGAACGCCCTCGTAGCGCTCGGACAGCTCCGCGGCAGTACGGGCTCCCCGCGGGGAGAGGAAGACCTCTGCCGACCCAGCGGCCCCGTGATGCAGGCCCTCTACGATGGCCCGGCCGATCTCGCCGACTCCGATGATGCCGATGGGCTTCACTGTGGTTGCCTTTCTGGTTGGTGGTGTGGCGTTCGAGACCTGGATTGGTCCGGGCTTACGGCGTTGCTTCCGGGTCTACGGCGTTGCCTTCGGGGCCATGGCGTTGTGTCTGCGTCAGGTGGAGTCGGGATGATTCCGTCCACTCCTCACGTGAGGAGTGGACGGAGGCGACGTCATGTCAGTCGCAATCGGCGAGACGTAGGTGCCGGTGATGGTCATACAGCCAAGACCGAGCCGGGAGGCCGCGGGTCATCGGCTCCAAAGGTAGTGGGACGCATCGCCCCTCCGTCGCTCCCCTCCGTCACTCCGCCAGGGCCGCGCGCAGGAACGCGAGGATCTCCGCCCGGGCTGCCTCGGCCTGCTGCTCCAGGCCCGGCATGGTGAGGAACGCATGCTTCGCTCCCGGGTATTCGGAAAGCTGCACAGGGGTTCCGGCCGCGCGCAGGCGTTCCGCATAGCGGCGGCCGTGATCGGCCACCGCATCATGGGTGGGCACCACCACGAGCGCCGGCGCCAGCCCGTTCACGTTGTCGGCGTACAGCGGCGACAATGCGCGGGCGTCGGTTCCCGGCGGGACGGCGAGCCGCCGGAAGAGCCGCAGTTGCGGCAGGGCCGGGGTCGGGCTGTACGCGTAGGCGGCGATCGAGGGGTAGTCGTACATCGTCTCGGTCACATCGACCGCGGGGTTGACCAGCACCTGCGCCACGAGCTCCAGACCGGCCTCCCTGGCCCGGATGGCCGTCAGGGCACCGATCAGCGCGCCGCAGCTCTCGCCGAAGACGGCCGTGCGCGCCGGGTCGACGCCCCATTGTGCGGCGTTCCGCACCACGTGCCGGAGCACGTCCCAGCCGTCATCGGCGGCGTTCGCGAGCGGGCTGTCCGGGGCGAGGAGGCGGTGCTCGACCGAGACGACGAGCGCGGGCAGTTGGGCGGCGAGGTGACTGCTGGTCCAGTCGCACTGCACCGCCGTGCCCACGAAGCCGCCTCCGTGGACATGGACCACGAGTGGCAGGTCGGTCCGGGCGGCGGCCTCGCCCTCGCCCGTCGGCGCCGGTCGGTACACCCGGACCGGGAGGTCGCGGCCGGGCAGCGCGATCTCCTGCCAGTCGATCGCGGCGCCGGGGTCCGGTTCCCCGGTGATGGCCCGCGCCGCGGCGGATGCCCGGAAGCGGTTCTCCGCGTCGCGGTAGGCGATCAGTTCCTCGGTCGTGATCGCCGAGAAGTCCGGTAACGGCGGCCGCTTCGCGGCGGTGGTCTCGCTCATGTCTCCTTCTCCCCCGGCCGAATGCCGGTGTGTCATTGCGGTCTGACAGTGCGTTGCCCTCATTATGCACGCACTGCGTGCAACAGCAAGTGCATAGGTTAGGCTGAGTCCGGACTGGCGGGGCGAAGGGGCGAACGAGAGAGGCAAAAGGGCGAGATGACAGGCCGAAGGCGATGGTCCACCGAGGAGATCCTGGACACGGCGGCGGAACTGCTCCGCACGGGCGACGCCGAGTCGTTCAGCGTGCGCAAGCTCGCCGCAGCGCTCGGGACCGACTCCTCCAGCCTCTACCGGCACTTCCGCAACAAGACCGAACTGCTGCGCGCGGTCGCCGACCGGATCCTCCTGGCCGCCATGGACGGCTACCGCCCCGAGGGCGACTGGAAGCAGCGCATCACAGCCCTGGCCCTGCGCCTGCGCGCGGCTTTCGGCGAGCAACCCCAACTCGCCGCGATCTGGGGACGCTACGCGTCCGGCGGCACCGGATCCCGGCTGGTCATGGAGGAGCTGCTACAGGCCCTGCGCGCATCCGGCCTGCCCGATGAGGAGATCCCTGCGCGCTATCACCGCATCGTGATCCTCCTCGCCGCACTGATCGCCTCCGAGGCCGGCGTCAGCACCGTCACCCCCAAAGAGTACGAACAGGGCATGGAGCAGTTCCGCGTCGCAGTACTCGGCGCCGACCCCGAGCGCTACCCCGCCCTGGCCCACTTCGCCCGCGACGTCCGCCCCCTCGGAGCAGACCGCCGCACCGCATTCGAAGAAATCCTCGCCGCCCAACTCGCCCACGTCGAGGCCCAGATCCCGTGACGTGCCCGCACTGTCGGCTGGTGACGGCACGGGCAGGCGCCTATGACGACGAGAGGGACGAAGCAGCCCGAGGGAGAGAGGCCGAGTCTTCCTTGCGCAGCCGTACCCGAGTCACCTGAGCGACCAAATTTGAGTCTTCCGCCCGCCTCGGCCGGCTCCGCTGGACCGTGGAGCGCACGGTGAGTTGGCTGGCCGGCTTCCGCCGCCTGCACCGTCGCCATGAGCGGAAGGCCGAGCACTTCCTCGCCTTCACCGACCTCGCCGCCGCCCTCATCTGCTACCGGCGCCTGGCCAGGTAAACCGGCCCCACCGATCCAGGTCAGCGCCACTCGGGCGGAATGTTCGCCATTTGCTGCAGCAGATCCCAGCCCTGGAGCTTCTGCCTACGCTCCTCCAGCAAACTGTGCCACCGGGCCCCGTTCCTCACCCAGTAACCGCGGTAATTACGCAGACCCATGACGCTGGAGTCGCCAACATCGGACTCATTGCCGCAGCAGGGACAGATGACCGCCGTCGGCCAGCCACCCTCCCAGAACACCTCGTCGTCGTATCCGCAGACCCGACAGATGGCCTCGGTCTCCTCTTCCACGCTCATCTCGGCCATAGCCTACCGACCGAAGCCAAATGCAACGACGTCTGAGTTACCTGAGCCGGTCACGTACCGTCGATGCGTGCGGTCGGGGCAACTCTGAGCGCTTCGATGCGATCGCTGCGGACCAGGAGTTCGGCGAGTTCCTCCGAACACGCCACATACGTGGAGGTCAGATCCCAGTCGCAGGCAACGACCCAACTGCGGTCCTCAGGCCACCAGTGCTCCGGCCCGCCGTATTCCTCGCCTGTGTGTGCCCTTACCGCCTCCAGGCCAGTGAGCGAGGACCTCCAGACAATGGGCTCTTCGTCGCAAAGGCTTTTGGCAAGTTCATAGCTGAAGAAGACCGCTTGGCCCGATGCCGTGGCATCCGACAGAATTTCCACAAGCCCCCGGCGGGTAACTGCATCAGCTTCCGCCCCAGTGGTCTCCCACTGTTCTCCGACGGGCGGATTCAACACTTCCTGCCCCAGCGGCTCATCCGTCAGTTCGCCGTGATACTCAACGCCGGCAGCCTCCGCCATCTCCCGCCACGCCCGCCGCAGCCCCGGCACCTCCTCCAACCACCAGGAGTGGAAGACACGTACGTACGCCGGGGAACCCTCCGGGACAACCTCCGTGACGACATGCTGCCGTCCATCGTTTTCCGGCGTCAACCGTTCGCGTAGCCAGGCCAGTTCCCGCGCGGGGCCCGGTTCGGCCACGAATCTGTCCGTCATCTCCGTGTTCTCCATAATCCGAGATCAGAGGGCGACAATCTCGTCGTCGTGTCGGTAGATGCCCATCGCCGCGAGGTGGATGGGCATCGAACCGAACTCGGCCACACCTATTGACGGCGCAAAGCGACAGAGCGCAAAGCGAAACGGGCGTGCTATGCCTCAGGATCTCTCTTCAGGTATCGATCCCAAATCCAAGCCTTCCGGAAAGGTCCGTCCCCGCTGCTGTCGTTCTGCGGCTCGTCGAAGACGACCCAGTAGGCCAGTTCCCCTTCCCGTGCGAGGGAATGCCGCACTGGCTCGGGGGCGCTGAGATCATCAATCGTTCCCTGGAACTCGACCTGCCACGGCCCGTCCCATGAGGGGTCCTGGATGACCGTTACGCGAGTGCCTGGGGGCATGCAACCTACTGGCCACTTGCCGCTCGACGGGGAGTCGGCAGGAGGCTCGAAAGTTCCGTCTCCGGAATGCGGCTGGTTCGGGTTGGAATCGGTCATCATGTGCACATCCTGCCATATGCGGGCACTGATGCCAGGAGACTGATCATCAACTTCTGCATTTTCATTTTCACCTGGCACTTCGGTCTTTGAACTTGAAGTCCTCAGCCGCTCTGGTCCGCGTATTGTAAACGTAGTGAATTTCGACATCGTCCACAACTTGCTCCATCTTCACCCATCCGTCCTTGGCGGGCCACCTGGGGTCTTTCATCTCCAGAGGAAGTTTGTTCCCGTATTCCGGGTATTCCTTCACGAGGTCCATGGCCCGCTGCTCGTTCTGCCCGCCGGCCGATGTGCGGCCTGTTGAACGAGCCTGGTTGAGGGCTGTATTGAGACCTTCCCCGAGGCGACCGAAGCCGTCGGCCGCGGTGTATGCTCCGCTGACTATCAGTGAGGTGCTTGCAGCGATCGCGGGAGCACCGGCCAGGCAGCCGACGCCAGTGATGCACAGGCCACCACCTCCGATATCACCCGCTGATCCGCCGACCATCATCCCGGCGCCCACGCCGGTTTCGATGAGTCCTGCCCAGAATTCACCGTTGGTCAGGATTGCCTTGCCATAATTGAAGACTGCGCCGGCGGAGTTCTTCAGCCATTCGGGGACCCAGCTGTCGTCCCCTTGCTCTGCGTCATACTTCTCCAGCCACTCTTCCTTTATCTTCTGCCATTTGGTTTCCTCCTTCCGCTGCTTGTCGAGGGAAATCTTCTTGGCTTCATCGGCGGCCTGATCAGCGGCCTTGGAGTCCTTGCCGGCCTGTTCGGCGTTCTTGCGTGCCGTCTTGGCTGCGGTCCAGGCGTCGGCGGCGGACCCAAGAGCCAGGTCGTACGAGCTCTGCGCGCGCGTGGCGGAGTGGATGGCGCCGACCGCCGCCTGGTTGGCGTCCGCCTGGGCCTCGCGGGCGGTCTTTGCCGACTCCCTGGCCTGGGCCGCGGAGGCTTCGGCTTCGTTCGCGGACTTCTTGGCCTGGGCGGCGTACCGCTTGGCTTCGGCTGCCGAGTTCTTGGCCTGCTTGGCGTACTTGTCGGCTTCCGCGACGGCCTTGTCCGCAAGGGCGGCAGTGCGCGCGGCTTCCGCGGCGTGCTTCTGGGCAGTCGCGGCGGCGCCGGCGCCTTCGGCGATGAGGTGCTGCACATCCGCGACATGGGTCGCGGTCAGCTTGTCCCTGCGCGCTGCCTGGTACTGCCCGGTCTGGATGAAGGCGTGCATCAGCTCGGGCGGACCGGCCTGGGCGATCTCGGCGGCGGCCTTGACCTCGGGGCCGCCGATGCTCTTCAGCTGCACGGCGCGGACCTGCTCATCGGCCTTGCGGGCCGTGTACTGGCCTTCGGTGAGGAACTCGGCGAGTTTCACCGGTGACTCGCTGTCCAGAGCGGACCGGGCGGCCTTTTTGACCTCCGGTCCACCGATGCTGGAAATCTGCACCACGCGCACTTGGTAGTCGGCGGCTGCGGCCTGGTGCGCGCCGGTGGTGAGGAATGCGTGCACCCGCTGGGCGTCGCCCTCCAGCGCCTTTTGGGCGGCCTTGCGGACGGTGGCCGACTTGGGGTCCTCCGCCAGGCGCTCCACGCGGGCGCGTTCGTCCTGCTCCTGGGCTTCGCGCAGGCCCCTCACGAGGTACTTCCGGATGTCGTCGTCCGAACCGGCGAGTGCCACCTCGGCAGCGGTGCGGTTCCAGGGGCTGCCGGTCTTCATGAGACCGAGTGCGACCTTGCGGCCCTTGACCGCCAGTTTCCCGGCATCGGTGCCGGGCTTGGCGGCATCGGCCGACAGACGTTTGGCTTCGGCGTCGAGGTCCCTGACCTCCTTGGACGCGCGGGACTGTGCGGCCTTGCGCTCGTCGTCCGCTTCTTTGAGTTCCGTGGCCTTTTCGACACCGGCCGCGGTGCGGGTCTTGAGCTCCTCGTCCTCGACCTTGCGGGCCAGGTCGTACGTGGAGCGAGCCTTCTTCACCGCGTCGGTGGCCTCGTCGGCGGCTTCCTTGGCCGCCTTGGCGTGCCGCTTGGCCTCTGTCGCGGCCTTGCCGGCCTCACCGGCGTGCTTGGCTGCCTTCTCGGCCTCGTCCGCCGCCGCATCGGCGTGCTCGGCCGCCTTGTTGGCCGCATCCCGGGCCTCATATGCCGCGCGGGACGCGTGGTTGGCCAGGCCGCCCGCCTGGTTGGCGGCGCGGGTCGCCTCGTGGGCCTGACGACGGGCCGTGGCGGCGGCCTGCTTGGCCCGTCGGGCCTGTATGCCGGCCTGGTCGGTGTACCCACTGGCCTCGCTAGCCGCATCCGCCGCCGCATTGGCGTGCGCCCCGGCAGTGGCCGCCGCGTGGGCCGCGACACCGGCCTGGGCCGCGGCTTCGCCTGCCTGCTGGGCGGCATCGGCCGCTGCATGGGCGCCCTTGGCGGCCTCGCGTGCCCGCTGGGCGGCCTGGCGCGCGGCCGATGCCTTGCCGGCGTCCGATGCCGCGTCCGCCGCATGGATGCGCGCCACCGATGCCGCCGTGGCGGCGCTGGCCGCGGCGGAGGCGGCCTGGGAAGCTGCGACGGCCGCGATACGGGCCGATCTGTTGGCGGCCTGGGCGGCGTTGATGGCCTGCTGGGCGGCATGGGCGGCGGCACGAGCCGCGTCCGCGGCCCGGCCGGCGGCGTTCGCCGCGCGGACGGAGTCCTTCTTGGCCGCCGCGGTCTCCTTGGCGGCCTTCTGCGCGGCCTCCTTGGCCAGCTTGGCTGCCTCCACTGCACGGGCCGAGGCGTTCTTGGCCGCCTGGGTCTCCCGTTTGGCCTGGGCGCCGGCTTCCTTGGCCTGCTGCGCCAGCTGCGCTACCGTCGCGCGTTCCTGATCGCGCGAACGGGCCACGTACTGGCCTACGTTCAGGAACTCCCGGACTTCCGCGATCGAGCCGTCGATGACGGACTGGGCGGCCTTCTTGGTCGCCGGGCCGCCGATGCTCATGATCTGGACGAGCCGCACTCGGTCGTCGGCCTCGTTGGCGGTGTACTGACCATCGGCGAGGAACTTCCGGACGTCCTGGCCGGAACCGTCCAGCGCGGCCCGCCCGGCTTGCTGGACCTTTGGCCCGCCGATGCTCATGATCTGGGCGACCCGGACCCGCTGGTCCATCGCCAGCGGTGTCTTCCAGCCGTCCTTGAGGAAGCTACGCAGCTCCTGTGGGGTGCCGTCCAGGGCCTTCCGCGCTGCTGCACGCACCTTCTCCCCACCCACGGAGGAGATCTGCACGGCGGTGACCTGCTCGTCACCACGTTTGGCAATGTCCTTCTCGAAGTCCAGGAAACGGCGTACGTCCGTGTCGCTTCCCATCAGCGCGGCCTCTGCCGCCGCCCTGACGCCAGGCCCGCCGTCTCTCCAGGCCGCTACGACGCGGCCCCGGTCGGTCTCCGGAATCGGACTGACGATTCCTGCACCGTCCTCTGTGCTCTTGTCCGTGGCAACTGCCGGGCTGGGCCCGACAATTCCCGCCATGAGTACCAGCGGCAGGGCGCCCGCACTCATGCCGCTGATGCCACGCGACCAGGACTTCCCCGCTCTGTATGAGCGGTCACTGCGCCTCACGAAGCAAACCCTTCTCGTTGATTGTGGACCGCCATTAATGGCGCGGCATGCGTATGCGGCTCGATCGACGCTCAGGTCAAGGGAATTGGCAGGTTCAGCGCTGCCCCAGAAGGTCGATGTCGGGAGCCGTACGCCTGCCCACTCCGGGATATCAGAAGGTCATGGTTGTGCTGAAATCGGGCATCGTTCTCGATTCGTTATAGGGCGGGTATTGAGGGACTTGTATCAGTTCACAGGTGATACGTTTTCGTTCGCCCTAAATCCGGTCAATACACGCGGCCACCACTGTCACCGCACACCGTCGGGAAGGAATCTCTGGTGATACATCGCGCACGCACAGCGCTGCTCGCCGGCGTTATAGGCACTGCGACAGCCCTCGCGGGAGCCGCCACCGTCGCCGTTGCCCAGGCGGCCCAACCGCCCGTGAACGCCGCTGCTCAGCAGGAATCAGCCGGTGACAAGCCGCCGTCCGCGGTGGAGGACTTCGCTTATCCGAACGCGGCGAAGCTCCTGAAGGAGAAGGGCATCAAGCTGGTTCGGGGAGACGGTCACATCGTGTTGAGCGAGTGTGTCGATGCCAACATTCTGGTGCGGACGACGAGCACCAGCGCCGACAATTTCAAGTACTGCTTCAAGGCCACGGGGAAGAAGGGTTACCTCACCCTGGAGGTTCCCGAAGTATTCTCCGTCGACTCCAAGGGGCCGGCTTTCCAGGCCACCGTCACCTCCGAGGGCAAGAAGAAGACGGTGCATGTGGACGAGGGCGCCTCGAAGCCCGTCGGAACCGGTGACATCAGCCCGGGTGCGAGCGGAAAGCCGGCTGTTCTGGTCGAGCTGCGCGTCAACGGGTAACCGAGCGGCCTACCCGAGCAATTCGGCCGGTGAGCCACAGCCGTGCGGCGGCGGTTGACCGGCCGATGCAGGTCACTCGAACCCCAGCTTTTTTCTGCGGATGAGGAATCAAAACGTGTTCAACAGACGTCCACGCACAGCGTGGGTGACCGGCCTTCTTGCCGCGGCCGTCGCGGTCGGCACGGTGACCGCCGCCTCCCCGGCCCAGGCCCTGGAAGGCGGGGGCATCAAGAACGCCGCCTACACCTTCGCCGCCAAGCTCGATATCGGTGGCGGCAAGCGGAGTTGCTCCGGTGCACTCGTCGACAAGCAGTGGGTGCTCACCGCCGCCAGCTGCTTCGCGGACGACCCCGACAAGGGCTTGAAGGTCTCCGACGGCGCACCCAAGTGGAAGACGACCGCCACGGTCGGCCGCACCAACCTCACGAAGCCGACCGGCAGCGTGACCGACGTCGTCGAGCTGGTCCCGTACAAGGGCCGTGACCTGGTGATGGCGAAACTCGCCAAGCCCGTCGCCGGAGTCACCCCCGTGGCCATCGGGACCGCCGCGCCCAAGCAGGGCGAGGAGTTGAAGGTCGCGGGCTTCGGGCGTACCAAGAGCACGTGGGTGCCCGACCGACTGGGCGGTTCCTCGTTCATGGTGGACGCGGTGCAGGACGGTTCGGTCTCCGTCAGCCCCAAGGCCGCTGCGGACGGCGCCGTGTGCAAGGGGGACACCGGTGGTCCGGCACTGCGCGAGACCGCCGGGCGGGTGGAGTTGGTCGGTGTCAACAGCACGTCCTGGCAGGGCGGGTGTCTGGGGACCGACCCGTCGGAGACCCGTAAGGGCGCGGTGGACACCCGTGTGGACGACCTCAGCACGTGGATTCAGAAGGTCAGTTATCGGGCCGTCTTCCCCAAGGCTCCCTGGGACAAGGCGACCCATATCGCCTCGGGGTACTTCACCGGTGGCTCGGCGGGCGGCACGCGGCACATGGACATGATCGTCCGGTGGATCGACTCCGAGGTCACGCTCTATCAGGGCGGGGACGACAAGGATCCGTCCCATCCGTTCATCGCCGAGTACCAGCTGGGCAAGCCGCTCAAGCAGGCCCCGAAGACCAACTGGCAGTACGTCAAGGAAATGACGGCCGCCGGCTTCGGTGACGGGACGGACGGGCTGGTGGTGCGCTGGGTCGACAGTGAGATGACGCAGTACACCCACGTGGACGCCAAGGGTTTCCACAACGAGAGGAAGCTCGTCGCACCGGTCAAGAAGGGCCCGTGGACGCACGCCAAGCAGATGACCGCCGGCCGGTACACGGCCAATGCGCAGCGCGATGACCTGGTGGTCGTCTGGGACGACGGACGGGTCACCCTGCACCCCGACCTGAACGCCAACGGCCTGGCGGACAAGGCGAAGAAGACGCTGGTCAAGAAGAACACGACCTGGCCCTTTGCCACGCAGATCGCCGCCGGCGAGTTCACCGGGAAGAAGACCGCGGATCTGCTGGTGCGCTGGGTCGACGGCGAGAGCACCATCTACCCGGGTGTCGACGCCGCGGGACTCCACGGTGAGATCAAGATCCGGCCGAAGAAGTCGCCGTGGATCAACGCCACGGTGGTGACCGCCGGGGCATTCGTCGCCAACGAACGGCCCAACGACGTCATGGTCCGGTGGCAGGACGGCTCGCTCGGTCTCTACCCGGGCGTGGACGCCGCCGGGACTCACGGGGAAGTCAAGTTGACCGGCTGAACGGGCAGTTGTCGGGCCGGAGTTGTCAGGTCCGGCCTACCAGCGTGGTCGGCCGGGCCTTTTCCGGGCCGGTGGCAACGACGTCCGGCCTCCCCTGCGTCCGCCTCCTGCCTCGATCACCACGTGTCCCCCTTGCCTTCCCGCTGCCAACCATCAACGCAAGCTTCATGAGACGAACGAGACACATGAGACGAATACCTTGGGCGCGCGCCGCGGCCCTGGGCCTGTGCGCCGCAATCCCCTTCACCGCCCCCGCGTCGGCCGCGCCGACCCCCGGCAGTCCACCCAAACCCTCGAAGACCGCAACGCCGGAAGAGATCCGGCAGGCCCGGGAGGCCGAGCGTTACTGGACCCCGGAACGCATCCGCACCGCGGTGCCCGTCGACGGCACGGACAGCGTCCAGCGCAGCCCGGAGGACGGCCCGCGGAGCGCGCCCAAGCCGCCCGGCGGCCGGCAGAAGCGCTCCCTCCAGGAGCCCAGCCACACCATCGACGAGGGCATGGCCACCGTCGGCGTCTTCCTGATCCGCAATGACAAGGACGAGGCGACCCCCAACCAGTTCTGCACCGCCGCCTCGGTGGCCTCACCGACCAAGAGCCTCGCCGTCACGGCGGCGCACTGCCTCAAGAGGTCCTCCGGCCGCAACATCGCCTTCGTTCCCGGCTACCGGGCCGGCGGCTCGTCGGCGGGCCGGGCGGGCGAGACCCCGTACGGGATCTTCCCCGTCAAGCCCGGCAAGATCTGGATCGACGGCCGCTATCTGCGGACGGCACCCGACGACGACGTCGACTTCGCTTTCCTGCGCGTGGGCCCCAACGCCCAGGGACAACTCCTGGAGGACGCCACCGGGCGCGGCAACACCCTCACCAAGGTGACCTCCGCCAAGCTCGCACGCCCGGGCATCACCGTCGTCGGATACCCCGGCGGCCAGAAGACCCCGCTGCGGTGCACCAACAACACCACCGCCTTCCAGGGCCGGTTCATGGAAATCAAGTGCGACGGCTTCCGGGCCGGCGTCAGCGGCGGGCCGTTCCTGGAGAACTTCGACGGCGCCCGCGGGAACCTGGTCGGCGTCATCGGCGGCTACAAGACCGGCGGCGCCTACGACCACACCTCCTACACCTCCCAGTTCGACGACGACGTCTTCCGCCTCTACCACCAGGCCGTCAGCGACGCGCCCGCGGACACCGGCTCCGACGCTTCCATGGGCACCTCCGGCACCTGGTCGCACGCCAGAGGCATGACCACCGGCCGCTTCCACACGGCCTCCGTACGCAACAACACCAGCGACCTGATAGTGCGCTGGTCCGACGGCGAGGTCTCCCTCTACCCCGGCAACGACAGGTACGGCTTCGGCAAGGACATCCAGCTCGTCAAGGACAAGAACTGGAAGCAGGCGCGGCAGATCACCGCCGGCGACTTCACCGGCAACGGCAGCTACGACCTCCTCGTCCGCTGGGCCGACGGCCGAGTGACGCTCTACAAGGACGTCAACGAAACCAACAAGCTGAAGAACGCAGTTCAGCTGCGGGGCCCCAACGGCACCTGGACCCACGCCGTCGCGATGACCGCCGGCCGTTTCGGCGGGGGTAACACGCGCAGCGATGACCTCGCCGTGGTCTGGACCGACGGTGAGGTGACGCTCTACCCCAATGTCGACGCCAAGGGCATGCACGGCGAGCGACAGCTCATGCCGCCGCCCGACCGCACCTGGCCCTACGCCCGGGACCTCGCCGCAGGCAACTTCCGTTCAGCGTCGGGCGACCAGGACCTCTTCGTCCGCTGGGTCGACGGCGAAGTCACCGCCTACGAAGACCTCGCCCGCAACGGAATAGGCAAGCGGCGCAAGGAACACCGACTCCGGCCCCACGGCTCGCCCTGGCGCAAGGCCACCCTGGCCACCGTCGGCGCCTTCGGCGGCCCCGACCGCCAGGACGACATCGTCACCCTCTGGGCCGGAGGCAAACTCACCGTGCGCCCCGACAGCACCACAGCGTCGATGGGCCCCGAACGCGTCCTCGTCAGTCAATAGACAGACCACGGCAGTTCGCTACTCCAACTTCAACTCCAGCCCCAGTACCGGCCCCAGCACCGGCAAACAGCCCCAGCCGGCTCAAGAACCCTTGGGGGTTTCCCATGTCCCACCTGCCCGTTGCGCCACCGCCGCCGAGCTGGTCCGCTCCGCCCGGCCCGCAGGCCGTCCTGCGCTCGCCGGTCGGGCTTTCGAAAGCCGTGGTCATCCTGCTCCGCCTCGTCATCGTCACCGACTTGTACGCGCTGTGGCAGGGGAACCACTCGTACCAACTGGTCGGCAGGCTCATCGACGACGTCGGCTCGGTGACCTCGCGGGAGATCAACGAAGCGGACAGTCTGTACCAGGCGTCCGGGATCCTTCAGGCCGCGGCCACCCTCGCGACCGCCGTGGTCTTCATCGTCTGGTTCCACCGGACCCGGGTCAACGCCGAGGTCTTCGCCCCCGATTACCAGTCGAAGAAGCGCGGTTGGGCGATCTGGGGCTGGCTCGTGCCGGTGGTCAACCTGTGGTTTCCCCGACGCATTGCCACCGACATCTGGAACGCCAGCGCCGACCCGAACTCGCGGTCCAGGGCGCTGCTCAACTGGTGGTGGGCGCTGTGGATCGTGGACCTCAGCTTCGGACGCCTTGCCGGTCAGCGCTATGCGAAGGCGGAGAGCCCGGAGGAGATCAAGGGCGCACTGGCCGGGCTCATGGCAAGCGATGTCCTCAACATCGCCGCCGCCGTCCTCGCCATATTCTTCGTACGCCACCTCACGCGTATGCAGCATGAGAAGGCACTGCGCGGGCCGACGGTCTGACGACAGCGGGGCGTTCGACGCTCACACACGCACCGCACGGGCGAACGTCCCGCCGTCAGAGCTCCATGACCACCTTGCCGAACTTCCCCGGCCCGGCCAGCCGGGCGTAGGCATCGGAGTAACCGTCCAACGGGAAAGCCGAGTCGACAGGCACCCGCAGCCGGCCCTCGGCCAGCAGCGGGACGACGCTTGTGCGCACCGTGGCCGCGAGGAGCGCCTTCTCCGCGTGGGAGCGGCCTCGAATGGTGGTGCCGATCAGCTGGGCGCGCGCCAGCATCAGGTCGAACATGCGCAAGGGTGCCACCGTCCCGCCCTGGACCCCCACCACGAGGATCTTCCCCCGGGTACGCAGCAGTTCAACCCGCCGCAGGCACTCCTCGCCGCCGACCAGCTCGACGACGATGTCATACGGCGCCCGTCCGCCCTCCTGCCCAGGGGCCACCACCTCAACGGTGCTGCCGGCGGGGGCGAGTTCCTTCACTCGGTCATGCAGTTCGGTCCGGCGCACACTTGCCACGACATGGGCGCCTGAAGCGGCGGCCACCTGCACCATGGCCGTACCGACCCCACCCGCGGCCCCGGTGACCAGAACCCGGTCTCCCGCACGCACCCCCGCTTGGACGACCAGTGCGTCCCATGCGGTGCTGAACGCCTCAGGGAAGCCTGCTGCCTCCCGCCAGGACGACCCCGCGGGGAGGGGAAGCAGCAAGTCGGCGGGCACCACGATCCGTTCGGCATGGCCACCGCCACCCACGAGCGCCATGACCCGGTCGCCGACGCTCATTCCCGTGACGTCCGCACCGACCTGTTCGACCTCACCGGCGATTTCCAGCCCGGGGATGTCGGTCGGCCAGCCTGGTGGCGCCGGATAGTCGCCCCGAGCCTGCTGAAGGTCGGCCGCGTTGAGCCCTGCGGCGTGGACCCGCACCGCCACCTGGTCGGGCCCGGCCACCGGATCGGCGCGCTGCTTGAGCCGGAAAGCCCCGCTGCCGTCGATCACCACTGCTCGCATGCTCACGAACCTACTCCCCCGCTCCGGCGCGACAGGTTGGGGGGTCGGTCGGGGCGTCAGTCCCGTGACGCCTCTTCAGGTGCGTCAGCGGCGGCCATCCGCTCTGCCCACTCCCGCTGGCTCATGGCCCGCTCGATGCGGCTGACGATGTCCTTCTTGGAGGCCGCGTCCAAGGTCTCCGGAAGCGCGTCGAAGGTGTCGGGCAGGACGTCGAGCAGACCCCAGATCTGTTCGCCGGTCCTGACGGCCAGCAGCAGCTGGCACCTCCACTGCGGCGACACTTCGGGACGGTGGCGGAGCCGGTGGACAACCCTGGGGAACAGGTAGTGCCTCGCCTCTGCGGCGAGGTGCTCTTGGAGCCAGTCGGCGGGGAGCCGCTGGCTGAAACCGCATGCCGCGGCTTCTCTTGCCAGGTCGAGGAGCCGGTCGGTGTCAACGGCTCGGACGGTGCGGGGAAGACCTGAGGCCATTGCGTGATGGTGTCACGGACCCGGTGCTCTCACACATGCCCCTCGCACCGGCGACACGGTCGAGGGCGCGGTGCTCGGGGCTGTGTGGGGCGATGTCGTCGCTCTGGCTGCGCTGCTGGGCAGCAGTCCTCAGGGAGACGTCTTGCGGCAGTCGCAGGTGGGTGCCCACTCGGAATCAGCCGGCGGGCTGACCGGCGCGAGATGGTGGACCCGGGCCGGCGGCAGGTTTCCCAGCACCGTCTCCGTACGGAACGTGTGCCGGCGCAGGATGCGGCGCAGTACGCCGAGCCCGGCGAGGGTGCGCTCGCGGTCGACTGCGTCGGCGAGTGTCCGGCGGATGGTCTCGCCGCCCACGTATCCGAAGAAGGACAGCGTGCCGCCGGGCCGCAGGGACCCGAGGAGTCGGTCGAAGATCTCTTCGGTCGTGTCCGCGTCGAAGTTGGCGAACGGCAGGCCGCACACGATGGTGTCGTAGGAGGCGAGTTCGTGTTCCTGGATCAGGCCCGTGTGGATGCGCAGTCTCGGATCGTCGGCGTAGGTGTCTTGCAGCAGGGCGGCGAAGCGCGGGTTGGCCTCGATCAGATCCAGGGTGTCCAGTCGGCCCAGTGAGCCGGTGATGTGTCGGGTCACCGCTCCTGTACCGGGTCCTACCTCCAGCACCGCGCGACCGCGGCCGGCGTTGGGGATCATGTACCGGGTGAGAGCCCTGCAGAGCCGGGCACTGCTCGGGGCGATAGCCCCCACATCCCGACGGGTCTTCGCATATTCCCGGAGGAAAAGCGTTACTTCGGCCACGCGCCATCCATCTGTCTAGTGCTTGCGAATTATCGAGGTGCGAGTGATGACACCTTCTTAGACGCCCTTCGCAGCGACATCGTGCCGAGCAGTGTGCCCTTGAATTGGTAAACAACCGATAAGAGGTGGGTGAGATGTCGCGTAGGAGATGCGCCGGAGCCCCTCGCCCCGGCAGGCTGCGCCGTCCGGCCGGGAAGATCGCTTCACGAGTGCAAGGCCGGAATTGACCCGGTATTTATTCGAGCAAACCGCCCCTGAACGTCACACACCACGCGGTAGTCGCCGATTTCCATCAATCGGCCACCAGTCGGCCCACTTTCGCTCGCGGCCGCGGATAAAGAAAGCCCCAAGCCGTTCGGTCATGCGTTGACGAACCCTCCGGTCACCCTTACGTTGCATCTCGATCGAGCGGAAGTGAATTTCCGTATTACGGAATAGATCCATAGATCCTCATGGGCGCCACACGCCCCGCCTGATGCCGCAGTCCGGTTCTCGATGCCGTATGCCGGTTCCTGACCGGCGTACGAGCCCTGGTGATGCGCACGTCCTGACACCCACATCCTGGCGCGCGCACCCACCCCACCCCATGCCTGACCGACGCCGCGACGATCAAGCACGGCGCCCTACCCGGAAAGACTCGGATGCCTACCACTCTCGATACGGGTAACACCGCATGGCTCATGGCGAGTACCGCCATGGTGCTGCTGATGACGCCCGGCCTTGCCTTCTTCTACGGGGGCATGGTCAAGACCAAGCATGTGCTGGTCATGCTCAAGATGAGCTTCGTCTGCCTGGCCCTGGTCACCCTGCTGTGGCTGGCGATCGGTTACAGCCTGGCCTTCGGCAAGGACGTCGGCGGCTGGGGAGTGATCGGCTCCCCTGCGCACTGGATGATGCACGACATCGGGATGACCAGCCTGAACGGCTCCATCCCCACCGTCATCTTCTCCGCCTTCCAAATGGCCTTCGCGATCATCACCGTGGCCCTGATCAGTGGATCCATCGCCGGTCGTGCGACCATGCGCGGCTGGCTGTGGTTCGTCGTGGCGTGGACCCTCTTCGTCTATGTGCCGATGGCGCACTGGGTGTTCGCGCCCGACGGCTGGGTGACCGCCCACCTCGGCGCTCTGGACTTCGCCGGTGGTATGCCGGTGGAGATCAACTCCGGTGCGGCCGGCCTCGCGGTGGCGATCGTGGTCCGTAAGCGCAAGGACTTCGAGCGGGAGACCATCCGCCCGCACAACCTGCCCCTGGTCGTGGTCGGTCTCGCGCTGCTGTGGTTCGGCTGGTTCGGCTTCAACGCCGGCTCCGCGCTGCAGGCCGGTGGCAGCGCACCGATGGCCTTCCTCAACACCCAGCTCGCCGCGTGCGGCGCGATGGTCGGCTGGCCGCTGATCGAGAAGTGGCGGCTCGGACACGTCGAGATGCTCGGTGTGGCTTCGGCGGCCGTCGCGGGCATGGTCGCCATCACCCCGGCCTGTGGTGAGGTCTCCCCGATCGGCGCCCTGGTGATCGGCTTCGTCGCGGGAGTGGTGTGCGCCTTCGCGATCAACCTCAAGTACAAGCTGCGCTACGACGACACGCTGGACGTGGTGGGCGTGCACGGCTGGGGCGGCATCGTCGGTGTCCTGGGTATCGGCCTGTTCGCCACCTTCCAGATGAGCGGCAAGAAGGGCCTGTTCTACGGCGGCGGCATCGACCTGCTGTGGCGCCAGGCCGTCGGCGTGGTGGTGTGCGCGGCCTTCTCCTTCGGCGTGACCTGGCTGATCGCCCAGGTCATCGAGCGGACGGTCGGCTTCCGGGCCGCCGAGGACTACGAGCACGTCCCCGGCGCGGAGGAGGAGCAGGCGTACGACGACGAGACCATCGCCGAGATCCGCCGGCGGCTGGTGCAGGCACGGGTCCCCGTCGCCGTGGGCACGGGTGGCGCGGAGGCCGGTTCCGGCAGCGCCGACGCCGAGCTGCTGGCCGAACTGCGGGAGGTCCTCCAGCGACGGGAGCAGGAGAAGTGACGGGAGCGGGAGACATGACGAGAGCAGGGGACGTGACGAGAGCGGGAGACGTGACGACCGCTCCCCCTCAGTCCGTCGAATCGAGGAACTGACATGTCCCACATCTTCGACACGGGCAACGCCTCCTGGCTGCTCATGGCCGCGGCCATGGTGCTGCTGATGGCCCCGGGACTGGCCTTCTTCTACGGCGGCATGGTGAAGACCGGCCAGGTCATCACCATGCTCAAGATGTGCTTCGGCTGTGTGGTGCTGGTCAGCATCATCTGGTTCGCGTTCGGCTACACCCTCGCCTTCGGCAAGGACGCCGGCGGGCTGGGGCTGATCGGCGGGCTCGACCACGTCTTCATGTCCGGCATGGGCCTGAAGAGCCGCACCGGCGGCATCCCCACCGTGACCTTCTCGGTCTTCCATATGTCCTTCGCCATCGTGACGGTCGCGCTGATCAGCGGCTCGGTGGCGGGACGGGCCAAGATGAAGGGCTGGTTGGTCTTCGCCTGCGCCTGGACCCTGCTCGTCTACGTCCCGATGGCGCACTGGGTTTTCGCACCGGACGGATGGGTGTCCCGGCAGCTCGGCGCCGTCGACTTCTCCGGCGGAACGGTGGTCGAACTCGCCTCCGGCGCGGCCGGTCTGGCACTGGCCGCGGTCGCCGGGCGGCGGGAGGACTTCGAGCGCCAGCCGATCCGCCCGCACAACCTTCCGCTGGTGGTCATCGGCCTGTCCCTGCTGTGGTTCGGCTGGTTCGGCTTCAACACCGGCTCCTCCCTCGGCGTGCCGGGCGCGGCGGCGATGGGCTTCGTCAACACCCAGTTCGCCGCCGGTGCCGCCATGGCGGGCTGGGCGGTGACCAGCTACTGGCGCACCCGCCAGGTCGGTCTGCTGGACATCAGCATGGGCGCCGTCACCGGCATGGTCGCGATGACCCCGGCCGCCGGCGACGTCACCCCGTTCTGGGCCGTCGCGATCGGTTTCCTGGCCGGTCTGACCTGCGCCTTCGCGATCAGCTGGAAGTACCGCTTCGGAGTCGACGACACCCTGGACGTGGTCGGCATCCATGGCTGGGGCGGGCTGTTCGGCATGGTGATGGTCGGCCTCGCGGCAACCGGAACGATGACCGGCAAGAAGGGCCTGTTCTACGGCGGCGGCTGGGACCTGCTCGGCAAGCAGCTGGTGGCGGTGCTGGTCATCGGGCTGTTCTCGTTCGCCATGACCGCGCTGATCGGCAAGCTGGTGGACCGCACCGTCGGCCTCCGCCAGTCGCACGGGGCCGAGGAACACGAGCAGGTCTACCAGAACGACTGGGACGTCCAGTTCAAGGAGATCGCCGACGCGCTCCGCGGCAGCGGTGTCGACGAGGGCGCGTCCGAGCCGGATGCGAGCGCCCTGCTCGACCAGGTGCGCCGCATCTTGGCGGCCGACCCGGAGCAGCTGCGGGACTGATCACAGGGTGGAGGCTCTCCGGGACGGGGAGCCTCCACGGCCTGCCGTCTGGTTCAGCTGGTTCAGCTCGTGTAGAAGCGCTTGACCGCCTTCAGGAACTCCTTGGCGCTCAGCTGTCCGTCGTTGTCGGTGTCGAGCGACGCGAAGTAGCTCGACGCCTCGGTCCGGGGCATACACAGGAAGTCGGCCGCGCGCAGGAACTCGTCCTGGCTGATGGTGCCGCTGTCGTCGCCGTCGAGGACGTCGAAGAGGGTCTGGCAGACCTCCCCCTTGCCCGGACGGCTCGGGGAACGGAATGCGGGCGAGGTGCGGGTGGTCACGTACTCGTCAGCGGTCAGGGCCCCGTCGTCGTCGGCGTCGCCGAGAGAGAGGAAAGACGCCCATTGGGTCTCGTTGGCCCGCATCAGGGCCTGGGCCTTGGGGGCGTCCTCCGGAATGTCGAGGGCGGCGAGGAGTTTGCGTGGTGCACGGAGGAAGTCGGTGAGGTCGACGAGCCCGTCGCCGTCGGCGTCCATGCGCCGGAACTCGTCCTCGATCGCGTTGTTGCTGGTAGTGGTCACACCTCCACAGCGTGTCAGAGAGGGGATCGGACAGCGGGCCGGTCAGGACCCGACTGCCCCTTATGAGTGAACGGCGAACGGGCAGCGCTCCTCAGCGCGCCGACTGTCGGCGGGCCGCCCGGGCGACGGCGTCGGCGGTCCCGGTAGGCGAGGCCCGGTCACCATGAGGTCCGGTTCCTCCATCCGCCGGCAGGGGCGACTCCACACGTGGGAACAAGCGGTGTGGAGACGGGCGTCAGCAGGGACCACCACGGCTCCGACACCTCGCCGTCGGCGGTGAGGCCGTAGCGCAGCAGGCTTTGCGATGCGCCAAGGACGAGTTGAGACGAGCCGACACCGGCTCATCCCGCTCTCCGCTTCGCAGGCATGGAGGGCATCTGCCATCCCGCCATGTGGTGGCAATTCGGAAACGAACCACTCTCCACCCTTCCCTCACATGACGCGGACACGCCAGGATCTGCGTCACGGTCGAGCCGGCCCCGTGCTCGCCGTAGGGAGGAGAACGCATGATGCCCCACCGGCATCGACGACGGCTCATGACCGGAGTCGTCGTCGCCGCTGCGTTGGGCCTGGTCGGCAGCCAGGCGTACGCAGCCGCAGGAACCTCAGCACCCAGACCCCGCAGCGCCCGCCACCAGGCCGACATCGGTCGCCAGCACAGTCGGCTGCTGCACTCCGGGCACCAGATGACCGCCCTGATACCGGGCGCGAAACCCGAAGGCGACGACGACGGCGCGGACGAGGCGGAGAACTCGGCGGAGGCCACCGCCCAGTTCACCGAGGCCCGCACCGCCCCCGGTGTCGTCGCGCCCGGCGCGTACGGCGCCGCCTGGCAGCAACTGCGGTCCATGAGCCACACCGCAGGCGGCTGGAACCACGTCACCAAGAAGACGTACGACGCCGACGACCCGCGCTACCGGGACATCAACTCCAACTCCAGCGGCGGTGCCGGTCACGTCACCGGCCGCATCACCGGAATCGCCGCCGACGACCAGGGCTACGTCTACGCGGGCGGCGCCAACGGCGGCGTCTTCCGGTCGCGTACCGGCGGTGGCCACTGGCAGCCCATAGCCGACGAGCTGCCCTCGTTGTCCACCGGCACGCTCGCCCTCGACCACGCCAACCGGCTCTGGTACGCCACCGGTGAGTCCAACACCGGGGCGACTTCGTTCGTCGGCACCGGTGTCTACGTCCTGAAGGACCCCCGGCACGGCACGTTCCGGCCGGGCGACCGAGTGGGCGGCGCGGAATTGGAAAGCACCGTCATCCACGCCCTGCGGTTCGCCGGGGACACGGTGTGGGCGGCGACCAGCCGCGGCGTGTGGTCGCACTCGGCCACCGACCTGTCGGGCCCGTGGAAGCTCGAGTTCGCGCCGAACCCCGCATACCTGCCCGGTGGTTCGAAGGCGTCGGACCCCTCGGCCCCGTACAAGAACATCGCCAACGACATCGCGGTCGACCCGAAGGACCCGGGCAAGGTCCTGCTCGCGGTCGGCTGGCGCGGCGGAGATTCCTACAACGGCCTGTACGCGCAGCGGAACGGCAGCTGGCAGCGGGTCGACGGGCTCGGCGACCTGCCGTCGGACAGCGCGAACGTCGGCAACGTGACCTTCGCGGCCGCCGCCGACGGCTCTCGGCTGTACGCGATCGACCAGTCCCCGGCTCAGACGACGGCAAACCCGGACAGCGGCCTGAAGGGCGTCTACGTCTCCAAGTCCGGCTCCCCGCTGGGCCCGTGGACGCAGATCGCGGACTACCAGAAACTGAAGGGCTCCGGTTCGGCGCTGCAGAGCGCGGGCTATATGCCGGGCATCCAGTCCTGGTACAACCAGTTTCTCCAGGTCGACCCGGCCCATGCGGACCATGTCTACATGGGGCTGGAGGAGGTCTTCGAGACCAAGAACGGCGGCACCGACTGGACGGTTCCGGGGCCGTACTGGAACTTCCCGTTCCCCTGCTGGAGCATCGACCCGAGCAGGCAGACCGGCGACTGCTCCCCGACCACGCACTCCGACCAGCACGCGGTCGCGGTCGGCAGTTACCACGGCAAGACCTGGGTCTATGTGGGCAACGACGGCGGCATCTACCGGCGTCCGCTGAACGGCGCGGTCGACTCCGGCGGACATGCCAAGGACTGGCAGTCGCTGGCCGACGGCACCATCGACACCCTTCAGTACTACTCGGTCGGCGTGGGCAAGGACCGCGCCTACGGCGGGGTCTCGGTCACCGGCGGCCTCCAGGACAACGGCCAGTCGATGCTGCGCGGCCGCGACCGGGTCATGGGCTCCAACTTCGGCGGCGACGGCGCCGACACGATCACCGACCCGGCCGACGGCTGCAACATCGCCCAGGAGTATGTCTACCTGGACATGTGGGTCACCCAGGACTGCGGCGTCAACAACGGCGCCTGGTCCACCGACCCGACGAAGGCCACCGAGTACGAGGTCGCCCCGCCGGACAAGGATCTGGCCGGCAAGGGAGCCCGCTTCATCGCACCCCTCACCGCCGACGCCAAGGAGCCCGACACCTGGATCGCCGGCGGCCGTCACGTATGGGTGCAGACCAAGGGCTATGCGATCCGCAGCGGCTCGGAATGGAAGAGCGCCTACGACCTCGGCGACGGCCACCTCGCCACCGCAGTCGCCGCTTCGGGCGGCAGGGTCTACGTCGGCTGGTGCGGCCCCTGCGACAGCCAGGGCTTCACCCGCGGCATCGCGGTCGGCACGGCTGGGGGTACCGGCTGGCACCAGCTCAACCTGCCGGTCGACGGTGCGATCCCCAACCGGTACATCTCCGGCTTCGACATCGACCCGGCAGATGCCGACCACGTGTACGTGGCGGTCAACGGGTTCTCCCGAAAGTGGACCGAGGGCCCCGGCGCGGGCGTCGGCCACGTCTTCGAATCGAAGGACGGCGGCGCCCACTGGACGGACATCTCCGCCAACCTGCCCGACGTCCCGGCGAACACGGTGAAACTGCTGCCGAACGGCGGCCTTACCCTCGGCACCGACCTGGCCGTCTTCTACCGGGCACCCGGCGCCAAACGGTGGCAGGTGCTCGGGCATGGGCTGCCCACCACCGCGGTGCTGGAACTGCGGCCCGGCCCGGACGGTGACCTGTACGCGGCCACACACGGCCGCGGCATCTGGTCGTTCGACGTACGACGCCTGGCGGCACGCAAGCGCTGAGCGTGGATGCGGTCGGTCATGGGACGGTCGGTGTGCACCCCGTTGGGGGAAGAGCACACCGGCCGTTCCACGTTCAGGGGTCCGAGCTCCGGATCCGAGCTCCGGATCCGAGCCCCGGAGACGTACCGGTGAGCCCGACAGGTGCCTGAGTCGACGCGACCGTTCTCGAGTGTGATGCCGCGCTCCTCCTCGCTCCGAAGCAGGGTCTGCTCCCTCCCGAGTCGGCCGAGCAACTGGACGCCGTCCGCTGGGGCGTGCCCTCCGGGCTCTAACCCATGGATTCCTGCGGAGCCGCGTGCTCTTCACCGACCCGGATTTCGTCCACGAGCTGGTGAAGCACACCGGATATCAGCCGACCGTGGACGAGCTCTCCGGTCCCCCACACAAACCTCATGCCGAGTTCGAGCGCCGATACGCGGCCTTCGTGGCCGAGTCGTACAGCGAACTCACGCTCTTCGGGCTCGACTTCAGCCGCCGGGACCACTCCGAATGGCCGCTGGACACGGCGTATCTGAGCCTGGAGCCGGCTCCGCACCACGGTCGCGACCAGGAATCGGGCGGTCTCGAAGGTCGCCCGGCCGGCTCCTTCCAGGAGTCGGCAGTCGGCGAACGGCAGCGCGTCGAGGCGGCCTTCGCCCGCCAGACGCGCATCCTGCTGCGCGGCCAGGCCGGTTCCGGCAAGACGACCCTGGTGCAGTGACTCGCGCAACCGGCCCGTCGAAACCGCCCTCTCCAGGGAGTACTGCCGTGCCGGACTTCGAAGACATCGAACTCGCCGCCGCTGTCAAGGCGATCAGGGACCAGCTTGGATTCCGTTAGGTCCGTCTCGTGATCCGAGACACTGGAACCCATCTACGCCATCTCGTTCCTCATCACCAATGAGGGCGACGTCCCACACCAGCCGACCTGATGGCGATCGGCCACCACACCGAAGTCCAAGCCCGACACAGCACCGGCAACGCCTCTGACGATGCGTAGGTGGCATGGGGCCCAGGCCTTCTCCGTCAACGCTCTACCCGCCGATGGGCGAGAGTGGCGCGCGGGTGCTCACTGGGTGCCCATGAGTCCAAGCACCTTGTTGACGGCCTCAACGATCGGTACGCCGAGCGCGCCGAAGGTCGCGGCGATGCCCGCGACAGCGAACAGCGCCCGGTGTCGCTCCTGCTGCGGGACGTTCGCCTCGGTCCGGAGAGCGGGCAGAGATTCGTCGAGGGCGTCGGCGCCGGCCTGCGGGAGCTGGTTGCGCATCTCCTGGACCAGGGAAAGCAGCTCGCCGAGCGCCTCCTGGACGGCCGGGGCCAGCTCTTGGGGCGGGGTGACGCGCTTGTCGATGCCGACGTTGCCCGAGCCGCCGTGCATGGTGACGTGGTCGCCGCTGCCGAGGTAGTAGTGCTGGTCTCCGCCGCTCATCAGCTCGCCATCCCCACGTTGCCGGTGCCGCCGTACATGTTGACGTTGTCTCCGAAATAGTAGTGCTTGGGGCTGATCGCGATCGTGTTCACCCGTACCTCGAACTCGGCCTGAGGGTTCTCGATCGCGTGCGCGATCTGGTGGGCGAGCCGACGCAGTTGGTCCGGGTCGGGGCTGGTCACTACGGCAGTGGAGGGACCGGTCGTCTCCACGGCAAGGACGAAGTGAGTGGGCGCGCCGAGCACCTTCAGCATCTCCACAAGGGAGTAGAGCAGTGTGGCGCCCGCGGCACACACGACGAGGACGGTGACTCCGGCGGATCCGCCGTCGCTGGAGGCGTCGATCGTGGCGGCGAGCAGGCTGAGGAGAACCGTTGCCGTCCCGAGGATCAGCAGCCGCTTCACGAAGAGCAGGACGGCATCCTTGCGCCGGGGGTGGATGGTGAGCGTGTACACCCGCGCGACGTTCTGGAGGGGGTAGTAGGCGTCACCGACCCAGAGCAGCCGCTTGCTGACCCGCAGATCGACCCCGATGATCGGCTGTGCCGATGCCACCGGTGGCACATCGGGGTGCGGATCGGCGACAGGCGGCGGAGCGGCTGGTGGCTGCGGAGGGGCAGCGGGCGGCGGTGGGACTGCGGGCGGCGGGCCCCCGGGTGTGTCTTCGGCCCCTGCCCGCGTGTTCCACGACTGCTCCGCCGGGTCTGTTGCCGTCATGCGATCCCCCCTCTGCAGGTCTCACTGAGCGAGGTTCAACCGCCTCGATGCAGTGAGATCTCTTCATCTCATCTTGCTGCGCCGGAGTAATGCAAACAGATTCACTGTGTCAGATCTCTTGTGAGCAGCGGAAGTTGGTCCACCTTGGCCACTAGGGGGCCTCTCGGGCCCTGCTGCCGAACCTGTGGGGTTCGAGAACTCAGCCGGGCTGTGGGACCAGCAGCGATGGAGAAAGCACCCGGGCCGGCACTGCTCTGAGACTGTGTCACTACGTCTACTCCACATGCTCCTTACCCGCATCCGCATGCGCTCGGCGAACCCTCCTGTGCGTTCACACGGCCACCTCCACGCCCTCCGCCGCTTCGTCCGGGCCGCGAGCTGGACGGCCGCGACCATGCCCGCGTAACCCGCCCCCAGAATCACCACGCGGTGCGCGGTCGCCGTGCCCGTCTCCTGCCGTGTGCTCATCGCTGCGTCCTCCTCGGCTCGTTTGCTGACGCACCTGATGGAAGCAGGCGCCCTGCACGTGACATGGGTCGAATGTGATGTGCGACATAGTCCGTCTCGCGGCCGAGCCGGGCACCCTACGTCAGCTCGATATCCAGGGGGACGCGGATTGGTTCAGGCGGAGTCGGGTGTCCGGCGCAATACCAGGGAGACGAAACCCCAGGTGTCCCGGTAGGCGCGCAGCCATTCGGCGCGCCGGACCGTGGCCGTCTCGAGCACCTGTGCGCTGTCCGGATGGTCGGCGTGATCCAGGGCCCATGCGGCCAGGGAACCCCAGCAGGCCCATTCGTAGTCGTCCAGCTCCTGACGCGTGCTGACGTGCCCGTCGACGGGCGTCCAGCCGTCGGCGACGACCCGGTCCACGGTGGTCGCCAGGTCGACGAAGTTCCCGAGCATCTCGACGGCGTCCTGTGACGGAGGGTGCTCCCAGAACCCGTCGCCGATGAGGACACACCCGCCGGGCGCCAGGTACCTGCGGGCCGCAGCAAGGGTGGGGAGCAGGCCGCCGAAGGCATGCGCGGCCCCGAAGCTGAGGACCACGTCGAACGGCTCCTCGGACACGAACTCCTCGGCTTTCCGGTGATGCAGGACGAGGCGGTCCTGGACGCCGAGGTCACGTGCCGCGGCGGCCGCCTGGTCCAGGGCGTCCTCGGAGATGTCCACGCCTTCGGCACGCACGCCCGGCCGTGTGGCGAGAGCGCGTAGGAGCCATTCCCCTCCGCCGCAGCCGAGGTCGAGCACCCGCTCGTCGCCCCTCGTCAGGCCGCGTTCCAGCAGGCGGCGGACCGAGTCGTCGTCGAGCGGAGACTTGATCGGGTGCTCGGCATGAGCGATGCGGGAGATCTGTTCGCGATGCACTGGGGCAGCGTGCCAACGGCAGCGCGTGCGCGCACCTCATTTACGCGCACCTCTTTTATGGTGAACTCCCGCTCCACATTTACGGTGAACTTCCGCTCCACACAAGACAATCGGCGCCATCGGAAACGCGAGGCCCGGCGGAAGCGAAGACGCGGGCGGGCGCGTTCCGGCTCATGTCCGGTTCCGGTTCCCCAAGGGGAACTCGGCCTCAACAGCGACACCACGGCCGAGTACACCGTCGTCAGGGGGGAGACAGGACGGGAGACAGATCAGCCGGGCACGTCCATGCGCTGCATGCCGACGACTGACAGCAGTCGCAGTGCTTCCGCCGACGGTGAGCCGGGGGTGGCGGTGTACATGATGACTCGCTGGTCCCGGTCGGCGATGTCCAGGACGTCGCAGGAGACCGCGACGGGGCCGACGAGGGGGTGGTCGAAGGTCTTGCAGAGAGTGGGTCGGTTGGTCACCTCGTGGGCGGCCCAGAGACGGGCGAACTCCGCGCTTTCGGCGCGGAGTTCGTCGACCAGCGCGGTCACCTCCGGGGCATGGGGGTAGCGAGCTGCGGCGGCGCGCAGGTGCTGGGCCGAGGTCCGGATGAACGCGTCCGCGTCCGAGACGCCGTACAGCCGTCGGCCGTTTCGGTGCGGGCCGAGGAAGGCGCGCCGGATGAGGTTCCGGTCCCGGCGCGGCAGGGCGGAGAAGTCCTCCATCAGGGCGGCGGCCAGGTCGTTCCAGGCGATGACCTCGTACGTCGCGGACAGCACGATGGCCGCGGCCTCCGGCAGCCGGTGCAGCAGGTCGACGATGCTCTGCCGTACCTCCCGCGACGGCTCGGGCGGAGGGCAGGGCGCGACACCGGTGAGGTGGTGAAGGTGGTCGCGCTCGACGTCCGACAGGCGCAGCGCGCGGGCGAGTTGGGCCAGCACCTCGCGTGAGGGCTGCGGGGAGCGGGCCTGCTCCAGGCGCGTGTAGTACTCGGCGGAGATGAACGCCAGCTGCGCCACCTCTTCGCGGCGCAGCCCCGGGGTGCGGCGGCGCGGTCCTGCGGGCAACCCCACGTCGGCGGGGGTGATGCGCTCGCGCCTGCTGCGCAGGAAGTCGGCCAGTTCTCGTCGATCCATCCGGCCAGTGTGCGCGGTGCCGAGGCGCCCATCCAGGTACCGCCGGTGCCTGGATGGGCCGGGCGGTCGGACACAGGCTCATCGGCATGAACAACTCACCGATCACGTCCACCACGGCCTCGGGCCTGCTCGCCGGCAAGGTCGCCTTCATCACTGGTGCCGGTCGCGGCATTGGCGCGGCGGCAGCGCGGCTGTTTGCCAGGGAGGGAGCCCGGGTACTCCTCGCGGCCCGCACGGAGGCCCAACTCAAGGCGGTCACCGAGGAGATCCGGACGGCCGGCGGCACAGCGGACTACGTGCTGTGCGACCTGGCCGACCCGGCCGGTGTCCGCGCCGCCGTCGACCGGTCCGTAGAGCTGTACGGCCGACTCGACGTGGCCTTCAACAACGGCGCGACAGGCCAGCCGCCCGGCCCGATGGATCAGCTCTCGGAGGCTGATTTCGACCACGTCTGCAACGTCAACCTCAAGGGCCCGTGGCTGGCCATGACCGCCGAGATCGCCGCCATCCGCGCCACCGCGAAGCGTGGGGCCCTCGTCAACACCTCCAGCGTCGGCAGCCTGATGGCCAACCCCGCGCTGCCCGCATACGGCGCGGCGAAGCGGGCGGTCAACAGCCTCACCGCATCGGCGGCCGCCACGTACGGCCCGGAGGGCATCCGTGTCAACGCCATCGCACCGGGCACCACGCTCACCGAGATGCTGCACGAGTGGGACGAGAGGTCTCCCGGCACTATTGACCAGCTCAACGCCCAGACCCCGCTGGGCCGCGCCGCCGATCCGGAAGAGATCGCCCAGGCCGCCGCCTGGCTCCTCAGCGACCGCTCCTCCTACGTCACCGGCACGGTCCTTCGCGTGGACGGCGGCATGCGAGCCTGAGGGAAGCGCCCGTTGCGGATCGTCCGCAGAGACACCAGGCCCTTTGCGGTCCCGGGCGGCGGGCCTCAGCCCAGCGGCTTGTCCAGCGGCTTGTCCAGCACTGCCTTGGTGTGGCTGAAGGTGTCGATGGAGTACTCGCCGTGGTAGCGGCCCATGCCGCTTTCGCCGACTCCGCCGAACGGCAGGTCGGGTGCGGTGAGGTGGGCGACCGGGAGGCCGAAGGTGAGTGCGCCGGAGGAGGTCTCGGTCAGCAGCCGGTGCTTGGTGTCGTCGGAGTCGGTGAAGGCGTACAGCGCCAGCGGCTTGTCGCGGTCGTTGATGAAGGCGATGGCGGCTCCCAGGTCGGGCACGGTGATGATCGGCAGGATCGGGCCGAAGATCTCTTCCTGCATCACGGGGGCGTGGGGGGAGACGTCCGCGAGGACGGTGGGTGCCAGGTAGCGGGTGGCGCGGTCGTGGGTGCCGCCGATGACCGTGCGGCCGCTGTCGAGGAGCGCGGTCAGCCGGTCGAAGTGGCGTTCGTTGACGATCCGGCCGTACTCGGGAGCGGCGGCGGGGTCGGCTCCGTAGGTCTCGCGTACCGCCTCGGCGAGGTGCGGTTCGATGTCCCGGGCGGTGTCGCCGATGGCCAGGACGTAGTCGGGAGCGACGCAGGTCTGGCCGGCGTTGAGGAACTTGCCGACGACCAGCCGGCGGGCGGCGGTGGCCAGATCCGTGCCGGGGTCGAGGACGACGGGGCTCTTGCCGCCCAGTTCCAGGGTGACCGGTGTCAGGTGCTGGGCGGCGGCCGTCATCACGATGCGGCCGACGGTGCCGTTGCCGGTGTAGAAGATGTGGTCGAAGCGCTGGGCCAGTAGCGCGGTGGTCTCCGGGACGGCCCCTTCGACGACGGCCACCGCGTCGGCGTCCAGGTAGCGCGGCAGCAGCCGGGCGATGGCAGCAGAGGTTGCGGGGGCGAGCTCGCTGGGCTTGACGACGGCGCAGTTGCCCGCGGCCAGCGCGCCGACGAGCGGGGCGAGCGCCAGTTGCAGCGGATAGTTCCAGGGCGCGATCACCAACACCACGCCGAGCGGTTCGCGCACGACCCGCGCGGTCGCCGGGAGCAGCCGCTCGGGCAGCTCGGCGGGCCGGGGTGCCAGCCAGTCGTCGAGCCGGTCGAGGGTGTGGTCGATCTCGTTGAGCGTGAAGCCGATCTCGGTGCGGTAGGCCTCCTCGGGTCCCTTGCCGAGGTCCGCGGCGAGCGCGCCGAGGAGGTCGTCGCGATGCTCGGTGAGCAGGGTGCGCAGGGCCGTGAGCTGATCGCGCCGCCACTTCGCGGAGACGGTGCGGTGGGTGGCGAAGGTGGCACGGAGCCGGCCCACGACGCCGGCAGCGTCCGGGCCGGGGGCGGGGTTCGATGAGGTCATGACGCCGAGGCTACACGAAACGAAAATATTTCGTTTCGTAATGCTTGGCCGGTAGACTCCGGGTGTGGGTGAACGTACCGAGAGCAACCAGACCGCGGCGGGGCAGCCGCCCGCCCGTGGCCGCCCGCGGGATGCCGAGCGCGACCGGGCCCTGCTGGAGGCCACCGTCCAGGTCCTCCAGGAGAGCGGCTACGGCGGCCTGACCACGGCCGCGGTGGCCAAACGAGCCGGGGTCTCCACCGCAACGCTCTACCGTCGCTGGCGCTCCAAGGAAGACCTGGTCGTCGGCACCGCCGTGCGCTGGGCCAGCGACCTCGGCCCCCAGCCGGACACCGGCGGCCTCGAAGGCGACCTGGCCGCGCTGCTCCGTGACAAGGCCGACACGCTGGAGGGCCCCGGGGGCCGGCTGCTGCACGTCCTGATCGGCGAGTCCGCACACAACGAGGCCCTCGCCCGGGTGCTCGACACCGCCATCATCCAGCCGGTCCGCGACCGGGCCGCCACCGTGGTGCGCCGCGCCGTCGCCCGCGGCGACATCCCGCCGCTCGAGGACGCACATGTGCTGGCCGACCTGGTCGTCGGCTCGATGGTCAGCCTCCTCTTCCTGACCCCCGACGCCGCACACCGGGCCACCGCAGACGACTCCACGTCCGGCGAGGCCGCGATCCGCGAGCTCCTCCCGTTCCTGCTCCGCGCACTGGGGGCGCGACCCACCTGACGCTCGCCGCGCGCCGCCACACACGGCCACCGTGCGCCGATCCGATGGCCTTCGCGCGCCCCGGCCGGGCGGCAGATGCTCACCCCATCGACCGGATCCGCCTGAACCCGGTCTCAGGAATCGGAGTCGGGCTTGTCCCTCGCCGCCGCATACGCCTGGGAGGGCGTCATGGAGACACCGTTGATGCTGACGGTCTTGTAGGGGCTGACCTTGGCGCAGGTCTTGGCCTGATCGGCGGTCTGGGCGTGGGCGTTGGAGACCGCGGTCTTCGTGTCGGCGGACGGCGAGGAGGTGCCGCTCGGATAGGTGGCGCCGCTGGGCCAGTCGCTGCCGATCACCAAGGTCAGGGCCGTCCCGGTGCCCTGTTTCAGATGCGAGGTGGGCAGGCCCAGGGACTTGGCGGCCGTCTGGGCCTCGGCCTTCCGGCCGGCACCGTAGGTGAGGGTGGTGGTCGTCGCGGTGCTCGGGGCGTTGGCCGTGGTCGTACCGGAGCCGAAGCCCTTGTCGGTGAGCGCAGTGGCAAGGGCGGAGGCGCGGCCGGTGATGTCCGTGCCGTTCTCGACCGTCACGTCGATCTGGGAGGCGGGCACGGCCGAGGCGGTGGCCTCGGGTTTCGCGGTCGAGTGGGCCGCCGCGGACTTCGTGCCGGAACCGGTGGTCAGGGACTGGTCGTTGGCGATGGTGGCGAAAAGGGTCTTGGCGCCGGCGCCCACCACCACGCGGTCGCTGTTGGTCGGGTCGGGGGCCGTCTGCATGGTGGTGAAGGTCATCCGCTTCGTGGGGACCTTGCTCACGTCGGCGGCGAGCGCCACCAGTTTCGAGACGGTGCCGAGGCCGTCGTCCACGGTCAGCGCCTTGGTGGCGGCGTCGGCGAGATCGTAGACCGCGGTGGGATCGGTGAGCGTGCCCGCGCTCTTGAACTTGCGGATCATCGCACTGAGGAAGATGTGCTGGGAGACGGTACGGCCGAGGTCGCTGCCGTCGCCGAAGCCGTGCCGGGAACGGACGAACTCCAGGGCCGCGAGGCCCTTGAGAGTGTGGGCGCCCTTGGACACTTTCAGGTGCGAGTAGGTGTCATAGACGTTGTCGCTGACGCACACGGAGACGCCGCCGACCGCATCGGACATCTTGACCACACCGGAGAAGTCGAGCTTGACGAAGTGGTCGATGGGAATGCCGGTGAGCTGGTGGATGGTGGCCACCTGACAGGCCGGGCCGTACTGGAGCGCGCTGTTGATCTGGCCGTAGTAACCGGCCGTGGACTCTCCGCTGGCGCTGTCCTTGCAGGCCGGGACGTGCGTCAGGGTGTCACGGGGAATGCTCATGACGGTGGCGTTGGACCGGTCGGCGGATATGTGCACCACCATCTGCACGTCCGCGTTCCCACCGCCGGTCTGCACTCCGGTCTGCGAGCAGCCGCCGCCGAGCTTGCAGTCCTCCTTGCTGGTACGGCCGTCCGAGCCCATGACCAGGATGTTGATGGGGGTGCGGCCGAACGCGTCGGCTTTCTCCGTGCCGCCCTGGCCGTCGAGCGAGACGCTGTGGATGTTGCCGTTCAGGTGCTGGTAGAACCACCAGCCGACTCCGGCGGTGACCACCATGAGGACGGCCAGGCAGATCCCCACGATCTTCAGCACCCGCCTTCCGCGCCGCACCGGACGGGCGCGACGCGAGCTCTTGCCACCGCGCGAGCGGGAGGCCGCCCGAGCCGCGGCCCGGCCGCCTGGTGGGCGCTCTCCGCCGGAATCCGCCGTGTGCTGTTCGGGCACCCGGGCGCTACGGCTGCGCGTGGCCTGGCCGACCGGGCCGTCCCACGGGTCGCTCATCTCCCACTCCCATGAACGGTCGGGCCCGTCGGGCCGGGCCGTCGGGTGTACGGCGGGGCGCCCGGCGGCGTAGGGGCAGACGGAGCACGGGCCCCGCCTCGGTTGCGTAGTTGCGCAATCTAACAAGCCGTGGCCTGTGCAGCGCAACTCCTGTCACACATCACAGACGACGGATCTCGTGGAACTGTCACGGCAGCTCAGCGGCGCGCGCCGGCTCCCCCGACAACCGTCGACGCCGCCGACTGCGTCATTCCGCGTCCGGCATGCGCCGGGGACCTGGCAAATCCGGGCTGCCGAAGCCGGGGCTTGCGAAGTCAGGTGCGCTGAATCCGGGCCCCGTGCGCCGGCCCTCGGAGCCGCTGTCGGAAGGAGCCGAGTCCGCCCCGCGCGCAGGCGGCAGAGCCATGGGCCGACCATGGGCCGGCCCGGAGCCGTCGTCCGGGCGCGCGTCGTTGAGCCGGCCGAGCAGGAACGGGATCACGCCGCGCTCCAGCACCGCCTGCTGCCATGCCTCATACGCTTGCGCGATGGTCGGGTCCGCGGCCTCCGGCGCGGTGTCGTACGCGGTGGCACGGTTGCGCACCGCCGCGACGAGCAGCCAGAGCAGTCCGATCAAGGCCACCGTCACCGCGACGCCCGCTGCCGTGAGGCCGGCGACGATCAGCTCGTCCGCGAGGTGGGGAAGCAGGCCGACGGCCCACAGACCGAGGCCGAAGAACAGGAAGACAACGGCCGCCGCAGCCGCGAGACCCGGCACGAGCACGCCGAGCGCGGGCAGCAATCCGTCCCCGGTACGCCGTGTCGTCGTGGCGGTCTCGGCCGACTGGCGTGCGGGGCGGGGCCGGCTCGCCGCAGTGCGCGCCTTCAGATAGGCACGGTATTCGGTGTCCGCAGTGGCAACGATCGCCGCTCTCGCCTCGAATGCCTGGGTGCGCAGCTGCTCGGCCCGGGGATCCCCGTCCGCAAAGTGGACCACTTCCCTGATCTCGTCGGAATGCAGGGCCCGGTCCACAAGGCGTTCAAAGTGTGGAACGTCCTCCGCCCGTGAACGGTCAAGCTCGTGCACGCATATCCCCTTGTGAGTAAGAGAGCAAGGTGGCTCGACTGCGCAGCGCAGGACCGGCCGATGCCGGCCGGTGTGCTCCTTCAGGTGGACTTCAGCGAGGGGTGCCGGGGCCGGCCTGTGTGGACGAGGGTGCCGACATGGCCTCGCTTTCCGGGCGGACGGGCTCGGCGCGGCCGGTGGCGGGGCCGCCGGGTGCGGTGTGGAGGGTGCGCGGCCCCGGCTCGGACTGCGGCTGGGGGCCGGGCTCGTACGTCGTGGTGGGTGGCGTGCCGTCGTCCTTCATGGCCTTGGTCTCGCTCTTGAGGATCCGGAGCGATTTGCCCAGCGCGCGTGCGGTGTCCGGCAGCTTCTTGGAGCCGAAGAGCAGGATCACGACGATGGCCACGACCAGCAGATGCCAGGGTTCCAGTCCGTTGCGCAGCATGGCTGCCCACCTCTCTTGTCGTCGGAGTCAGCAGCCGATGAGCCGGACCCGTATTTTTGCTTGCTACATTGCGCAACTGTATAACCTTGGGCGAGGATGAGAAGCGTCTTCCCCTTCAAGAAGCCATACGGCCAAGGGTTCGCACGTGGCAGCACGTGGCGGGAAGCCACAAGGCACCGGCGGGTCCGGCCGTACAGCCGTAGCCGACAGCGCGGAACTTCCCCTCCGGATCGTCGCGGGTAGAGCGCTCCGAAGACCATGGCGCCGCGGCTCACGGGCACACCAGGCGCCTGCACAGTGAACGCCGGGGATCAGGATGAACTCTCCCTCGCGACGGTAGGTTTGACGCGTCGCCGGGTGCGGCGGTCCGGTGGCGGAGGGAGAGGGTTTCGGTAGTGCGTGCGAGGCTGCGGGACCGTTTGCGGTACTGGTTCGACGGCACGATGGACCGGGGGACGCCGGCCCTGATCGGCTGGCTGGGTTTGACGTCGGTCGCCTTGATCGCCGTGGTGACCGTTCTGGTGGTCGTGTTCACGAACTCGGACACCGAGAAGAACGGCGGCTGGCTGGGCGTCGCCTGGATGAGTCTGCTGCGTACGCTCGATCCCGGCACGATGGGCGGGGACACCGGCGGCCCGGTGTTCCTGGGGCTCATGCTGGCGGTGACCCTCGGCGGGATCTTCATCGTCAGCGCGCTCATCGGCGTGCTGACCACCGGCCTGGAGGCCAGGATCCAGGAGCTGCGCAAGGGCAAGTCGCGGTTGATCGAACGCGGCCACACCATCGTGCTGGGCTGGTCGGAGCAGGTCTTCACCGTCATCGCGGAGCTGGTGGAGGCCAACCAGAGCGAACGGCGCTCGTGTGTCGTCATCCTCGCCGACCGGGACAAGGTCGAGATGGAGGACGCGATCCGCAGGCGGATCCCCGACACCGGCCGCACGCGGGTGATCTGCCGCTCCGGCAGCCCCCTTCAGCGCGCGGATCTGGAGCTGGTGAGTCTGGATGCGGCCAAGTCCGTGATGGTGCTGCCTCCCGTGGGGGACGACAGCGACACCGACGTCATCAAGGTGCTGCTGCTCTTGAACAGCCGCCGGTGGAAGGGCGCGCTGCCGAACATCGTGGCCGCCGTGCAAAGTTCGCCGAACCTGGCCGCGGCCCGGCTGGCCGCGGGCGAGACGGCGCTGGTGATCGACGCCGATGACATCGCCGTACGGCTGATCGTGCAGTCGCACCGGCAGTCCGGTCTGTCCACGGTCTTCGACGAACTGCTCAGCTTCGTCGGCAACGAGATCTACCCCTACCCGGCGGCCGCGCTGGCCGGCACGACGTACGGGGAGGCGCTCAACGGGTTCGACCTCGGCATTCCGGTCGGTCTGCGCAGGAGCGACGGGGAGGTCCTGGTCAACCCGGCGATGGACACGGTCATCGGCTCCGATGACGACGTGCTCGTGGTCGCCGAGGACGACCTCCTCATGCGGCTGGCGGACACCCGGCCGGCCATCGTCGAGTCGGCGATCACCTCGGCTCCCGGCCAGGCGTCGGTACCCGACCGTACGCTCGTGATCGGATGGAACTCCCGCGGAGCCAAGATCATCAGGCTGCTGGACCGGCTGGTGGAGCCCGACTCGCTGATCGACATCGCGGCCCCTCGACGCCCCGACGAAGACTTCCGGCAGGGGCTGGAGAACCTCACGGTGGGCTACCGGCCCTGCGAACCCACGCTCCGGCCGTCGCTGGAGTCCCTGGGCCTCGACGACTACCGCCACATCATCGTCCTGACCGACGACGACATCGCGCCCGAACGGGCCGATGACCGCACCCTGGTGACGCTGCTCCACCTGCGCGACATCGCCGTCCGATCGGGCAGCCCGTATTCGATCGTCACCGAGATGAACAGCGACGCCAACCGCGAGATCGCCCAGGTCACCAAGGCGGACGACTTCATCGTCAGCACCAAGGTGATCAGCCTCCTGCTGACCCAGCTGGTCGAGGACCGCGGCCTGTACGCCGTGTTCACCGACCTCTTCGACCCCGAGGGCTCGGAGATCTACCTCAAACCGGCGCCCGGCTACCTCACCCCGGGCACCCCGGCGAACTTCGCGACCGTCATCGAGGCGGCCCGGCAACGGGGCGAGACCGCCATCGGATACCGGCTCGCCCGGCACAGCGACGAACCCCCTACGTACGGGGTCTTCCTCAATCCCGCCAAGACCGCGCCGCTCTCCCTGAGCGAGGGCGACACCGTTGTCGTACTCGCCGAGGACGGCCGCGTGACCGCGAACCTTCCCGGGCCCAGGGATGAGCACGGCGAGGGCGCGGCTGTCAGCAGGGGCGGGCGGCGCTAGACGGCGCCGGCCGCCGGGGCCAGGACGCCGACCGTGACGCGGGGCTTGGCGTTGGCGAAGAACGCGTCCCACTGCCTGACCGGCTACGACTTGACCGGCTGTTGCTTGGCCGGCTGTTGCTTGGCCGGCTGCGGCGACGGTGCCGGCGAGCCATCGCCACCGTGCTCGGGAATCGGCCCTATGCCACCCTCCCCGGGCGCGCGCCGCGGTGGGCATAAGCGATCAACCCCGCCCCGGTATCCGGTGGTTGAGAGACTCGCCGGCATCCGGTCTTTGAGCCTCAGCCGACGTTGACACCGAAATCTTGGGCAATGCCTTGCAAGCCCGAGGCATAGCCCTGGCCGATGGCGCGGAACTTCCACTCCGCGCCATGGCGGTAGACCTCGCCGAAGACCATCGCGGTCTCGGTCGAGGCATCCTCGGTGAGGTCGTAACGCGCGATTTCCCGCCCGTCGGCCTGGTTGGCCACGCGGATGAACGCATCGCGGACCTGGCCGAAGCTCTGGCTGCGCTGCTCGGCATCGTAGATGGAGACCGGAAAGACGATCTTCGCGACCTCGGCAGGCACAGCACCGAGGTCGATCTGGATCTGTTCGTCGTCGCCGTGGCTTCCACCGGTGAGGTTGTCGCCGGAGTGCACTACCGAACCATCCGGGCTGTTCAGGTTGTTGAAGAAGACGAAGTGCCGGTCGGAGACGACCTTGCCGGACGCGGTACACATCAGGGCAGAGGCGTCCAGGTCGTAGTCGGCACCCGTGGTGGTGCGCACGGCCCAGCCCAGGCCGATCGTCACGGCGCTCAGCCCGGGAGCCTCCTTGCTCAGCGACACATTGCCACCCTTGGACAGGGTCACACCCATGAATACCCTCCAGCCGTTCCGTTCCTGTGCGCTGTCACTTCCTGGAACGCGTGGGATCTCCGCGCAGTTCCATGATTGCGCAACCAATAAAATATCCCTCAATGGCGGCCGGTACCGGTACATCGGGATGCGAAGGAAGTGGAAGGGCACGTTCTACGGCGGGCAGCCCTCTTCGACCCGCCATCGTCGTGATGCTCGCTCGCGAGCGCCCCGTCGGCACCGAACTCTTCCCGCCAGCGTGCCGACGACACCGCCCGCGGTGAACGCGGTGAGGGTCGCCGAGCCGGTGGCCGCCGAGACATCGACCCTTCATTGGGATTTCATTCCCTGCTGCCACGGTTGATGGGTCAGTGCTGAGACAGCGCTACCGGAGTCATACATGGGCTGCCCGTGTTTGCCGGGGCCTGCCCGATCCGGCTCAGTGCGGAAAGGGTGGACGAATCCGAAGGCTCTCAGCCTGGCAGAGCAGATCTTTTGCCGGTAGCCGCTGGACCGTCCGCCCGTGTTGATCTGGAGGTGCTCACCTTGAGCGAGACACTGAACATCGAGACCGCTGACGTGTACGAGTCCCCGTTGCTGGTCGAGGTCGGCCACTTCGCCGACCTCACCCTGGGCAACGCCGGGGACAAGGTCGAGGACGGCGCTACCTGGTACCAGTGGTCGTGACGTGACGTGACGTGCGGGTGCCGGTGCATGGTCGCCATACGGCGAGGGCCGGCACCCGCACGTTCCCACTGGCGGTCCTCGCGGGTCGACCGCCGGCGGGGAGGGACACCGGGCCCGGCGGAGCCCGTTCGCGGTTCGGGTCAGGAGTGCCGGGTAGCGGGTGCGAGACGTCAGGGGTGGGCTGCTGAATGAGTGACACGGTGGCGTGCTGGTTCGTGGCCTTCCCGGACCAGGAGACACGGCAGGGATGTGCGGCACGGCTGCGGGAGGAGGCCGTCGATGTGGTGTGTCATCCATCGGGCCGGCCGTGGCTGGTGGGTTCCTGGCCGCCGGAGCAGATGGTTCTGGCTTCGCAGGGCGGACGGATGCTGGCGGTCATGGGTACCTCATCAACGACGCCCGTGGACCTGACGGCCCGTCTGAAGCGGGTCCGTACAGTCGCCGACATCGAATCCGCGCTGGACGGGGTACACGGCAGTTACCACATAGCCGCGTCCGTGGACGGCCATCTGTATGTGCGCGGCAGCGCCTTCGGGGCCCGGCGCCTGTACCGGGCCTCGGTCGAGGGAGTGACGGTGTGCGCGGACCGGGCCCGCACGCTGGCCCACCTCACCGAAGCCGACCTTGATCCGGCCCGGGTCGCCGCCCGTCTTGCCGCGCCCTACCTGCCGCACCCGTTGGCCGACGCCGCGATGTGGACCGGGGTGGAAACCGTCGAGCCCGGCCACGCTCTCCGCGTCGCTCCTGACGGACGTGCGTACACCACCACGTGGTGGCGGCCACCGCCCGCGTACCTGCCTATGGTGGACGCTGCGGGCCTGTTGCGTGAGGCCCTGCGAGCCGCCGTGGCCCTGCGCGTGCGTCCGGGCCGGGTACTGGCCGCGGATCTGTCCGGCGGCATGGATTCCACATCGCTGTGTTTCCTGGCTGCCGAAGCCGGAGCTCATCTGGTCACCTCCACCCAGCACTGGAACGGCCCCGGCAATCAGGACCACCACTACGCCCGCTTCGCCGCCGACCGCCTGCCCCATGTCGAACCCCAGATTTTCACCTCCGCCGACCTGCCTGCGTGCTTCACCGGTCTCGACCAACGCCGCGCGCCCCTGGAAGAGCCCTCGGGCCTCCTGCGCAACCGGGCACGGCACTGCCACACGGCCGACGCGCTGCGCGCCCGGGGGGCCGAACTGCGCCTGTCGGGACACGGAGGTGACCACGCGGTCGTGCCCCCCGACGCCTACCTCCACACCCTCTGGCGCTGTAGCCCCCTCACCGCGCTGCGGGCCACCAGCGGATTCAAGGCCCGCGGCCGATGGAGCCTGCCGACCACCGCGCGGACGCTGCTGCGCACCCGTTCCTATCCCGCCTGGCTCGCCGACGCCGCCGCACGCCTGCGCGAAGACCCCAGGGCGAACCCGGGCCCCGCCCCGTGGGGACCCCGGCCGGCCCTGCCACCCTGGGCGAGCGATCAAGCCGTGGGCCTGGTTGCCGCAGTCCTGCGCCGCGCAGCCGAACGCTCCGAGCCGCTGGACCCCGACCCCGGCCGACACGCCTGGCTCCACCAGATGCGCGAGGCCGGGCGCGCCGCTGCCCTTCTCCACGAGGCGTCCATCGCTCAAGGGCTGCCGACGGACAGCCCCTTCTGCGACGACGACGTCCTGACCGCCTGCCTGACCGTCCGCCCCCACGAAGCGGGCCACCCCTGGGCCTACAAACCCCTGCTGGCCGCCGCGATGGACGGCCTGGTGCCCGAACACATCCTGCACCGCACCACCAAGGACCACTGCGGCCCCGACTGGTACCTCGGCCTGCGCACCCACCGCCGCCACCTGGCCGACATCGCCGACACCTCACACCTCGCCGCCGCCGGCCTCGCCGACCCCGAACTCCTGCGCCGCGCCCTGATCAGCCCCGAACTGAACATCGGCGGCGCCCCGGAACTGGAGAACACACTGGGTGCCGAGGCATGGCTGCGCGACCTGGCCGCCCACCCCGACCCCGCCCACCTCA
Organism: Streptomyces gilvosporeus; assembly: GCF_002082195.1. Lineage (GTDB taxonomy): Bacteria > Actinomycetota > Actinomycetes > Streptomycetales > Streptomycetaceae > Streptomyces > Streptomyces gilvosporeus. Next base: position 7,491,003 of record NZ_CP020569.1, on the reverse strand, counting down.
GCCCCTCGCCACCACCCACACGAGGAGTACCCCTTTGACACGGCTGCGCAGTGACATCGCATGCTGCCCCACCGACGAAGGCATGGTCCTCCTCGACGAACGCAACGGCCGCTACTGGCAACTCAACGCCACCGGCGCAACTGTCCTCCAGGCACTCCTCGACGGCGCCGGCCCCCAGCAGATCGCCGACAGACTCGCCGCCACCCGCCCCGTCCCCCGCGATCGGGCCGCGGCCGACGTCACCGCCCTGCTCGACCGTCTCACCCGCTGCGGACTGGTGGTCGACGCCCCATGAGCCAGATCCTCGACGTCCACCACAACCGTCCCCCGCTCGGCCGCCGTACCGCAGCCCGCACCGCCGTCGCCGCCGCGCGGCTACTGGCCCACCTGCCGCCCAAGCGTCTACAGGCTTTCCTGCGCGCCGCGCGCCGAGGAGCGCGGCCCGCCGACCACGCCACGGCCCTGCGGGCCCGGCAGGACGTCACGGCCGTCAGCGTCCTGTGCTCCGGGCGCTACTGCCTCCAACGCTCCCTCGCCACGGCCCTGTTGTGCCGCCTCGGCGGCACCTGGCCCACCTGGTCCACCGGAGTGCGCACCCCGCCCTTCGCCGCCCACGCCTGGGTCGAAGCCGACGGCCGCCGCGTCGGCGAACCCGACGACGCCGCCACCTACCGCACCCTGCTCACCGTCCCCCCGCTCAACGACCGTCTCCCGTAGCAGGAGGCCGCACAGACCCGATCCGGCCGAAATCGCGAACGGGTAGTGACCGTCCGGTCACAGCCCGCCCGACATGTGTGTATTTGAGTGCCCGAGGGGGGACTTGGACCTTACGCACATGTCGATGATGCGGGGTGAATTGCGGCTGCCGTAGGCAGGCGTTCGATTCCTGGGCCAGAGCCACGCCATATCATGGCTGATCGTCCACCCTGACTGATCTGGTGATACGACGCACGCGTCAGACCAGTGTCGGCGTCACGGCACTCTCCAGAATCCGGGATGCCAGTTCACGGGCCTGGGCACGGATCTCGGCAATAGCCGTCGTCTCCCACAGGTTCCCGCGGCGTAGTTGGCCGAGCGTCCACACAGGCGCCGCGTCGTGGCCAGCAGCCGACATCAGCCGTCCCTCCGGGGTGGTGTCGAAACCGAGGCCGTGCGGGCCGGGTGTGGCAACCCCCGAGCCGAGGAGGTTTCGGACGAGTGGGTCGGTCAGCTCCTTCACTCTGCTCTCGGTTCCGGTGCAATTGAGGACGGCGCCCACGGTCACGGACCGGCCGTCGGACAGCCGTACGGCGACCTCGCGGCTGTCGTTGTTCCTCTGCGCAGCGACGACTTCCGCCGCCTGGACGGTCAACAAGCCGGCGCGCCGGGCAGCGGTCAGCGCCCGGTCGGTCGCCGGCGGCAGTCGGTGTCGGTGCACTTCCCATTCTCGCAGCTCAGCGGTGAGGAATCGGTCGCGGTCCGGGACGGAGAGCTGCTGCCACAGCAACGGGATATCCGGACGCAGTTCGTCGATGGCGGGGCGCCAGTCCCCGTACAGCCTTCGGTAGAACGCGGCCCGGTGCCGTATTCGGCGTTTCAGCCGTGCGAGGTCGTGCGGTTCGGGTACCGGGGGCGGATGCCTGGTCGTGTCTGCCGGCGCTGTCGGCGCTCCGCGGGCGTGAGCCTGTGGCAGCAGTCCGTGCCGGGAGACGGCGTGCACCGTGCGGCCCGGGCGTGCCAGTGTCCGAGCCATGTCACACATGGTCAGGCCGGTGCCCACGAGCAGCACATCGCGGTCGGCCGGTACGTCTGCGAGCGCACCGGGACGCCAGGGATCGGCCACGAAGCCGGGAGAGTCCGCAAGTCCCGCCGGGAGCCAGGCGGTTCCGGGCGCGAGGTTGCCCAGTGCCAGGACCGCCGCGTCGGCGTCGAGCGTCCCGCCGGTGCGCAGCCGCAGCCGGACGCCGACATCCGTGTCCCCGGCCAGCCTGTGACCGGTCCTGGTGAGGCGGTCGATCGCCACGACGCGGTCGTGCCGCCGCCGGAGCACCCCGATGCCGTGGCAGGCGGCGGCCGACCGGTCCAGGGCGTCGGCCAGGTAGCTGCCGAACAGCGTGCGGGGAACGTACTCCCCCGGGTCGACCCTGCGGCCCTCGCGGCCTGAGAGCCAGCGCACGAAGTCATCGCCGGTGTCCGGTAGGGCGCTCATCCGCCCGGCCGGCACGTTCAGCAGGTGCCGTGGGTCGGGCGTGGCGTAGGCGAGGCCCCGCCCGGTGGTCGGGGCGGGGTCGACGAGGTCGACGACGGTCCGGAGCCCGGCGTCGGCCGCGGCGTCCAGCAGGCGGGCAGCGGCCAGCGTGCCGGACGCACCCGCCCCGACCACCACGACGTGAAAGGTGTCCGCGCTCATGTCTCACCCCGTGGCGTCGGCCATGCCGGCAGCGAGCGTGGTGCCGTCGGCGGGATCGATGAGCAGGAAGGAGCCGGTGCGGCGGGAGTCGGCGTATGCGTCGAGCGCGAGCGGCTCCGCGGTACGGACCCGGACTCGTCCGATGTCGTTGGCGACCAGCTCGCCCGGCGCTGGGTGCTGGGACAGGTCGTCCAGCGCGAGCCGCGAGGGGATTTCCTCGACAATCGCCTTGACCGTACGGGTGGTGTGCTTGAGCAGCACCCGCTGGCCGATGGTGAGTGGACGGTCGGCCACGTGGCAGACCGTTGCACCGACTTCGCGGGTGACAGTGGGAGCCGTGGCGGTCGGTGCGATCAAGTCGCCGCGCGAGACGTCGATGCCGTCGGTCAGGCGCACGGTCACCGACTGCGGCGCCCAGGCGGTACCCACGGGCTCACCGAGCATGTCGATGGCTTCGACGGTGCTCGTACGTCCCGAGGGCAGTACGGTCACCGGCTCGCCCACGTGCAGTGCGCCGGAGGTGATCTGGCCCGCGTAGCCGCGGTAGTCGGGGTTCTCGGCGGTCTGCGGCCGGATGACGTACTGCACCGGAATCCGGGCGGGTTCGTCGTTCGTCCGGTGGCCGACGGGCACGGTCTCCAAGTGTTCCAGGACCGTCGGGCCGCCGTACCAGTCCATGTTGCGGGAGGGTTCCACGACGTTGTCGCCGTCGAGCGCGGAGACCGGAACGGTGGTGATCTGCCGTATGCCCAGCTGGGTCGCGTAGGCGGTGAACTCCTCGGCGATGGCGGCGAAGACGGACTCCTGGTAGCCGACCAGGTCCATCTTGTTCACCGTGAGGACGACCTGTGGGACGCGGAGCAGCGCGGCGACCGCGGCGTGCCGGCGGGTCTGCTCGACGACGCCGTGGCGGGCGTCCACCAGGACGACCGCAAGGTCGGCGGTGGAAGCGCCGGTGACCATGTTGCGCGTGTACTGCACGTGGCCTGGGGTGTCGGCCAGGATGAACCGCCTCTGGGGCGTGGCGAAGTAGCGGTAGGCGACGTCGATGGTGATGCCCTGTTCTCGTTCGGCGCGCAGCCCGTCGGTGAGCAGGGCCAGGTCGGGGGCTTCCTGGCCACGCCCCAGCGAGGCCCGCTCCACGGCCTCCATCTGGTCGGCGAGCACTGCCTTGGAATCGTGCAGCAGCCGCCCGACCAGGGTCGACTTGCCGTCGTCCACCGAACCGGCGGTGGCGAAGCGCAGCGTATCGATGGTCATCTTTAGAAATACCCTTCGCGCTTGCGGTCTTCCATGGCGGCTTCGGAGAGCTTGTCGTCGGCGCGGGTCGCCCCCCGTTCGGTGAGCCGGGACGCGGCGATCTCGGCGATCACGGCGTTGAGCGTGGCGGCGTCGGAGTCGACTGCGCCGGTGCAGGACATGTCGCCGACGGTGCGGTAGCGCACTCGACGCTTCTCGACCGTCTCCCCGTCTCCGGGACCACCCCAGTCGCCCGCGGTCAGCCACATGCCGGCTCGTCGGAACACCTCACGCTCGTGTGAGAAGTAGATGGCGGGCAGCTCGATCTGCTCGCGGTCGATGTACTGCCAGACGTCCAACTCGGTCCAGTTGGAGAGCGGGAAGACCCTGACGTGCTCGCCTGGCGCATGCCGGCCGTTGTAGAGCTGCCACAGCTCCGGACGCTGGCGCCGCGGATCCCACTGCGAGAACTCGTCGCGCAGGGAGAAGACACGCTCCTTGGCACGGGCCTTCTCCTCGTCCCGGCGGCCACCGCCGAAGACCGCATCGAAGCGCGCGTTCCTGATGGCGTCGGTCAGCGGCACGGTCTGTAGTGGGTTTCGCGTGCCGTCCGGGCGTTCGCGGAGCTCACCGCGGTTGATGTAGTCCTGTACGGAGGCGATATGCAGCCGCAGGCCATGCCGGGCCACGGTCCGGTCCCGGTACTCCAGGACCTCGGGGAAGTTGTGCCCGGTGTCGACGTGCAGCAGGGAGAACGGCACCGGCGCAGGTGCGAACGCCTTCAGCGCCAAGTGCAGCATGACGATGGAGTCCTTGCCGCCGGAGAAGAGGATCACCGGACGCTCGAACTCACCCGCCACCTCCCGGAAGATGTGCACGGCCTCGGACTCCAGGACGTCCAGGTGGGTCAGGGAGTACGGGGAGCCTGCGGTTCGGTCCTGGTGGTCCGTCCGCCGCGGGTGGCCGTCACCTCCCGGGTCCCGTACGGCTCCCTGCGTGACAGCCGCCGTCGTCATGCCAGTCCCCTTTCGGTCAGCAGCGTGTGCAGCGCTGCCGCGGATTCCTGCACGGTCTGGGTGTGCGTCTCGATCCGCAGATCCGGCTTCTCCGGTGCCTCGTACGGATCGTCGACGCCGGTCAGGCCGGTGATCTCACCGGCTGCCTGCCGGGCGTAGAGCCCCTTCACATCGCGTTCGGAGCACACCTCGACCGGAGTGGCGACATGCACCTCCAGATACGGGGTGTTGCTGCTTTCGTGCCGCCGGCGTACGGCTGCCCTGCTGACTGCGTAGGGAGCGATCACGGGCACCAGAGCCATGACACCGTTGCGTGCCAGGACCTCCGCCACCAGGCCGATGCGCTGGACGTTGGCGTCCCGGTCCGCACGGCTGAAGCCGAGTCCGGCGGAGAGGAACGACCGGATCTCGTCGCCGTCGAGCACCTCGACGCGACGGCCGTCCGCACGCAGCCTCCCGGCCAGTTCATGGGCGAGGGTGGTCTTGCCCGCACTTGGCAGGCCGGTCAGCCATAAGGTCGTGCCGGGCCAGCAGGTACAGATCCCTTGCTGTTTCATCAGTCCCTTTCCGTTGTCGACTGCATCGACTGGGATCATCTGGGTTCGGGCATCAGCCGGCGGCATGGGCGACATCCTTGGCCATGCCGGGTACGGCGGTTTCTTTTCGCTTGCCGATGGCGCTCTCCGGCGATCCCTCGCGGGGCAGTCGGAGGGTCAGCGTGCCGAGAATCACGGTGGCCACGGCGATCACGACGTAGTACCACATGAAACTGCCGGTCAGGTTCTTGAGGAATCCCGCCGTGTAATTGCCGAGGATGCCACCGACGCCCTGGGTGATATTGGTGACGCCGAAGATGACCGTCGCGGCGGCGCCGGAGACCGACTTGGACACATACGCCGGCACCAGCCCGTAGATCGGGTAGAAGGCGAGCGCGAAGAGCACCCCGGAGACCATGGGGAGGAATCCGACCGGGGCGACCACCAGCAGTACGGCGGAGATGAAAAAGAGCGTGTAGCACATGACCAGCGAGGCCCGTACGCCGATACGGTCGGAGAGCCAGCCGACCGCGAAGCCGGCGAACATTCCGATGACGCCGATGGCTCCCCAGACCTGCGCCGCGAAGTCGATGTTGAATCCCAGACCCTCGCGCAGATAGGGCGAGAGATAGTTCTGGAACGGCATGCAGGCGAACCCGTTGAGGAATTTCATCGTCCAGATGATGACCACCCAGCGCACCAGCACCATGCGCCAGCCGGCCCGCGCACTGGTGTTCCGCTCGGCGCCGTCGTGCATGGCCCGCTCCGTGGCCTCGTCCTCGCCGCGGAAGAGGCCGAGCCGGACGAAGGTGAAGGCGGCCACCGCGGTCACCATGAGGGTGCCGGCTCCGACGGAGTACCACAGCCCCCGCCAGTTGCCCTGCTGGACGAAGGTGGGGACCAGCAGACTGTTGACGAACACCCCGTAGCTGGTACCGCTGGAGACCAGGCCCAATACCTTGCCGCGGTGCCGGTAGTCGATGACCCGGCCGACGAGCTCGACCAGCGGCACGTACACCGATGCCGCAGTGCCGCCGAGGACGGTCAGCAGGATCCCGATCAGGACGATGCTGTTGGTCATCGGCAGGAGCACCAGGCACAGTCCGCAGAGCGCCACCGATCCGACGACGACCTGGCCTCCGCCGATTCGGGTCGACAGCCAGGTGCCGAGCAGGGCGAAGAGCAGGAAGCCGAGCTGCCCGGCCGCGGTGATGGTGCCGACCACCGTGTAGCCGAAGCCGAGGTCCTTGCGCATGTCGGTGACGATCTGCGCGAAGAGGTAGAAGCCGAATCCGTACGTAGCTGCCACGAAGCTGGTCAGCAGCACGGTCACGACGAATCCGGCGATGACCTTGGAACGCCTGCCGTCGGATGTTTTTTCACTTACCACTGTCGTGGGCCTTTCTGACTGCTTCATGGATCAGGACTTCCGGGCGACGTGGATGACGAAGTCCACCTCGTCGATATCGAAGTTCTCGCGGAAGTCGCCGAAGGTCTGGACGGTGTCGAAACCGGCACCGATCAGCAGTGACGACAGTTCCGCCGAAAGAACGGGGTAGACCTCCAACTGGTGCCTGCCACCGTCCGGGAAGTCGTACTGGAACCGGCACAACTGGGAGTCAACGTGCGCCACGGTCACGGTCGCCCCGGTGCCGCAGTAGTAGTAGTTGCCGCTGCTCTGGTACCGGTGCTGCCGGATGGAATCGAAATTCCGGTGGTCGATGATGAGAATGCCGCCGGGGTTCAGCGCCTGGTGGAACTCCGCGAGGACGGCGTGCCGGTCGGTTTCCCGGAACAGATGCGGGAACGAACTTCCCAGACAGACGATCGCGTCGTAACGGCCGTCGATGTGCTGGTGCAGGCTGCGCCAGTCGGCTTGCAGGACGCGGAACGACTGGCCGTGGGCCGCGGCGTTGCGGCGGGTCCGTTCGACCATCTCCGCGCTGCCGTCCGCCGCGGTGACGTCGAAGCCGTGCTGGGCCAGGGTGACGGAGTGGTAGCCGGTACCGGCCGCGACATCGAGCACGCGACGGGCCTCGGCTCCGTTCAGCAGCTCGGCGAAGAAGTCCTGCTCGCTCGCCCTGCGGCGGTCCCAGTCGATCAACTGGTCCCAGCGGTCCACGAGGGTGGGCACGTACTGACCCTCGAAGTCCTCGGCGGCCGCCGTCGCGAGGGGAACGTTGCTCGCGGCATGGGAGGCGTATGTGGTCATGATGGTCCTCCGGCTCTCTCCGGCGGTACGGAGTAAGGGGGTGGATGCGCGGCCGGCCGAGGCGCGGCGCCTCGGCCGGCGCGGCGAATGGGGCGTACGTGGGTCAGGCGTTCGGCGTGGGCGGATCAGGCGAAGCGCGCCGCGAACGCCCGGTATTTGGCGTCCAGTTCATCGGCCCACTCGGAGACGTCGCCGAGCTTCATGCTCTGGCACTCGTAGCCGAGCAGCCGCTTCATGATCGCCATCTCCGGCTCGGTGAAGTGCACCGTGCCGTCCTCGTCGATCCGGTCGATACCGTCGGCCTGCTGGCACTCCTCGTTGATACGGATCGCCTCGTGGAGACCGAGGCCGTCGGGCAGGTCGAGGGTGGCGCCGTCCCGGTGGATCCGGACGGGATAGCCGCCCGGCAGGCCACCGGGCGCGGGAGCGTGCGCGAGCACTCCGCTGTCGGTCGCCATGCCCCGCAGCACCCGTACGGCGGAGGAGGCGGTCAGCAACTGGCCGTCGACGCCGCCGAGTCGTTTGAGCCGGTTGTCGAGCTGAGCGAAGAGCGCGCCGTGGTCTATCTCGGCCCGTCGACCCGCCACCGCCACATCGAGGTGGTACGCGCCCTGCCCGGCGTCACCGAAGCGCGGTACATAGTGGCTGAAGTAGTGCTGGGCGGTGAGCCGCAGCTCCACGTCCGCAGGGTGGGCGTCCAACAGGTGCGCACTGCCGAGGGTGAGGGCCGGCACGATGTTGGCGACGTTGCCGACGCCGATCGTCGGTGCCAGACCGACCTTGTCGAGGACGGGTCCCACCGCGTCGGGGAACGCGGCGTTGACTACCTTGGCGTCGATGCCCGAGTCCCGTACCGCCTGCATCAGCAGGTGATTGAGGGTCAGGTGCATGGGCAGCCAAGGACCGAACTGAGCCTCGTCCAGTTCCTCGAAGGTCTCCTTGGGCAGTGCGGTGATGACTCGCCAGGACTGCAACGAGCCGCCCATGAAGATGATGTCGGGCCGGACCCTGGCCAACGTTTCCGCCGTGGCGTCGACCTCGCGGAGGTCGACATGGACGGTGTCGACCGTGCCGTGGTGGCCAAGGTTGGTGGCGGTGAACAGCGCCAGGTTGCCCCGCCTGCGGATGGTTTCGGTGTCGCGTCCGGCCAGGACGATCCGGTTGGTCGCCGGGTGGCTCAGCAGCAGGTTGAGGACCTTTGCGGACAGGTCGCCCATGCCCACCAGCATGATGAGCGGCTTGCCGGAATCGACGGTCGATGCATTCAAGGCTTGCCTCCGGGGGCGTACGGTCTGAGCACTCAGCGCGGGTAGCTGCCGTTGTCGGCACGGAGCAAGGCGCCGGTCAGCGTCCGGGACTCGTCGCTGAGCAGATAGGCGCAGACGTCGGCCACGTACTCGGGGAGGATGTCGCCGTCCAGTTGCTCCTGGCGCTTGTACTCGGCGTAGCGGTAGTCCGGGATCCGGTCGGCTATGGCGGTGTTGACGATCAGGCCGGGCGAGACGACGTTGACGCGGATATACGGAGCGAAGTTCATGGCGTTGGACTTGGTAAGGCCGATGACGCCGGCCTTGACCGTGCCGTAGAGGGCGTCGGAGCTGCCGACCTCACCGGCGACCGAGGCCAGGTTGACGATGGCACCGCGCCGCTTGGCAGGGAGCAGGTGGTCGGCCAAACGCCGGGACAGCCACACCGGGCCCTTGATGTTGACGGCTATGACCCGCTCGATGGTGGCGTCGTCGTACTCCCAGACCGGCTGTCCGAGGTAGAGACCGGCGTTGTTGACCAGGCCGTTCACGTTCGGGTGTGCGGCGAGGACCCGGTCCATGAAGGCATCGCAGTCCTCGTGTGAGGCGACGTCGGTGACATGTGTCTCCAGCGGACGGCCCTCGTGCTCGATGGCGAGCGACTTCAGGCCGGGTTCGTCGATGTCGCAGGTGATGACGGTCTTGCCGGCGTCCAGCAGACGGCCCACCAGGGCACGTCCGACGCCGCTGGCCCCGCCGGTGACGATGACGGTGTTGACGCTCACGGTGTTACCTCCTCGGCCGGCTGTAGCCGGTACTGGTCCAGGTGCTCGTAGAAGGGGCGGCAGTAGCGCTCGAACTCGCGTAGGTCGGGGCGCGTTTGATAGGTGAAGCGGTAGTTCCGCTGCGGTGCGCGCAGGCCGCTGCTCGCGGTCACGTCGGTGTGCCAGCCGCTCCAGGTCGTCCACTCGGGCTGTTCGCCCGCCGACCAGTTCAGGGCGTCGGGCAGGAAGGGGATGCCGGCGTGCGCGCAGTAGGCGGCGATGGTGGCTTCGGGGCGGGCGGCGAGGTCGGCCGCGTTGATGACCAGCGGCGCGGTTCCGGTCAGTTCCCGTACGAAGTCGAAGGCTCTGGCGAGCTGTTCGTAGCCGAGCACTTCACGGGTGAGTTCCGGGTGCACGGTGGCGTGCGAGAGCACCGCCTCCTCGGGGTCCCGGACCAGGAAGGTGTTGACCTGGCCGAGCAGGTACTCGGGGTCGTCGAGCAGATGGTCGAGGCAGTGGTACGGGAAGTCCTTGTGGAAGACCGGGCGTTCGTGCCGCGCCGACTCCATCATCTGCTTGATGTCCGGGTAGGTCAGCGGATGGTCGGGGTCGGGGTTCTTGTGCGGGATGGCGGCCCGTTCTTCGTGCATGAAGAAGACGTAGGCGAACGCTTCATGGAACACCTTGAAGTCGCCCCGCTCGATGAACGAGCGCTCCAGAGCGGTCGACATCGACCTGGGGTGGCTCCAGAGCGCGATGGACGGATGCATACGACACCTCCTCGGTGGTGTGGGTCTGTATGAGTGGGTTGCCACGGCCGGTTGCCGGCTCAGGAGAGCAGCAGCGGCTGTGCGGAGGGAGTGAGGGTCTGGAACTGATGCGCGACGAAGTCGATCAGCTTGCGGGTGTTCGCCATCACCTCGGCGTAGGTCGCGATGAACGAGCCGTAGTGGGCGAATTCCTCGGGGTCCATACCGGTCGGGTCGTACGCGCGGTGGAACGACGGCAGCCAGAGCAGCTTCTCCAGGACATCCGCCGGGACCGCCTGGTCGATGGCATGCTCGTCGAAGGCGGCCAGTTCGTCTTCGCGGCGCAGCACGTCGCCCACGAACCGGGGCTTGCAGGTGTACGCGATCGCGCCGCCCGCGGTCTGCTCCAGGTGCATGCTCAGGGTGCTACTGCCCTTGGCCGGGTCGTCGACCTCAAGGCTGGAGAGCAGCGGCTTGAGGGGGTGGCCGTTCTCCTGGATGAGGGTGTGGATTCTCTTGAGGATGGCGACCTCGCCCCAGCGCACATCGGTCTGGGAGAGCTCGATCCCGCGGATCGCCGCCTCATAGCGGAGGTCGGGGTTGGCTCCGAAGCGCCCGATCATATGAGTGAAGACCGCGCGCCACCGGCCGGTGTCGATGCCTTGCTCGTGGGCCTTCTTCAATCCGGTTTCGACGGCCTCGGCGCAGGCCGTGAACTGCGGAACGGTGTAGGAGAGCGTGGAGTTGATGGAGATACCGCGGGCGACCAGCTGCCGGATGACCTCGTAGCCCTGTCGGGTACCAGGCACCTTCACCATGAGGTTCGGGGAGATCCGCGCGATGCGCAGCGCCTGTTCCAGCATGAGGTCGGCGTTGAGCATCAGACGTGGGTCCAGCTGCCCGGAGACCCAGCCGTACCGACCGTTGCTCGCCTGCCACATGGGCAGCATCTCGCGCGCCGCGCGGCGCAGTGCCTCTTCGTAGACGAGCGCGAAGGTGCTCTCCACGTCGGGGGTCAGCTGGTAGCGGATGAGCTCCTGGATGTCCTGGCGCCAGCTTTCCGGGGAAGCCATGACGCTCTGCGCGACCAGGGAGGGGTTGGTCGTGATGCCACGGACCAGGGAACGGTCGGGCTCGGACGGACACAGAAAGCAGTCGAGCTGATCCCGCCAGCGCTTTTTGGTGAGGGTGTCAGGTGCGGTGGCCAGATGGCGGTCGCGCCACGTGGGGAAGTCGAGCGGCGAGGAATCCCACCAGATCTCCGCCGACTCACCGACCCGCTGCAACTCTTCGAGAACTCTCGGCATGCGGATAGAACCTTTCCGACTCAGCCTCTCCGAGGGGGCAAGGCGTGCTGATGGATGAATGCGGTCCGACCGTCGGCCGGCGGTGTGCTGCCGCGAGGTCGGCCGTGCGCGGGGTCACCCGACCGCGAGTCCGACCGGGGGCACTGCGAGCCACCGGTCCAGCAGTCCGGGAAGTTCCTTCATCGAGCCGAAGGTGACGGCTCCTTCGGCGGCCAGGGCCGCGTGCGTTCCGCTCTCCTGCGGCGCGTAGCCGAAGACGGTCATTCCGGCCGCGACGCCGGCCCGGACTCCTACCGGGCTGTCCTCGACGACCGCACAGGCTTCGGGCGGTACGCCGAGGTCGGCCGCGGCGTGCAGGAACAGACCCGGATCGGGCTTCCAGACGCCGACCTCGTAGGCGCTGTAGATGCGGTCCTGGAAGGCGGACAGCAGGCCGGTAAGTCCCAGGGTGTGGAGGATCTTTTCGCGTGGCGCGCTGGACGCCGTGCAGAAGGGAAGCCCGAGTTCCTCGATGACCTGCTGTACATGGGGGACGGGCCGTAGTTCGGTGGCGAACAGGTCCGCTGCCCGCTGCCGGAACCGCGGAATGAAGTCGGCCGGGAGCGCCCTGCCCAGCCGGTCCTCCAACTGCTGGACCCACTCGGCAACCTTCCGGCCCCGGAGGAATTCCAGCGCCTGCTCCAAGGAGAAGTCAAGCCCCTCTTCGGCCACCATTTCTCGCATGGCGTGCGAGCTCAGCGTCTCGCTGTCGACGAGAACTCCGTCGCAGTCGAATATGACCAGACGTTTCGTCATGCGAAATTCCTCCGTCATCGTACGAATGGGCCCTGACGGCAGGCCGTGAGCCTTCTGCCGAACGGGACTTCGATCAGCAAAGCAGGGGGTTCTATCGATTCGCTCATCACTCGGTACCGAGTCACTGACCGGCAGGTTCAAAAGCGGCGAATTCGGGCACGAGTGACAGAGTCCCAGGCATTGCCTGGCCTCATCCTCTTGGTGTAGCTAGCTTTTTCTCCAGACGCAGGGCGATCATCCGGTGGCGCACACCGCACGCCCATTTCCGGCGATCACCTTCCGTCGGAACCTCGACCAGGTGTCCGTACGAGAGGGAGTCCAATGAAGTTCGGAGTTCTCGGTCCGCTGTCTCTGACGGAGGGGAGTGATTCTCTGCTTCCCTCCGCACCGAAGACACGTCAACTTCTTGCCCTCCTCCTGCTCAACGCAAATTCCCCCGTGGCGCTCGACGCCTGCGTCCAGGAGCTCTGGGGCGAAGCGGCGCCACGCAGCGCGGTGCAGAGCGTGCACACACGGGTGTTCCAGATACGGCAGGCCCTGTCCTGCCGCCCCTCCGGGAGCACCCCGGAAGAGAGCAAGCGCATTCTTCAGACGTGCCATCAGGGGTATACGATGCGAGTCGAGAAGGGTGCCTTCGATATGCACTCCCTCGACCGGCACTTGGCGGATTTCCGACAGGCCCAAGCCCGCAAGGACGATCTGCTCATCTCCTCTGCACTCCGTGCCGCGTTGGGACTCTGGCGCGGACAGACCTTGCTGGACATACAGCATGGTCCGCATATCCAGGCATATGTCACGGGCCTGGAAGACCTCCGTATGACTGTGCTGGAGCAGTGCATCGATGCGGAATTACGGCTGGGCCGGCACCATCAGCTGCTTTCAGAACTCAGCGCGCTTATCTCCCGGCATCCGGTACAGGAAAACCTGCATGCCCAATACATGATTGCGCTTTACCGGTCGGGCCGTACTGCGCAGTCCCTGGAGACCTATCACCGGCTCCACAGGACGCTCACCGAAGAACTCGGCATCGCTCCGTCACATCGCATCAGGCAGCTGCAAACGGCGGTACTGACCGAGAGTGCCGAACTCGACGTCCGTCCGCCGGACCGCCTGGATCTGTCGCTGGATCTCATGGCGACCCGATAGCGCCGTTCGGCATTACTGAGAAAGGAGGAGAGGGTACGTGTCAGCCACGCGCGTGCAGCCGGCGCCCGGTTCGAGGCCGGCCGGTTCCGATCTCCGGCGTGTCCGCCGATTCGAGACCCGTATCGCCGTGTGTGCTGGCGGCGGCGAGGTCTGCGACGGGTGGGTGCTGGGAGTGGTCGGCGCCGCACTGCCGCTCGCCCGCGCCGATCTCGGGCTATCGGCCCTGTGGGCCGGGCTGATCGGCGCGGCCTCGCTGATCGGCCTGTTCTTCGGAGGATTGGTCTTCGGCTGGCTCACCGACCGGATCGGTCGGCAGAAGATGTACCTCATCGACCTCCTGGTGTTCCTCATCGGCTCGCTGCTACAGCTCGTGGTGCAGGAGGCCTGGCAACTCCTGGCCGTACGACTGGTCATGGGTGCCGCCGTGGGCGCGGACTATGCGATCGCCGGCGCATTGGTCGCGGAGTTCGCGACCCCCAAGCGCAGGGGGCGGCTGCTGGCCTCCCTCATCGTCTTCTGGTACGTCGGCTACACGCTCGCGGCGGCCTTCGGTATCGCGCTGACGTCCTGGAGCGGCGACGCCTCCTTGTGGCGATGGGTTCTCGCCAGCAGCGCGATCCCGTCCCTCGTGGTCCTGCTGGCACGACTGGGGACGCCGGAATCACCGAGCTGGCTGCTGAGCAAGGGCCGGATCAGGGAAGCGGAGGCGATCAGCGAACGCTGGCTCGGCCGCAGGCCACAGGACACCGAACCCAGCGGCGAGCGGGTGACCACGAGCCACGTCGCGCTGTTTTCCCGGCGCTACCTGCGGCGGACGCTGTTCGCCAGTTTCTTCTGGCTCTGCCAGGTGACGCCGTTCTTTGCCCTCTCCACCTTCGCCCCGCAGGTGCTGGGTTCCCTGGGGGCGCCCCATGACGGAATCGGCGAGTTGCTGCTCAACGTCTTCCTGCTGGTGGGCTGCCTGACCGGGATGACGGTGATCAACCGCGTGGGCCGTCGCAAGCTGCTGATCTGGCCGTTCCTGATCACCGCCGCCGCCCTGCTCGCCCTCGGGCTGTGGCCGCACGGCCCCCAGTGGGCCATCACCGTCTGCTTCGGTGTCTTCGCCCTGTTCCACGCCGGATCCAGCGTGCTTCAGGCCGTGTACCCCAGCGAGGTGTTCCCGACCGAGATCCGGGCCACCGGCATCGGATTCGCCGCCGCGGTGAGCCGTATCGGAGCCGCCATGGGCACCTTCCTGGTGCCCATAGGGCTGGCCGCCTGGGGGGTCGGTGCGGTGATGCTCCTCGGCTGCACGCTCTCGCTGGCCGGTGCGCTGGTCTCGGTCGCATGGGCGCCGGAGACCGGAGGGCTCGAACTGGCCGAGGTGAGCCGCCCGCGTACCCCCTCGCCGGTCGCATAGCCCCGCATCTGGAGCCGCGGTCGTGATGGCCATGGGTCTTGTCCTCGCCGGTCCCGCGTCGGATGACGCGTAGCCGTCGGCCCAACCAATGAAAGGAGCAGCGAGCAGATCGTGCGAGAAGAAGAGAACTCCCGTGTCGGCACCGTGCTGACGGATCTGGTCCACGAGGGAGTGGCCGTGTGGCTCGACGGTGTCAACCGCCAATCGCTCGAAGACGGGTCGCTGCGCCGCCGTGCCATGAACGCATGTGTCAGCGGAGCCGTGCTGTCCCTGCGGGAACTGGCGCGTGAGGTACAGGAAGGTACCGCGTACCAGGACCAGATCGACCTGTTGGGCGAGCGCGGCGTCAGCGCGGAGGAAGCGGTGCGCGCGCTGCATTCCTACGATGCGCGCTGGGCCTGTGATGTACTGCGTCCGGTCTTTGCCTCGACGGGCGAGGTCGACGGCTGGGTGAGTGCGGAGCTGGACCCCCGTCTGGCCGACGACGCCCGTGCTTCGATCGCGGCGGCGCGGGCCCTCGCCCTTGGCGTCAACCGACCGAACCTTCTGGTCAAGGTACCCAGCACGGTGTCCGGCCTGGAGGTGTTGAGCGGCTGCGTGGCCGAGGGAATCGGCGTGGACACCGGCCCCCTGTATTCCGTGCAGCGCTACAACGAGGTGGTCGAGGCCTACTTCGACGGCCTGGAGCGGGCGTTTGCCGCCGGGCGCTCCCCGGGCGGATCGTCGGTGGCCTCCTTCAGCGCCGCCAGGCTGGAGGACGCGGTGGACGCGCAGCTCGACGAGGCGGCCGAGGATGCCGCGGCGGTGCTCCGCGGCCGGTCGGCTCCGGCCCTCGCGCAGGCGGCTTACACCGTCTACGAGGACTGGCTCGGCACCGAGCGCTGGCGGCAGCTGCGCGCCAGGGGGGCCCGGCCGCAGCGCCTGGTCTGGTTGAGTGCCACCGCACCGGGCCCCGAAGCGGCATCCGTGCGCCGTGTGGAGGAGCTGGTCGCGTGGGGCACGATCCATGCACTGCCGGAGCCCACACTCAGTGCGGTGGACCGGCTGGGGCGACTGCGCGGCGATACGTTGTCCGGAGAGTCCGACGCATCGGATGCGGTGCTGTCGGCGTTGCGGCAACAGGGCATCAACATGGAGCAGTTGGCGGAAGACCTGACCGCGACGGAGCTCCGTGAGGGCGTACACGACCAACTGGAGCTCATCGGCACGTTGCAGGCACGGTGGAGCGGCCGCCCCCACCGCTGATGCCCGCAGGTCCCGTACCGCTCTGGGGCGGCAGGGACCCACCGGGCCGTCCGCGGCTTCCGTTCAGGGGCCGACGGTGCTCCCGGACACCGCCGTGGCCGGCCAGCACCGCGGGAAGGTGCCTCCGGTCAGCGCGAGCAGTGGGCGCGCCTTGACAGCGGTCTCCTCGAACTCGGCCTCTGGGTCAGACAACGCGGTGATCGCCCCGCCGATTCCGTACCGGACACGTCCTGGTGTGAGGACTGCGGTACGGATGACGATGCTCAGGTCCGTCGCCCCGGTGAGGGAGAAGTATCCGATCGCTCCTGAGTAGATGCCCCGGGGGCCCCCTTCGAGCCGGTCGATGATCTGCATCGTCCGTTCCTTGGGCGCGCCCGTCATGGAGCCCCCGGGGAACGCGGAGCGTACGCAGCGCACGGCACTGCTGTCCGGGCGCAGGGTCGCCGTGACGGTGCTGACCAGTTGGTGCACCGTTGCGTAGGTCTCCACTCTGAGGATGTCGTCGGCGGCGACCGTGCCGATCTCCGCGCACCGGCCCAGGTCGTTGCGTACGAGGTCGACGATCATGAGGTTCTCCGCGCGCTCCTTTTCGTCCGCGCGGAGCTCGGCGGCCAGCGCGGCGTCCTGCGCAGGTGTTGCCCCGCGGGGCCTGGTCCCTTTGATCGGCCGGGATTCCGCGGTGCCGTCCGCATCGACCCGGAGGAAGCGCTCCGGAGAGCTGCTGAGTACCGACAGTTCGTCGAAGCGCAGCAAAGCGGCGAACGGTGCCGGGGCGACCTGACGCAGGTGCCGGTAGCTCTGCCAAGGGTCCAGATCCACCCATGCCTCGGCCGTGTTGGTCAGACAGATCTCGTAGGACTCGCCGACCCTGATCTCGTCCTGGCAGGAGTCGATCAGATTCAGGTACTTCTGACGGTCATGGCGCAGCTCCACCTGCGCGCCGACGACGGGAGGTACGGGGGCCGGCCCGAGCTCCAGACCCGCCAGCGCGTCGAGCCGAGCCGCCGTACCGGCCAGCCAGGCGTGTGCGGAGAGCTCCCCGGCGTCCTCGTGACCGGAGCAGCCGGCGTCCTCCTCCGCCAGGGCGAGGAGGTATGTCATGCCCTCCTGGTGATCAAAGACCACGGCACGGTCGGCGAAGATCATCGCCGCGTCCGGATCCTCCGCGCGGTGCACCGCGGCGCCTCCGCACTCCGACTTGAGCTCGTAGCCGAGATAACCGACCCAGCCGAGCGCGAATCCGCACGGCAGCCGCGGCACTTCGGTGTCCGTGCCGCGCAGGTCCTCGTCGAGCCAGTCCAGGAACTCGCCGGTGACGATCTCGGTGCCGCTGCGCGACCTGACCTGAACCGTGCTGCTCCATACATCAGCCGTGGCGATGCGGGCGAGCGGGCCGGAGGCGTCGCCCATGACGGAGAAGCGGCCGAGAGCGTCGTCGGCCCGGCTGCTGTCCAGCCAGAAGGAGTGCGTGGCGGCTCCGAACAGTCCCTGGAAGACGGTCTCCTCGCTCCAGCGGGTGCGCAGCCGTTTCGCGCAGACCTTCAACCGGCGCCGTACCGCGGGCCGGTGCGTCGAGGCTGCGCGGCTCTTCCCCGTCCGGTCGGCGGCCGTACCCGGTACCGAGGTCCACAGTCCACAGGTGGTCGTCCGTCGTGCTTCCTTGCGCATCCCCAGGAAATTGCCGAGGAGTTCCAGACCGAATTCCGTGCCGATCGATTCTGGATGGAACTGCACACCGAACAGCGGCCGATGCCGGTGGCGCAGACCCATCAGAACACCGTCGGGCGTCCAGGCCGTCGCCTCCAGATTGCCGGGGAGCCGGGTGACGGCGAGGGAGTGATAACGCACAGCCTCGAACGGGGACGGGAGCCCGGCGAAGACATCCGTTCCGGTGTGCAGAACAGGCGAGCCGCGACCGTGCCACGGCTCCGGCGCCAATGCCACCACACCGCCGCCGGCCAAAGCGATTCCCTGGTGACCGAGGCACACGCCGAGCAGCGGAATCTCGGCGGAGCGGATAATCTCCGGGCATATTCCGAAGTCGGCCGGACGTGCAGGGTTTCCTGGGCCCGGCGAGATGATCACCCGGTCGAAATCCTTCACATGACCGATGCGCCACTGTGAATCATCGTTGCGGACAACGGTCGGCTCCTGCCCGGAAAGCCGCGCGAGGTAGTCGAAGAGGTTGTAAGTGAACGAGTCGTGATTGTCGACCAGCAGAGTGCGCATAGGTGAGTACCGGTCCCCCCTCAGGACGGCGGCGCGCAGATGGTGAGCGCGCGGAATTTGAGTGGCCGTCAGGCACGTGCCGGTCGACGCTTCTCCGGTTTCGCTCCCACTCTTGTACGGCGTGCACCGCATCGGCCCTCCATGACGACGGGCCGTCCCCCGCTGCCGCTCCGGTCCCCTCGTTGCGTCGTGTTGTCCAGCAACGGCCGGATTTCCAGCAGAATGTGCTCGACCAGATCCTGCCCTTCGAGCACGGCGGAGCGCCTCAGGACCCGCAGCTCGCGACCGCACTCTGCAGCAATCCTTTCGAGACCTCTCAGGTCACCCCGGTCACAGAAGTGGAGCAGCGCCGACCCGTTGTCGGTCAGGCGGTGCACCGCCTCGGCCAGATATCTGCGGTGCGTACGGTATCCGGGGTCCACGTACGCACGTTCATGGACCGACCGGTATGCATAGTCCTCAGGAGCTAACACGTAGTTGGAACTCCAGAAGATCCGGTCGAATCGCGTCCCGTCGTCGAGTGCCGCGAACAAATCGCTGTGAACCGCTGTGACCCGATCTGCCACACCATGACGTTGGGCATTCAACCGGGTGTTTTCCACCGCGCGTTCATTCACGTCCACCGCCACCGTTGCACACCCGACCAAGGCCGCCTGAACGGCAATCACTCCAGCACCGCAGCCGATCTCCAGCAGGGACGACGGCATGGGCCCTCCGTTCGGTCCGGCGAGCCCGAGGAAGTCGAGCGCAATGCCGGTCGACGGGGAATAGACGGGCGCGAATACCTCGTCCAGCAGGTCCCACTCGCGGTTCGCCATGGAGAATGTAACGGGGCGACCCGGGTCCGTCATTGCCCGGTTACTGCGCTCCAGCGACTTGAGATGACTCCGTAATTCGGACATCGCGCCTCCCACGTATCGGTCACTACTTGTGCCGCCCCACACTGTTCTCGGCTTTCGGCCTCCCTGGAAGGTGATCCGGTGACAGACCGGACCACGTGGATGGTGGCGCGAGCACCATCCATCAATGTGACCTCCTTCACATGTGGCAACATTGCCGCAGGTTGGGGGGAGGTAGCACAGGGACACGGTGAGTGATCAGCAGTACGAGTGGGCTGACGCTCGCCCCGACGGAGAAGGCAAGGAATAGATGAACAGGGCCGAACGGTCAGGTATCGGTGAAATGCTCACCATTCTCGAGCTACTGGCCGCGGAGGCTCCGCCGGCCGAACTCGAAGACCTGGTCCGGCGGGCCCGTACGGCCGGGTTGGATGACGTTGCCGTTTCGCAGTTGGAGCGTGCGGAGCGCTTAGCCGTCGAGGTCCACACCCTGTTCTCCCGCCGTCGGCAGCGCGAGGCCGAGCTGTCCGCACTGGTGGACACAGCGCGCGACCTGACCTTGCCGTACGACCTGGACGCGCTGCTCAAGACCATCACCCGGCGGACCCGCATGCTGCTCGGTCTCGACATGTCCTACATCACCTTCCGCGACGCCGCGTCCGGGGACAGCTACGTCCATACGGCGGAGGGTCATGCATCGGCTCTCACCGTCGGGTACCGCGTGCCGTACTCCTCCGGTATCGGTGACGAGGCGATCGGCAAGTCCGTGCCGGTGTGGACCCCTGATTACCTGTCGGACGAACGGGTGCGGCACACCGACGTGCTGGACGAAGTCGTACGGGCGGAGGGGTTGCGCGCGATCATCGCAGCGCCGCTGACATTCGGTGAGGACGCCTTCGGGGTGCTGTACGCCGCAGGCCGAAACGTCCGGCACTTCACCGTCGGCGAGGTCTCCTTGATGAGTTCGCTGGGTGACATGGCCGCCGTAGCCATCGAGAAGACACGTACGCTCGAACGCACACACGCCGATGTCGCCAACCTCCAGTCCGACAGCACGCAAGCCGAGTCACGGCTGAGCGAGCTCCGCAGACGGGAAGATCTGCACACCAGACTGGTGGACCATGCGCTGGCGGGGAACGGCCTGAACTCCCTTGTCGCCGAAGTGGCAACGGAACTCCGGGCTGCCGTGCTCGTACTGGACGCCGAGCACCGCCCGCTCTCGCGCTACGGGACGCTGCCCTCCCTTGACGAGGCCGAGGTGTTGCGCGCCTGCCACGCTGCCTCCAAGGGGCAGGTGCCGGTCGCCGTCACCACGGGCACCTGGGTGGTGCCGGTCGTTGCGGGCAGCGAAGAACTCGCCGTCCTCCTCCTGCACCCCGGCGAGCCGCTGGACGACACCGATGTACCGCTGCTGAGCGTGGCGGCTCAGTCCCTTGCCGTGCTGCTCCAGGTGCGGCGCGGCGAAGAGGCCGCGGCAAGCCCGTTCCGCGACGAGCTGTTCGAGGACCTTCTGGCGGCTCCGCGCCGACCCGCCAAGCAGTTCATCCAGCGCGCCCAGAGGCTGAACATCGATCTTGAGAGGCCGCATGTGGTCGTCGTGATCCGTCCGGAAGGCGGGGCACAGGGCAGGGCTGCCAGCTGGGCGGCGTCGTATGCCCGCCGTATGGACGGGTTCAGAAGCATCCAGAACGGCTGCATAGCCCTTCTGCTGCCGGCCTCCGACTCCAGTGCCGCGGCGCGCGGGGTGTCCGCCGAGCTCACCCCGCTGCTCGGGCAGCCGGTGACGGTCGGTGCGGCCGGCCCGGTCTCCAGCCCCGACCTGGTCCGGCAGGCCCACCAGGAAGCACTGCGGTGCCTTGACGCACTGGTCTCACTCGACAGCGTGGGCGCCTATGCCTCACCCGCGGACCTGGGCTTTCTCGGTGTTCTCCTGTCCGACAACCGCGATGCCGCGAGTTTCATCGCCGCCACCATCGGTCCGATCCTGGATTACGACGCGCAGCGGATGACCGAGCTCACCAGAACGCTCGACGCGTACTTCGCCGCCGGTGGCAGTCCGACCCATGCAGCGGAGAGCCTGCATGTCCACCCCAACACCGTCTCCCGGCGGCTGGAGCGGATCACGGAACTGCTCGGCGGCGACTGGCTGAAGCCGGAACGCGCCCTTGAGGTCCAGGTAGCACTGCGGTTGCAACGCACGCACGACCTGCTGCGGCGGCAGCGCAGCGGCGGCCCGGCAGCTCACGCCGACAGTCCCGAGCAGCGATCGGGGCTCGCATCCTTCAGCGACGACAGCGCATAGGCGCAGGACGCCAGTGTCATGTGTCGGTGCCAGCCCGGGAAAGAACGCCCTTCGTAGTCCCGCAGTCCGACGGCCTCGCCGCGGGTCTGCCAGCCACTGCCCACCATATGGATGAACCGTGTCGTACGCAGCAGTGCGGTTGCCCGTGACGCGTCCATGTTCGTGAGCCATAACTCGGTAGGGGGTCGGCGCATGTCGTGCCACAGTCCCAGGAGGTTGAGGGGGCCCGGAGACTTCAGTGCCGTATGACCCGCTCCCTTCAGGGGAGGAAGACGCACGGTCGCCGTCGCCGTCGCCAGCGGGCGCAACTGCGGCGGCTCAGCAGGGCCCGCACGACGCACGACACAGCGCAGCCGGCGTTCCGGGACGAGCAGGTTGCGCGCCGGAGCGCAGTGCCCTCCCTGCCCAGTGCGGGTCCGGTCGTCGAGCATGAGCCGGGTATGACCGCTGATGCGCACGAACACGGGCGAGTCCTTTTTGTCGAACAGCCGGGCCAGATAACGGTCTTCGCCGACTCCCCGGGCATCTGTCATGACCGGGCGCGCAGGGTCCCCCCACAGACGGACGTCGTCGCGGAGCCCCGCGACGCAGTCTTCGGGAGTCGCGGCGCTGAGTTCGTCGGGAACCTCTGCTTTGGTCCGCCGTGAACGGTTGTCCAGCCATGCCTCCGGCAGGTGGAGGCGCCAGCTGACCGGGGCGAACACTCGCTCCGATGCGTACCATATGCCGTACGCGCGTTGGCCGTTGACGACCTGTCTGCTGTCGGGCGAGAAGTGCCGGGACACGCCGACGGAATGCTCACCGGTCTTGGGAATGGACACCGGCAGCACCACCCAGACGGCGGGCACGCCCTCCTCCTCCAGAAAGGCGGCCAGTGCCCTGCGTACCGGGCTCCAGGCCCAATGTGAGCTGCTGACGAAGTGGTGCAGCCTCTGCTCGTCGCCGGGCACACCCACTGCGGCGGCGATGTTGGCGATCGACTTGCGCCCTTGCGCACGCAGCAGCCCATCCATGTATTGCCGTGCCCGGATGCGCTGGTCGTAGCGACGGAACTCGGCGAAGAGAGCAGCGCAGAGATCGGTGACGGTCTCCTCGTACCTCGCGACGACCGGGATAGTGGCGCGTGTCGGGTGTGCGAAGGGTTTGAGAGATGAGTAGTCGGCCATGGCAGCGCCTCCTGGTGCACGGGATGTTCTACGCCCGCACTCCAGATTTGCCTCGCCGGCCGCCGGCGACGAGGTGTACCGGGCACACCGCTCAGGGAACCGGGGGTGACCGGACCACCGCTCGACGGGCGCCAACCCGTCGGCAAGGGACTGCAGACGCCCCGTGGCACGGTGGCCCCGTCACCACCCCATGACCAGTACCCAGGTCACCCGCCCCTGGAAGGCAGCCGCCCGTCACAAGAAGCGCACATCACCGGGGGTCGCAAAGGAACGCCAGCAACGTGGAGGCCAGGACGGCGGGGGCGTCCACGGGCACGAGGTGACCGGCGCCAGGGACAACGGTGAGCTGCGCCCCGGGGATGGCGGACGCCAGCTCATGGGCCTTGGCCACGGGAATCCAGGTGTCCTCTGCGCCCCAGCACACCGTGACCGGAATATCGAGCTGCGGGTACCACTTCTGGATGTCATCGGTGTGCCGCTGATCGGCCTGCGCGATCTGCCGGTAGAAGGCCGCCTGGCCGCCCAGGTCCGACCACGGTGCGGCCAACCGCTCGGCCACATCCGCCCGCAGCCCCGGAAAACTCGCCGAGCCGATGTATTCACGCACCAGTGCGCGATGCAGCGCGGGCGGCAGTTGCTCGAATACCTCGGCGTTCTGGCGCACCAACCGGAAGAACGGGGAACCCCAGGGCGCAAGGGCGACCGGATCGACGAGCGCCAGCCTGCGATAGGCGGCCTTGTGCAGCAGATGGGCCCGCAGCGCGACGGCACCACCGAAGTCATGGGCGATCACGGAGGGCGCCGACAGCCCCCAGTGGCCCAGCAGTTGGGTGAACACCTCGCCCTGCGCCGCCAGGGACACGTCCTGCCCGTGGCGCATCTCGGAGGAGCCGTAGCCCGGCATGTCCCAGACGAACACCTGGTATTGCTGCGCCAGCGCCTGGGAGATCTCCCGCCAGACGAAAGACGAGAAGGGCGTGCCGTGCAGCAGTACGACAGGCTCACCGCCCTCCGGCCCTAACCGGTCCCAGCGGACCATTCCGGACGTGCTGCGGAAGCTCTCGGTCAACTGCCAGTCAGTCAATGCTCTGTCCCTCTCGGTGTGCGGGGTGTGCGGGGTGTGCGGGGTGTGCGTAGAGCCTTCGGGAATCGACCGATCCGCGGCTCAACGCCCCGTAGTACGGGGCCTAGTGGTTGGACCCTTACCCCTCCCCTGCTGACGGGCACGGTAGTTGGCGACGTTGAGTCGATTGCCGCACACCTCCGGCATGCAGTACCGGCGGCGTCCGGCGCGGCTGGTGTCGACGAACATCCCCTCGCAGTCCGGCGAGGTACAGGACCGGAATCGGTCGTGGCCCAGGGTGCGCAGGGCGCCCAGCAGTCCCGCACCCGTGAGAACCGCCAGTTCGTCGGCGAGCGTCGCATCCGGTGCGGTTGCCACATGCCACTGCCAGTGCCCCTCGGCGTCGCGGTGCAGGATTGGCCCAACGCCCGCGCGCATGACCAGTGCAGTGGCGCCGCTGACAACATCGTCCTCGGCGGTGGTTTCAAGAAGCGCACGGATCTCCTGACGCAACATCAGCACCCCGTCCAGATCTTCACCGGAGGGCCGGCCGTCACGCGTCAAGGCTTCGGATCGGACCTCGTGCTCGGTAAGGAATCGCTCCAGGGCGGCCGGATCGACCAGTACCTCACCTGTACTTCTGCGGACCAGCGGTGCGGTGTTGACCAGGTCGGTGGCCACTCCCGCCCCCAGCCCGTAATCGGAAAAGAGGAACTTCACGCCTTACCCCCGTGCTACGGTAACCGATGAAACTGCACTATACCCATTAGCCAGACGCGGCCGCCTCAGCGCCGACCTTTTCCGTCCCTCCAGAAGGGAACTGATTATGCGTCAACTCCCGCACAGCGCACGGGAGATTGTCGAACGCGCGGCCGACGGCACTCATGCGGGGCCCGCGATCAGGCACGGCCTGCGCCTCAACGTCAGCCCGACGTCGTCGGGACCGTCACCCGCACACAAGGTGTGATGCCCCGGCTTGGCTCACATCTCCGACACCTCCCACCCCCCTTGTCCGCCTGAGCCTCCTTACCCCCTTGAAGGGAGAACCCGTGAATACCGAGCACTTCCTCGCATACGTCGACGGACGTCAGATCCGTTGGCGGCTGGCGCTCGAACAGTGCATCAACGAGGCCGGCACCGACCCGCGCGCCCGGCTCCTGGCAATCTTCGACGCCCTCCGCTCCTGCGCTGCGTCACAACAGGGCCTCCGCAGCTTCTCCTTCACCCATGCCATCACCGAACTGGCCGGCCCACAGGACCCGGTCCGCGCCATGGTCACCACCCACAAGGAGACACTGCGCCAGCAGATGCTCGAACTCTCCGAGGCGACCGGCACCCCCGATCCCGACCTGCTCACCGACCAGTTACTGCTGGTCTACGAGGGCGCAATCGCCAACCACGCCTTCGGCAATGTGGACAACGCCACGGACAAGGCGCACACCACGGCCCGTCAGCTCATCGCCGCCGCCAGCCCGCTGCCACTGAACACCTTCCTGGTCGACCGGGACCCGGAGTCACCTCTGCCGTAGTGGCCCGCTCACCGGACCCGGATCACCGAGGGCCACCATCCACATGACGCCCGAGAACTCCCCTACCCCCGGCCCCTGCCAGACCGTGCATCGCCACCGCTCCGGGCGCAACGCCCGGAGGGGGGTGGCTGCCGTCGCCGCCGACCCAGCCCCTCTCCATCGACGCCAAGAAAGCTGCCGCGATCACAGACGCACCGACGTGAGGACCATCCCAAGATTCTCGGGATCCGACTCCGGTACGGTGAGGATGAGTTTGCAGACCAGCAGCGCAGCTTCCCACTCGTTCTGGCCCAGCCCCGGGCAGCTCTCCCTCACCTGTAGCGGGAGGTCGCTCGCGTCCGCCGCCCAGAGCAGGTCCGGGAGCCCACGCCATAGTCGGCGAGCCGCAGGCCGAGGTTCCGTCCCCAGGTGTGATCCTCACTGCCGAGGGTGACCAGGCTGAGCCGGCAGCGCTCGCCCAGCGTCGCCTGGGCCAGTTCGGACAGCGCGTTTTCAGCCCCCAGTCGAAGCCCCTGAGGTGTGCTTGGCCTTGAGCAGGCGCTGCCCGCTTACGGGCAAACCAAAGCCCCGGCCGGGTGGGCCGGGGCCAGGGCGCTTCTGGCGGGTCAGCCCTCCTGCGGGCGCTCGCGCGGTGGGTTCGGCGGAAGGGCGGCGCGCCGGCGCAGGTCCAGCGCGCGCAGTACGACTTCGGTGGCGAATCTGCGGTCCGCATCGCCGAGTTGGTCACCGAAGGCCCGCTCCAGGATGCGCTTCCGATAGCGCACCGTCTGGGGGTGCACATGGAGGAGTTCGGCCATGTCAACAGCGTTCCCCCGAGCGGTGAACCACGCCCGCAGGGTCTCCACGAGCCGGTCGCGCTGAGTGGGGGTGAGCCCGGCCAGCGGGGCGAGCTGCCGTTGCGCGAGGTGGTCGACCAGTGTGCTCTCGGACAACAGCCAAAGTGTGATCCAGTGCTCCTCGCTGCGTACGAGCGGAGCCTGACCGATCACGCCGGCCTCGGCCAGCTCCAGCGCCCGGCGGGCCCAGCGCAGCGACTCGGCGGCGTCGGCGAGCGGCACCGTCGGCCCCACCGCCCCGCCCAGATCCATGAACGCACCGCTCAGCGAGGCGATCCGGTCGTCGTCGAGGGGCCCGGGAACGAGCAGGTGGTGCTGGACGTCGGCGAGATCGATGAGCACGTCGCCGTCGAGGGCGGGCCGCGACAGCCGGGCGCCGGTGTGCAGGGCGAGCACGGTCACCGTCTCCGGCAGCGGCCAGTCGGTGGACCGCGCCAGTTCGGCGATCTTGGCGCGCGGCGCCGACGGATCCGCGAGGAGCAGCCGCAGCAGCAGCCGGCGCCGGTCGTCGGGCTCCTCGCTGAGCTCCGACTTGGCTTCCAGATAGCCGACGCGGGAGACCTCGACCAGCTCCTCCACGTACGCCAAGAGGGAGTCGGCAAAGGTCAGCAGCACCGCCGGCGACACGTTGTAGCGGCGTCCGACCTTGCGAGCGCGGCGCAGCGCCAGCCGGGCTCCGATCCGGTAGGCGGCCTGAAGGTTGTCCAAGCTCCGCCCCTCGTACGCCTCGAACCGGCCGAACCGACGGCACAGTTCATCGCGTTGGGTGGTTGGTGAGCCGGGGCTGGCGACCCGGTCGACGAACGTCGTCACGCTCATCTCCACGCCCTTTTGGAGCACTTCCCAGTACGGGCCGTCGACCAGCTTGGCGTACTCGGGGATCGCGCGCTTCAGTTCGGCGGCGATCTCCTGGAAAAGGCTGGGCAGTTCGGGATACATGATCGCGGCGTACTTCCGGGGCATCGTCGGCCCGGGCTGTGCAGTGGCCTCGGAAGGCTGGGTGGGGATGGTCATACGTCTCCCATCGTTCGCCGGGAGGGCAGTGGACGCCGCGGCCCGGAACGGGGTTGAGCGGTTCGCCAAGGCCGCTTGAATCATCGGCCGGCGGGGAGCCGTTGGTAACGGATACAAGGGCAGTCATTGAGGCAGCTTCACGTGAACGCTGGGGCAGGCGTACGGGCTACCCGCGCATCCTCGATGTCTTCACAGCTGTCTTCACAGCTGTCTTCAAAGAGGCGACCGGCCTGCCGGTGCCCGATCGTCCGACGGAGCCGCCCAAACGGCCGCCCGCACGGCCGTTTCCGGCAGAGCTCGCCAGGTCCACGCTGTAGGCACGCGCCTCAGGGGCGGCCTAGGGGGGACGCCCGGCCGGGTCTGAGGTCCCGCCCCGAGCCCCGTGGCTCTTCAGAGGGGCGGTTGGGTCTGCCCGTTGGCGAAGGGGTGAGCGGGCAGACCTTCTCAAGGCCGCCCCGGTCCTCTTCCTCCCCCGTAGACCGGAAGGGGATCGGGGCCGCCGCCACCAGGTGGGCCAGACAGAGGAGCCGATCAGGTTGACCCGAACTGCTCACAGAGAACTCCGGTTTCGCACTGCGGTGGTGGCAATAGCTGCCGGCACGCTGCTTGCGGGGTGTGCCGGCGCCGACGGTTCGTCCGACCACGTCATCAACGTGCTGATGGTCAACAATCCGCAGATGCTGGAGGTGCAGAAGCTCACCGCGGAGCATTTCACCAAAGAGACCGGCATCAAGGTCAAATTCACCGTGCTGTCGGAGAACGAGGTCCGAGAGAAGGCCCGCCTGCATTTCTCCAGTCCGGCCGGGATGTACGACGTCGCCACCATCAGCAATTACGAGGTGCCGTTCTACGCCAAGAACCATTGGCTGCTGCCGCTGAACGGGCGCGCGTCGAAGGACACGGCGTTCGATCAGGCCGACATTCTCGCGCCGCTGCGGGATTCGCTGACCGCGGACGACGGCAAGCTCTACGCCGAACCGTTCTACGGCGAGTCGTCCTTCCTGATGTATCGCAAGGACGTCTTCGCAGCCAAAGGGCTGACCATGCCAGCCCATCCCACATGGCGGCAGGTCGCTGATCTGGCAGCCAAGGCGGATGGCGCGCAGCCCGGCATGAAGGGCATCTGCCTGCGTGGCCAGCCGGGTTGGGGCGAGCTGATCGCTCCGCTCACCACCGTCGTCAACACCTTCGGCGGAACGTGGTTCACCAAGGACTGGCAGGCACAACTCACCTCGCCCGCCTTTGAATCCGCCACCGAATTCTACGTCGACCTGGTCCGGAAGCACGGCCAGGAGGGCAACGCCGCCGAGTCCGGGTACGCCGAGTGCCTCGACAACTTCACCCGTGGCGGGACCGCCATGTGGTACGACTCCACGGCCGCGGCAGGCTCCTTGGAGGCCACGGGCTCGCCGGTGAAGGGCAAGATCGGCTACGTACCCGCCCCGGTCGAGAAGACCAACAGCTCAGGATGGCTCTACACCTGGGCCTGGGGCGTGCGGAAGACATCCGAACGGTCCGATGATGCCTGGAGGTTCCTCTCCTGGGCCTCGAGCAAGCAATACCGGCAACTCGTAGGACGGACCAGCGGATGGGCCAACGTGCCCGCCGGCACGCGCGCCTCCACCTACGCCAACCCCGACTACCGTGCCGCGGCATCCGGGTTCGCCGATGTCACCCGCAATGCGATCACCAGCGCCGATCCCCGCAACCCCGGCCTCCAGCCACGGCCGGCGATCGGCATTCAGTTCGTCGGCATCCCGGAGTTCGCCGATCTCGGCACCAAGGTCTCGTATGAGATCAGCAACGCCATCGCCGGAGCCGAATCCGTCCGCCAGGCCCTGGACAACTCGCAGGCAATGGCCGAGGAGGTCGCCCAGGGGTACCGGAAGCGATGAGCGCTCCGCGCACCCGTGCTCGCAGCCGGGTCCGCCGTCCTGGACGAGCTCGTCCAGGACAAGGCCGTCCAGGGCAAGGTCGTCCGGCCAGGGCCTGTCACTCGGCGCCGTCACGAAGCCCGCGTGGCATTACCGCCCGTCGCCTCGGTGAGCTTCAGCAGGTCGTGGACGGCCGCCGCAAAGCACGCGGTACGCCAGAGGCGGTGCTCGGGGGCGGCCTGGGCGGCGCTCGTCGCGCCGACGGTGACGCGCGCGATCACGGAGTCAAGGTGTACCTGAGCTTCCGGGCGCTTCTGGCGCCCCTGGGGTTGGTGCCGGTCACCGTGCGCTGCCCTGCACGGCTCCGAGACCCCGGCCCGGGTCATGAGGTGGCGGGCGATGCCGACCAGCTGGGCGAAGTAGTGGTCCAGCGTGGCGGGATGCGGAGAGAGGCGGGCCTTCCACCAGGACTGGGTCACGCGGACGACTTCGCGGATACGGGTGTCGCTCAGATCCACCGGTCCGCCGAGGTCGGGGAGTTGAGCGAACGCGCGGGCGTAGACGATGGCCTTGGTCCCCGTGTGGGGGTGCCCCGTTCGCACCCTGGGCCGCTGCCCCGGGTAGCAGATCAGGGTTCCGTCGTCGATGAGGAGGCGAATCGCGGCAGAGATCGGGGGCCTGGAGCACACCAGATTGCGGGCGAGTACCGGCCTGACCGGCAGCTGCGCCCCGGGAGGATAGGCGCCCGCGGCGATCAGCTCCCGTAGCGTATCCGCGATCTGCTGCGGACGGTCGGTGGGACCGGGCCAGGTGATGCGGGCGCGGCCGGTCGCGCTCAGTTCGACCACCTTCCTCTCGGCCAGGTCGGTCAGAGCGAGTTTCACACTGCCGACGGGGAGATTCCGGTCTGCCGCGATCCTGGCCGGGCTGAGCGACGCGCCGGTCGGGTAGTGACCGTCCTCGATGGCCTCGGCGATCCGTGCCGCGACCTGAGCGACCGGCACACAGGGCGGCTCGGTATCGCGCAAGGTGCGCAGCAGGTCACGGACGCTCCATGCCAGTTCCACGAGGCCGAAGAACGAGGGGCGCCCGACCGGCTGGGCAGGCCGAGCGGCGGCCTTGATGAGCGCGTCCCACCGCTCCCGATCCGCTTTCGAGCCCGACGTGGCCCGGCGGCGTTGTCGAGCCAGCGGCAGCCACTGGTCCGCGATGCGCCACGCTGTCTCGTAGCCCCTGGCGACCGCAGCGGGCGAGATACCGCCGCCGCGGTGGCTGTCGATTCTGCCAAGACGTATGAGGTCGCTGGTGAGAGCGCGGCGCATGGTGTCCGGTGCGGGCGGACGGTCACGGCCGCCGGGTGTCTGCTCGCCGGTGTTCGTTGCCGTCATTCGGTTCTCCTGGGGGTCCTGAGGTGCCTGCGGGTTCATCGGAAGGGCCCTGGGGCATCGGAAGAGGCCATCACCCTTGCGCAGTCCGTCAGATGCTCGCGTCCGGCGCTCCCGCGGACAGCCCCCATGAGGGCGGTTCTTCGGGCAGCCGCAGTGCGCGAAAGTGTTCACCCTCGCCGACTGCCGCAGGACGGGCGCGCTCCTAGAGTCCACGGAACCGACCACGGGAAAAGGAAACTGCCGGGGAGAACATGGAACTGAAGCTGACGCAGATTGTGCCGGTCATGCTGATCTTCGGGATCTTCACGCTGGCGCTGATCGCCAGCGGCATCGCTTTCTACGAGGAGACGCGGACGTTCGCCGCCTTCGCCCTCGGCGACCGCCGGCTCAACGCGTTCACCGCCGCCCTGTCCGCTGAAGCCAGTGACATGTCGGGCTGGCTGTTTCTCGGCCTGCCCGGTGCCGTGTACGCGGCAGGGGTCGGCGCCACATGGATCGCGGTCGGACTGGTCATCGGTACCTACCTCAACTGGCGGTTTGTCGCGCCCCGTCTGCGCGCCTATACCCAGCTGGCGAACAACTCCGTGACACTCTCCGCATACCTGGAAGAACGGTTCGAGGACGACAGCAGGGTGCTGCGCACCGTCTCGGCGGCGGTCACCATCGTGTTCTCCACCATCTACGTGGCGAGCGGCCTCGCCGCGGGCGGGATGCTGGTCGGTCAACTCTTCGGCACGGGGTTCACCTTCGGGCTCACGGTCTTCGCCGCGGTGATGGTCACCTACTCCGCCCTGGGCGGCTTCCGCGCCGTGAGCACCTCGCACTCGGTACAAGGCACCCTCATGGTCCTCGCGGCATTCGCCCTTCCCGTGATCGGGATCTGGCAGCTCGGCGGCCTCGGCCCGTTGCTCAACGCGCTCACCTCCAAGGCGCCGTCGGTGCTCGACATGAGCGCACGGACAAGTTTCGCCGACGGCCAGTGGGGCGCCGGCAAACCTCTCGGTGCCGTCGCGGCGATATCCATGCTCGCCTGGGGGCTCGGCTACTTCGGGCAACCCCACATCCTGGCCCGCTTCATGGGCATCAGCAGCACACACGACATCCCCGCAGCCCGGCGCACCGGTGTGAGCTGGTTGATCATCGCCCTGACCGGTGCCGTCCTCATCGGGCTCATCGGGATCGCCCAGCTCCAGCATCCGCTCGGCAAACCGGAATTGGTGTACATCGCCCTGTCCACGCAGCTGTCCGACCCATGGATCACCGGTGTGCTGCTCGTGGCCGTACTCGCCGCGATCAAGTCCACCGCGGACAGCCAATTGCTGGTCTCGGCGACGTCCCTCGCGGACGACTTCGTCCGTGCCTTCCTCTACCGGCGGGCCTCGGACGCGGCGCTCGTGTGGATCGCCCGCGGGTCCGTGATCGGCGTCGCTCTGGTGGCTTATGCGATCGCGCTCTGCAGCGGCGACGCCGTGCTGGACATCGTCGCCTACGCCTGG
Organism: Streptomyces gilvosporeus; assembly: GCF_002082195.1. GTDB lineage: Bacteria > Actinomycetota > Actinomycetes > Streptomycetales > Streptomycetaceae > Streptomyces > Streptomyces gilvosporeus. The sequence goes on along the minus strand of NZ_CP020569.1, from coordinate 7,459,220 downwards.
GCCGGGTTCGGCTCCGCCTTCGGCCCGGTGCTCCTGCTGTCGCTCTACTGGCCGCGGATGACCAAAGCCGGGGCCCTGACCGGCATGGTGGCGGGTGCGCTCACCGTGGCGCTCTGGAAGCACATCGACCCGCTGCTCGGCCCGTTACGGACCGGTCTCTACGCGATGGTGCCGGGGGTGCTCGCCGCCACGGCCGCCGCGCTGCTCTTCGGCGCCTTCGTCGGCCACCCTCCGTTGCGTACATGGGCCGGCCCGCAACCGACGGGCGGGAGGGCGGACAAGAGCATCTTCGGCACCGCCACGGCACGTTGGCTGCCGAGGGCGGAAGGAGCTCACGGAAAGCACCGAAAGCGCTGAGAGGCCGCGTCGCGCTCCACGAACGCGGCTCTGGCGCTGGTCTTGCGACGCTGCCGGTGTCAGTGGTGGCTTTGTTCACGGCTCGCGCCCGCGCAGCAAGTCCAGCCGGCGTCTCGGTGCGGCATCCGCACCCTGCTTCATCGCTCGACTTCACCTTCTCGTTCTGGGACAGCAATCGCCCCACTCCGGCGGGAAACGCAAGGTCCACGGCCTGCTCTTCCTTCGCGCTCACCGACGACAAGGGCCGCCTGCTGTGGCATCATCCCCGCGGCCGAACTGCACGAAAGTGTGTCCGCTCCTCCATTCGCCGTTGGCCGGGCCGGGTTCCTGCGGCCGCCACCATGTGGGTCTCTCGGCCGGGCCGAGCGCATCCGAGGCCATGAATATGGGGCGGCCGGAAGACCAAAGGGTCTTCTGACCGCCCCTCCACATGACGCTGTTATCGGAGGTAAGACAGGTCCGGGCCGCGCGGGTGCGACTGCCAGCTCGCAGGGTTCACCATCGTGACCGAGGAGTGGTTGTCCAGCACCAGTTGAGGGGCGTCGACCGGCCACAGCGTGTCGTCGTCCAGCTGGAATGCCCCCGGAAGGCCCGGTGCTCCGAGCACCGTTGCGTGGTCGTGCAGCGCGGCGCCATACGGTATGGCGGTGTAGATCGACGACGGTACGTTGAGCGGGTTGCGGGTCAGATCGGTGTAGACGGCGGCGTCCTCGATCTGGAGGCGCCGGCCGTTCACCACAACGGCAGCGGGAAGCCCCTCGGCCTGAAGTCCGTAGCCCTCGTACAGCGCGGCGATCTGGCTGCCCGGCATCGACGCACAGCTCCGGCCGCTGAGCAGGTCGAGGCCGTCGTGGGTCAACTGTTGGGGCGGAGATCCGGTGCTGGAGTGGAAGACGTCGACGGGGATCCGCCCGCAGTCGTTGTTCCCTGGGGCGACGGAGTGTTTGTCCGGGCGCGACACGATGCCGGGACCTTCCGACCACTGGCCGGGGATGGCCACCTCGGCGTACGGGTGCGTCGTGAGGTCGCGGGACCCGAGGAAGGTCAACGTGGTCTGGCCCGGCGCGTCGTCGTGGGCGACGATGAACGCGCTCAGGGCGTCCGAGTACTGCCAGTCCGCCGAGAAGGCATTGGCCACCGAGAAGCCGCGCGAGTTGGCGTCGGTCTTGGCCTGCCAGCCGGAGGCGGTGACGACCTCGACATGTGACTGGAAGGTCGGATCGGGTGACCGCCAGGCGAACTGGCCGGCTCCGTTGCCGAGCGCGCCCGCACCGGTGGTGTCGGTGAACAACAGGTAGAACTCGCCGTCGAGGTAGAGCGCACTGGGCTGGCCGGCGCCGTAAGTGTTCTGGTTGTGCTGCTGATCCGCGGGCGTGATGATCGGCCGGCCGTTGTTGAGCCGGGTCCAGTGGATGCCGTCGGGGCTGGAGGCAACACCGATCGTGGTGGGCTCACCGTCGTGCCGCTCGGCACCGTAGTACAGGTAGTAAGTGCCGCCGACCCGTACGACCGACGGATCGCAGGTGTGCTGGTTGTCGAAGCTGCCGGTGCCGGTTCCCTCGAACACGATCTGGTGTGGTGCCGAAGCGTCCCGTGCATGGAACGGGCCGTTGGGGCCGGCCGACTCCGCGTACAGGATGTCATCGCCCGGAACCTTCCCTTCCGGGGTCTGACCGCACCACCACATCTTGTAGACGCCGTCCACCATGATGCTCGGGGCGTAGTCGTACGCCGAGCTCCCGACGACGGGTCCTGGGCTCGACCGGGAGGAGTCGGTGCCCAGGGTGCTCACCTGCGGACCTGCGGGTACCCTGCCGGGCGCCGCGTGGACGACTCCGGCGACGGTCAGGAACAGCACGGCCAGCACGGACGCCAGGGCTGCGAGGGTTCTTCTGGACCTTCGGTGCATACGTTCTCCTCGATGTGAGGCGTGGTGCGGCGTTATCCAAGCGTCGCTGCCGGCTTGGCCCTGCTGCTGGACGAGCCGCCGCCCAGAGGCCGGCGTTCAGTATGCGGAGTTCAACAGGCAGCCGCCCCACCCCTCTTCCTCTCTTGGAGGCGGAGGAAAGGGACGGGACGGCCTTCTCGATCCGCGCCCCTGTCGGCGGACCAGCCGTCCCCGGGGGTGTGGGACGGGGCTTCGGGGCGCCCTCAGGGCGGTCAGGCGGCCGGAGGGCGGTCAGGTGGCTTCGTGCCGGGAGGGACCAGAGGCCCGATCGTACCCTCGACAGCCACTCTCAGTGCCCGCACATCGGTGATCAGCCGGCCCTCGGCGGGACGGATCCGCCAGTGCAGCCCGGGCCCTGCAACCCGGTGCAGCGGCGGCACCACCAGGTACTGGGTCATGCCGAGCGGGCGGGTCTGTGCGACATCCCAGCCGGCGGACGCGCCTGTGGCGATGAACCAGTAGAGGGCGGACTCGCGGGGGTCCTCGACCACAGCGGCGCTGCGCCCGCCGAGGATGTCCAGGCAGCACACGCCGATGCTGCGGGGCACGCGGACAGCGTCCCAGTCGATGCCGGCTGCGAGTAGCGAGCAGTCCATCGCATGCGGCAGGGCGGGTAACGGGGAGGTCATAAGACGCACAGCGGATCGTCCTCTCGTCGACGCGGCCGTGCTGGACCGACGCCGGGTGCGGCTCGGATGCAGTCGTCCTGCCCGGTCTCCACTCCGCAGCGGTCACCGGACCGCGCCGACCGAGCGTCTCTCTGCGTCCTCATCCTCAGCCACCGGGCGGTGCCGCCACAGCGGTCGTCGGAACGGTCCATGGGGTGGCCCGGGCCGCCCGAAAGTGCGCCCGCGGGGCGGCTGTTGGCGACCGGGCCCGCTTCTACAGTCGATATTCAGGCGCTGTAGCACCGCATCACCCGGCACTGTCACAGGGTGCCGTTCACCGTGCACCCGGTGCCGATCAGCGTGCGGCAGAAAAATCTTGGAATTCTGCCGTCATAGGGCGGCACTTCGGGCCACTAATAGGCGTGGATACCAACTGTCACGCACTCCAGCCCCCAGAGATGAGTGCCGTCGCGCCAAAGCCCGCCGCGGACGGACCCGGATACCACCCGATCGGCAGGGGGGCCGATCACCACACCACCGGACCTGAGTCCACCGACGTGCCCGGGACAGACGTAGGGCTGTGGCTGCTCGGGATCGCCCTGCACCTGATCCAGGGGACCGGCGGGCCCGATGCCGATGCCGATGAACCCGACACCGAGGCCGTCCGCTCATCGGTCCGACGCCTCCTCGCCCTGCTCGACGCCGATGATCAGCCGACGGCCCGTGAACCCGGCGCCCACCCGCACCGGCACGGCAGAGGGACGACGGCCGCCCCCGCTGCCCCCGCCGCCCCGGTCCGGCGGCCCGGCCGGCGCCGACCACAGACGCCGGCCGCCACGCACCGCGCGGAGCGCACCGCCCGTGTGGCGATCTGGTGTTTCGGCGGATTCCGCATGGCCATCGGGGATCGGATCGTCGACTGGATGAAGATCCGTCCCCGCGCTCGCGCCGCGATGCGTCTGCTCGCCATGCGGGCGGGTCAGCCTGTGCACAGGGAAGCGCTGATGGAGGCGCTCTGGCCGGATGTCCGATCCTCGTCGGCCACGGGCAATCTGCATGTGGCCATCTCCAGTCTGCGGGGGCTGCTGGAACCGGACCGGGAACGCCGTCAGCCACGGCTGGTGGTCCGCACCGGCGACGCCTACCTGCTCAATCTGCCTGCCGACGCCTATCTCGACACCCTGGCGTTCCAGACCGCACTGACCCGCAGCAGGCAGGCGAGGTCGGCCGGGGACACCGACTCGGCCGTGGGGGGCCTGCGGGAGGCGCTCGCCTCGTACAGCGGTGAGCTGCTGCCCGAGGACGGCCCCGCCGAGTGGCTCCAGCACGACCGGGAGATGTACCGGCGGCAGGCGGCCAATGCCGCCGCGGATCTGGCCGCCGCGGAACTCACCACCGGCAATCCTCGGGAAGCGGTGGCCGCAGCCGAGAAGTGCCTGATCATCGATGCCTGCCACGACGCGGGGTGGCACCTGCTGATCAGGGCCCACCAGCACCTCGGCGCACCCGCCGCCGCCGAGCAGGTTCGCCGCAGGTACGCCGCGATGCTTTCCTCGCTCGGCATCGACGCCTCCGGTCCCAGCCTGTCCGGCAGCTGTTGACGGGACGGTCTGCCGTGGCGTCCTGTGTCCTCCGTACTGACAACGGCCTATGCCTGGACGACCTTGACACTGTCGATCTCCGGCCCGCACCGGCTGCTGGCATCGGTGGTGCTCGACAGGCGCAGCGTGGTCTGGTCACTCTGCGCGGTGAAGCGCACGGTCTCCTGCCGCCAGCCCATGTCGGATGCCGAACGCCCCGTGGTGTCGAAGGAGAAATCGCGTGTGGCCGGGCCGACTTGGACTCGGAGTGTCTTGACGACCGGAGCGCAGGTGACGTTGCCCGCGAGGGCGAAGCTGAGCGTGTACGGGCGGTGGGCCGTAGTGGCGAAGGTCTGGGCGATCGCACCGTTAGTGGCGGGATCGGTATCGGTCGGATCGCCGTTCATATCGATCGACTGCCGGCCATGCGCCGCCTTCAGGGCGTCCGAGCGCGTGAGATTCACGGAGTGCTCGACGACCTGCCACGGCCCGATGGTGTCACCCGCCTTGGAGAGGGTCAGGGGGGATTGCAAGGCCGGCGATTCGAGGTCTCCGTTGGCCAGCAGCGAACGAGGCGGCGACGTGGGCGAGTTGGGCGGATCCGAGGGGGTGCCGGAGGGGGTGGTCGTACCGGGTTCTGCGGGACCGGAAGTGCCTCCGGGAGTCCGCGTTGCCCGGCCGGGCCCTGGCCGGAGCGGCCGGCTGCCCGACGGGGGGTTGGTCGACGGAGCCGGTTCCGGGCCGGACGGCGTGGGCTGCGGCGACGCGGGGGTGGGTGTCGCGGCGGGCGCCCTGCCCTGCGCACGAGGGTGTGAAGGGTCTTTGGGCGAGAGGGTCAGTGCGCCGACCACGGTCGCAACGGTGAGACCTCCGACCAGCGAGAGGGTGATGACGACGGTGCCGGGAGATGAGCTCCCGACGCCTCCGCGGCGTCGTAACAGCCCGGGCTCGCCACCGTCGCCCGCGTGGTGCCCGTCGTCGGCCCCGTCCCCGTCCCGCCCCCCGGGTCCCTCCGCCTGCTGATGCGCCGATCCGTCCTCCGTCCCGTCCGGTGTAGGCCCCGCCCCCGTCTCGTCCGGTGAAGCATCGGCCAGCGAGCCGAAGTATCCGGCGAACGTCGGTCCCAGGAGCAGCGGGGCCATCATGCCGCGCAGGCTGCCGGAGACCTCGCGCAGCTCCAGCAGCAGCCGGGGACAGCGGTCACATGTGTCGAGGTGTTCTTCGACCCGGCGCCGGTCCCTCGGCCCCAGGGAGCCGCGCAGATAGGCGGCCAGTTTCCCGGCGCACTTGCGGCACTCCCGTGCCATCTCCTGCTCGGACAGGTGCGCCTGTAGATACTCCTTACGCAGCCCTTCGCGAGCGCGGCAGGCCAGTGCGGCGACTGCGCCGGCGGACAACCCCAGCCGGGGCGCCACTTGCGCAGGGCTCTCCCCCTCCACTTCGGTGTGCCACAGCACGGTCTGCCACCGCTCGGGCAGCGCGGCGAAGGCGCGCCCGATCAGCGACGCCTCCAGCTCGGCGAGCACCGGATCCTCGAAGGGGAGCAAGGGCGCATAGACCTCCACCTCCGACGTGGGCGTGGCGCGCTTCTCCCGCACCGCATCGCTGGCGGCGAGCCTCCGGACCACGGTCAGCACATACGGCCGAAAGGCCCGCTGCGGGCCGCCGCCGGCCCGGATCGCGCCAAGCACCTGGGCGAAACCCTCGGAGGCGAGGTCCTCCGCATCCGCCGGAGTGGTCGCATAGCAACCGGCCAGACGGCAGGCCGACGCGAAGTGCCGCTCATAGAGCACCACAAACGATGCATCGTCCCCGTTCCGGACACGCGCGACGAGTTCGGCGTCGGAGGGATCCGCCGATGCGCCGTGTCCATCCTCCGGCTCCCCAAGGTCCCCGGTCCCCTGCTTCGGAACCCTTGTCATGGCCGTTCCACCTCTCAACCGCACTTCCGTTCCCAACGGCATACACCGGACTCGCCCGCCTCGGCCGTCGCATCGACACCGGGCGGGCACCCTCATCGCCGAGGGCGGCGGTGTCCCCGGTCTCCCGGAGGTCTGCGCTGTCGCGCCAACCTCCTTGTGGGACAAGGAGGTTGAGAAGCACTCCGTGGTTCCCACGATGCGGGACGTCATCGCGAGCCGCCAGCGCGAGCCGTTTCCGCTGCGCCGTCATCAGATCAGGCCGTGCCGTAACGCGTAGGCGACGGCATGGCAGCGATTGCGGAGCTGGAAGCGGATCTGGACGTCGTGGAGGATCTGCTTCACGGTACGCGGCGAGTAGGCGAGCCGGAGGGCGACTTCGGCGGTGTCGAGCCCTTCGGCAACCAGCCGCAGCACCTCCGTCTCCCGCTCGCTGAGGTTGTTGAAGGTCAGCCCGCGGGGCCCCAGCACCTGACGCTGCGCGCGGCCGACCTGGCCGAGCAGCCGGCCCAGCAGATCCGGTGGTACGGCTCCTTCCCCCACAGCGGCCGAGCGGACCACGGAAACCAGCCGTTCGGGGGTGGCCTCGCCACGCCGGACCACCCCGACCACGCCCGCCTCCGCCGCGGTCACCAGCTCGGACTCGTCTATCTCCGCGGTGACCAGCACCAGCCGTGCCTCGCTCGCCTGACCGACCGATCGCAGGACCTGGAGGCTGTGTTCGCTCACTCCGGCCGTGACGACAAGGGCCACCTTCGCCTCGTCCAGGTCCGTGTCGGCGATCACCTGCACCTCTGGCCGCGGCCGGAGGGCACCGACCACCCCGACCTGCGAAATCGGGTCATCGGCGCGGATACACACCGGAATCCGGTCCATGCCTGCTCCTCATCCCGCACTTCGACGCCGCCGTTGGTGCGGCGTCCCGTGACACAAGGATCCGGAACACGCTGACCCACCACTCAACATGGACTTAACATGCGGTCGCCGTCGGTCCGCCCGTTCTTCCAGCGCGCGCAGGCATCGGCTCCACGGCGGATAACCGTGTGGAGTGCCGGTTGCGCATGCGCTTGAGCGATACGCGGACGAACTCGACGAGCGCCCGGCCCTCGGCGTCGAGGATCCGGACGTCGCACTCGAATCCGTCCGCGTTCTTGTCCAGTTCGCCGCGTGCCGGCAGCTACGACAGCGCCAGCGGCCCTTGCAAGCGCAGCGCCTACTCCTATCCGGCCCTGTGGGCCGCGGCGCACTCCCCTTCGTCCTTCTCCTTCACGGCTTGTTCGCAGGCCACGACGGGTGATGTGGTGAGCAAACAACTCGGCCCGCTCAACAGCTCCACGGGGCTGGTCAGTATCACCGTCGGCGGCAACGACGCCGGATTCGCCGACACCATGACGACGTGCGCTGTCCAGGGTGAGAGCGCCTGTCTGGCCCGCGTCGCCCGGGCCAGGAAGTACATCAACACCGCCCTGCCCCATCGGTTCGACACCGTGTACGACGCCATCAAAGGGAAGGCTCCCCACACGCGGGTAGTGGTCCTGGGCTATGCGCGCTTCTTCAAGCTCAACGGCAGCTGCTCCGTCGGCCTCTCCGAGAGGTCCCGTGCCGCAATCAACGCCGCCGCCAACGACATCAATTCCCTCACCAAGAAGCGCGCCCACGACCACGGCTTCCGCTTCGCCGACGTCAACGCCGCCTTCGCCGGCCACGAGCTCTGTTCCGGCAGGTCCTGGCTGCACAGCGTCACCTTCCCCATCGACGAGTCCTACCGCCCCACCGCCATCGGCCAGTCCCGCGGCTACCTTCCAGTCTTCAGCTCCGCTGCATGAGACGCCATCTGCATTCCGAACGTGATCGTTTGGATCGGGGCGGGTGGGCATGAACTCCGCTTGGCGACAGGAGAGATGGCCGTGATCCGTCCGTTCGTCTCGTTCGTGGAGGTGGCTGGTGCCGTCGGTGGTCGGTCTGCTGGAGGCCACGGAGAAGAAGGTCCGGGAAGAGGTGGTGCGGCTGCGGGAGGAAGCCGAGCAGGTTCCGGCCGCGCTCCAAGCGGCGGAGCGCGATCTTGAGCGGTTGGCCGGTGCGCGGGCGACGGTCGTGCAGCTGCTAAGGCCTGTCCGATGACCCGTCGGCCGGACAGACGGGGTCAGTCAGGGCTGCGGTGGCGGGATCCGTAGTGCCGCCGCGGGTCGCGGGTATCGGTGTGGAGGCGCTCGCGCCGGAGTACCAGCAGATCCTGTCAGTGCTCGCCGCGCCGGAAGCCGCCGACGGGATGCGGGTGAAGCAGATCGCGGTTCAGCTGGGCTGCCTGACGACGCCGGCCAGGCCGCTTCGCCCACGAGTACGCACTCGCCAACAAGATCACCCATCCCCGCACCATCCTGTTTCGCGAGCGGGACCTCGTACCCCAGCTCGACCAGTGGATCTCCCGGCAGTTCACCCCCGGCCGGAAAGCAGCCACGATTGAGCGGATGTTCCAGTCCCAGCTCGTACGCCCAGATGCGCACCCGCAAGCCCACCGTGCTCCCCCGCGCACGAATCGCGGAGCTTGTCGATGCGGCGGGCGACACGGCCGATGTCCTCCGGACCGCGGCCGGCGGGAAGAAGAACCGGCTGTACCGGGCCCTCGGGCTGCGTATGACATACCAGTACGCACAACGCATCGTGCGGGTCGGGAGTACTCCCGACCCGCACGATGTTGGTGAATGGTTCGTGTCCGAGGGGGGACTTGAACCATACGCACATGCCGGTGATGCAGGGTGAGCTGCGGCTGACGTAGCCCTGTAGCCCTGGGCGGCCGGAAAGCTACGGTCACCGGCTGGTGCTCGACGCCGTGCGCTACGTCTTCGACGCGCGGGAAGCAGCCTTCCCGGCCCTGGCCGACGGGACGTCCGCCGCGGCCGCGTGAACCTCAGCACTCCACCGCCGACTCTTGGCCGACATCCTCTCCATCGGCGGCCCGTACCCCCTGGTCATCACCAGATACGTCGTCCATCTCAAAGCTGGGCCCAGCGATGAGCGAGCGAGCTTGACGAGCAGCTGGTCCGGGAGACCGGCGATGACGAAAACTGACCCGGTGCCCGTTGCTCTGCCGGGGACGGCATGTGACTCAGAAAAAGGTTTTGTCCCAGCTGTCCGTTCCGATGGCGCGGATGGCGTTCTCGAAGCCGTTGGCGATCCGCTGGATCCCGGCGTCGCCGGAGATGAAGACGTCATCGTTCTCGGCCAGCAGCACAACGTCTTCGGTGTCCCAGGCTGTACCGATCAGCACGAGGGGCTGGCCGATGCGCTTCGCGTCGATGCGAACATTCCTGGGGAGAGCGTGCGTAGCTTCCAGGGTTCGCTCTACCGAAGTCGTGAGCTCTACCTCGTGCTGCCGCCACATCCAGATCACGGTGAGTTCCCCATAGTCGGCCAGGAAGTCCCGCAGGCGAGAGGTGACTTCGTAACCTTCTCCGGTGTATCGGCGACAGACGTCCTCGACGTCCAACGGACCGGTCTCAATGCGCGCCTCTCCCGCAACGGCAGCTCGCAGCCGCTGAACCGCTGGACGGTCAGGGGTGTTGTTCATCCTGTCAGGACCTCTCCTCCGAAGCCGGGCACCCATGTCTTGCAGTTGTCACACATGGGGAATTTCTTGCCCTTTAGGTTGATGGTCACCAGGTCGATGTTCTTCGGGTCTGCGCCGTCCTTGATCGCATTGGTGAACATCCGTGGTTCACCGCAGACGTTCGCCGGGCGGCCATCTTTGTGGTGCGACTCCTCGGGCATCGCGTCAATCACGGCCTGCTCATGCCCAGTGCCCGGGCCACTCTCCCCGTAATAGACCTTACCGGTGGTCCGGTCCTTGCCCGCAGCGTAGGCGCCGGGCGGCTTCTGATCCTCACCGAGCCCATCATGGACTTGTTGCTTCCGCTGCCTCGCCAGGTCCATCAGCTCCTTCTTGAGCGGATTCACCTGGTTTTGCGCCATGAGGCCGAGGGGGTCGCACCAGGTGTGCGGGTTGTGGACGTAGGCGTCGGGGTTGGGCGCGGGGCTCAGGCCGAGCGGGTCGGGGCTGGTGTACCGGGCGGTTTGGGGGTCGTAGTAGCGGTTGAGGTTGTAGTGGAGGCCCGTTTCGGGGTCGAAGTACTGGCCGGGGAAGCGCAGCGGCGTCTGGGTGGTGTTGCCGGTGGCCCAGGTGGTATCGCCCCAGAGGGTCGTCGTGGCCCGCCAGGCAATGGTTTCGGTGGCCGTGTCGACGAGTTCGGTCGGGGTGCCGACGAGGTCGGTGACGATCGCGAAGAAGCGGCGGTCGATCTGGTCCTGCGGGGTGTCGGCCGTCGCAGGGGTCGTGATGGTCTCGGTCTGGGCGAGCGGGTGCAGGCCCCGGTGGTCCCAGCTCATGGTGTAGGGCCCGGGAAGGTACGGGGCGTGGGTGGTCTGCTCGGCGAGCCGTGAGCCGTCCCAGGTGAAGTCGGTCCGCTCCTCGACGGTGACACCGTCCCCAGCCAGGCGGTGCTTGGCGATCCGGCGGCCGAAGGGGTCGTAGAGGTAGCGCCAGCGTGTGCCGTCGGGCGTGATGACGTGGGTGAGGCGGCCCTCGGCGTCCCAGGCGCTGGCCAGAGTGAGACGCTCGCCGAGGGTGCGCTCGTTTTCGCGCCCGGCCGCGTCGTAGGCGAAGTCGAGCCTGCCGCCGGGGGTGGCGAGGGACGTGCGGCGACCGGCCCGGTCGTAGGTCCAGGCGCTGGTGTGACCGCTGGGGGTGGTGCGGCTGGTGCTCCGGCCGAGGGCGTCGACGGTGTGGGTGAGGGTGAGTCCGTTGACGGTCTCGCTGATCAGGTTGCCGAGAGCGTCGACGGTGCGGAGCACATCGGCGTCCGGGCTGGTGGCCCGGATCTGGTGCCCAGCGCTGTCGTAGGCGTAGCTCGTGATCGCCCCGTCCGCGTTCTTCGCCACGAGCTGACCGAGTACGTCGTAGGAGTACTGGATCCGCTGTCCCAGAGGGTTGGTACGTGAGACGACCTGGCCGGCGGCGTCCAGTTGGTAGCCGACGGTCCGGCCGTTGAAGTCGCTCTCCGATATGAGCTGGCCGGCGGGGTCGTACGTGTAGTTCCAGGTCTGTCCCAGGGCGTTGGTGACTGCCACGAGCTGCATATGAGCGTCGTGGCTGAAGGTGAGACGGGTGCCGTCCGGGTCGGTACGGGCAGCGAGGGTCGCGAAGGGTGCGTACTCGAAGGTGGTGGTCTGGCCGAGACGGTCGGTGTGCGTGAGCGGATTGCCCTCGGCGTCGTACGTCCAGGTCTCGACGGTTCCGTCGGGCGCCGCGTACGACGTCAGCTTGCCCTCGATGGTCCAGGTCAGCCGGGTGATGTCGCCCAGCTGGTCGGTAATCGCGACAACCCGGCCGAAGGCGTCGCGCTCGTACCTGCTGGTGGCTCCGGCCCGGTCGGTGACCTCGACAGGCAGGCCGGCGGCGTTGCACCGGATACGCGTGGAGTGGCCGAGTGCGTCGGTCACAAAGGCCAGGTGACCGGACTCGTCGTAGCCGTAGCGGGTGGTGGCCCCGGTGGGGTCGGTGAGCGAAGTGCGGCGGCCCGCCTCGTCGTAGGTCTGCTGCCAGGTCAGCCCGCCGGGCCTGGCGATCAGCGTGGGCAGGCTCGAATCACCGAAGTAGGCCGTCGTGGCCTGCTCGCCGTCCGGACGCGCACGATCAGCCGACTTGCACCGGACATGGCTACCGAGCCCTGCCCGTGCGAGCCTACTGCGACGCCACGACGCGCAGTGGCCGGCTTCGGCGGGGTCGGTGACAGCGGGTCAGTGAGCAACACACGACTTTTCAGGATTCCCCTACGGCCCCGACCCCGTTGTAGGCCGCGAGCCAGCCGGCGGCGAAGTGGTCGCCGCGGGTGAAGACCGCTGCTCCCCGTCGGCCCGTCGAGGGATCGTCGGGATCCGCGCGCGGGTGCTCCAGGCGGGCCGACGAGCCGTCCGCCGTGTACCGGACCGTCGTCGCGCCGTCCCACAGGCAGATCACCGCACCGTGCGGGGCCTCGACGCGCACGGAGCCGGAGTGCGGGGTGAATGCGGCGCCGGTGGCTCGCTGTTTCAGCAGTGCCCGGTAGCGCTCCGGTGAGAGCGCGCTGTCGCGCGGTGGGGCGGTGCCCGTCCAGTCCGGGGCGCCGACGGCTCGGTCCCGTGCCGCACGCCACATGCGCGGGACGAGGCGAGTGGCGAGCTGCGGCGTGGACATCCGCCCGCACATCCACAGCAGCCGACCGGCGCCGCGGCCGGGCCCGAGGACGCGCCAGCGGATGCGCTCGGAAAGGTCCGCGGCCACGACGGCCGCCCAGGGGTGGACGGCGCCCAGTTCGCCCTGGGCTCCCAGCCAGGCCAGGTAGCGCTGGGCCTCGTCCAGGATGCCGGTCAGGCTGTCGGACGGGATGCCGAGCACGTATCCGCCGCGTGCGGCGAACAGCTGTGGGCTCCTGGCGACCAGCAGCAGTACCGCGTGGGCCAGTTCGCCCGGCAGCAGGCCCTCGTCCTTGTCCGGGAGGCTCTGGTCGTGCCCCAGGCGCTCCGCGCGGCCCTGATGGTGCAGCACCCGCCGCAGCGTGGCGCGCGCTCGGTCGCTGAAGGCCGCTTCCGCCAGTTCGGGAAGCTGGATGCTCAGCAGCTCGGTCAGGAGAGCCTCGGCACGGTCGGGGTCCTCGGGCACCTGCACCCTGCGCACGCTTTCGGACAGCTCGTGCGCGAGCTCGGCGTCGACCATGAAGCGGCTGGTCAGCATGCCCAGTTCGGTGGCCTCCAGGAATTCCGCGCCTTGGGGGCCGGGGGCAATGCGCAGGAACCCCGCTTCCGCCAGGTAGAGCGCTGCGTCATGGAGCGGCTCGACACTGTCGTGCCCCTGGTGGAAGGCGAACGTGTCGGTCCACCAGTCCTCGGCCTCCTTCATCGAGCCCACGCGGCCCTGTACCACCTCGGCGAGGAGGTGGTTGGGCAGCCGGTCACCGATGCGGGAGCGCACGGTGTAGCCGGCGGTCAGCCGGGCCTGCCACTCCGGGCGCTCCGTCTCGTCCGCCAGCAGGAAGGCCCAGCCCTCCCGTTCTCCCGCGCCGACCCGCCCGGCCCGGCCGAACATCTGCTGCACCATGGACACTTCGATCCGGTTCCGGCCCAGCCGGGCGTCGCGCACGACGACGGCGCGGGCGGGGAGGTTTACTCCGGCGGCCACTGTGGAGGTCGCGACGAGGACGTCGATCTCGCGGGCCCGAAAGGCGCGTTCGGCCTCGCGTTTGAACGGCCAGTCGCGGTAGTGCAGCCCCACGCCGGCGCTGGTGCACAGCCGCTCGACGAGTTCCGTGTCGTCCGCGTCGACACCACGCGTCGGCACGCCCCGGTCCGCGGCGAGGGCGAGTGCCGTCGCGCGCACCCCGCGCTTGCTGCTGCAGAAGACGAGCACACTGCCGTCCTCGTCGGTGAAGGCCCGGGCCAGTTGCACGGCCGCGTCCGTGCGGGCGGTGACGGCCTGCATGGACCGCTCGCCGTCGCGCGGCGCGGGGAGCATGGGGATCTGCCAGGTCAGCCGGGTGGGCCGCCACGAGGTCCCGATCAGCCGGGCTCCCAGCCATGCGGCGACCTGGTCGGCGTTGGCCACGGTCGCCGAGAGCCCGACGATGCGGGTCTGGGCGCTGTCCTCGCGCACCCGCGTGAGAACGGCTTCCAACACGGCGCCGCGCCCCGGGTCGCCGAGCAGGTGGATCTCATCGACGACCAGACAGCCGACCTCGGCGAGGGCGCCGCCGAGCGATCCGTTCCGGCAGATCGCCTCGAACTTCTCGGTGGTGGCGACCCAGATGTCGGCCTCGCGGATGAGTTGGGTGTCGACGGCGTACTCGCCCGTGAGCCGGACGACCTCCAGCCCGTGCCGCCGCCAGTTCTCCAGTTCTCGGTCGAGTTCGTCGGTCAGCGACCGCTGGGGGACGAGCCAGGCCGCCTTGCGGCCGCGGGCGTGCGCCCGCAGTGCGGCGACCATGCCGATCGGCGTCTTGCCCGCTCCGGTCGGGGCGACGACGATCAGGTGGTCGTCGCAGTCCATCACCACCGGAACGGCTTCGGCCTGGGCGGGGTTGAAGGTGGGATACGGCAGTAGGCGAGTCCAGTCTTCGGGAACGAGGTCGGCCACTGGTATGTACGGGACGGCATCGGCGGCCGGAAGGTCCTCCAGGGCGTCCCACTGGGCCTCGAACGCGTCCCGTGCCGCATGGGCCCCGGGGCCGGCGACGGGTGTGGGCGGCATCGGGGAACCGTTGGCGGGGAACGCGCGGACCGGGTGAGCCACCAGTGCCGTGGCGGTGCCGAAGTCGGATACGGTGCCGACCTGTTCGCCCTCGGTCCAGTGCCGGGCGCTGCGGAAGGGTATGCCGTGGGCTGCCAGGTGCGCGCGCAGGTCGTCGAAGGCAGGGCCCTCGGGGAGGATGACGCGGACGTCGTCGGCCGCCGACACCGCCCCCTCGGGCGGCCGCCAAGCCGGGTCGGTCACCTTGCACCACATCAGGCGACGCTGCTCGCGCTCCCTGGGCACCGGGAGGTCCGCGGGCCAGGCCGGTCCTGTGGAAGCGGCGATGACCCTGAGAGGGGTGACGGGGGTAATGGTGACACCGGGCTCCACGGGACAGGGGCCCAGGAGCGCCTCCTCGACGCTGGCGACGAGCGCCGGTCCGGTCACCTTGAGCCGCGGGGCCGCGGTCTTCTTCGCTGTGGGTCGCGGCCACAGCTTGTCGTAGGTCTTCACTCCGAGGTCCGCGAGCGTGTACGCCGCGGGGCAGACCGGGCAGACGACGGCCACGTAGCGGTAGACCCGCCCGCCCGATTCGTACGGTCTGCGGAGCGCGTACATACGCCCGTCGCACTCCGGGCAGGTGCGGGGCACCTCCTCCTCGTAGCTCCACCCCGGTTCGGTGAAGCGGTCGATGAGCCCGGTGCCCTGCAACGCGACGCCCCAGCGTTCCTGCACGACTTCCACGACCGTCTGGCCGAACTCGGCCGTATCCCCCACGAGTTTCCCCCCTGCCGGCCCGGCCGGCCGCGTGTGTCAGTCGACGATGATGCCCGGGTAGCAATGATCATGATTCCATCCGGACTGGATCGCGTATCCGCAATAGCAGAGCCCGGACCGGGCGGGCTTGCCCTCAGAGCGACGGCGCAGTGCAACCGCGAGCGGCTGCCGAGCGAGCCACGCCCCGGCGTCCTCGCCCTCCCACCGGCCCAGTGCTTCGGAGGAGGCGGCAAGTCCGTCCACCAACGTCGCGAAGATGTCGTCGGCCTGCCGGAGGAGGAAGCCCAGCACGTTGCCGCAATACCGCGGCTCCATGTCGTCGAGGCGGTGGCGGCGGTCCTTGGCGTCTTGCCAGACCTCGTCCTGGTTGAGGAGGGTCACGTAGTGCTCCTCCATGGTCCAGGACCGGGGTCCCTCGTTGGCCAGTCGGTCCCGTGCGGTCTCGTAGGCCTCGCACGCCTTCCGCAGGGGCTTCTCGAACTCGGCGGCACGCACCTCAGCGAGCCGCCGAAAGATCTCCACGGCCTCCCCGGCGACGGCCAGGGCTTCCTTCGCGTGCCCGCTTAGCGCGAGATACATGCCGAGAGTCGTCAACGTCCCGGCCAGGGCAGGCTCATGGGCAGCCGGGTTCACCTCCGCCAACCGCCGCTCGATCGCGGCCGCCTCGCGCAGGGCGGCCAGCGCGTCGTCGCGGCGGCGTGCGCCCCACAGGAAGAAGCCCAGGTTGCCCAAGCCCGTCGCAAGGTCGGATTCCTCCACCACCATGGAGCGAGTGAGGTCGGTTACGGGTGCCACGGGCCCGGCGGCCACCAGCCGTCGGATGATCTCGACCGAGCGCTCCGCCGCGGAGAGGGCATCCGGCCAGCGCCGCAACCGCCAGGAGTAGACGGCTGTTTGGGCCAGCGTCATGGCCAGGCCCGGCTCGTGGACCGCCGGATCGGTCGTGGCCAGCCGCTGGAAGATCCCCATGGCCCGCTGCGCGGCGGCCAGAGCTTCCTCCTGCTCGCGCTCCTCCGACATGCCGTGTCCCAGATGGGACAGGGAGAGCGCGAGGCCCGGTTCGTAGGCCTGGTGGTCAGTGGCGGCCAGGCCGCGGAAGATGCCGACCGCCTCCTCGGCGGCCCGGCGGCTCGCCGGCATACGGTCCGCCTTGAAGGCGCACTCGCTCAGCTGGGTCAGGGCGCCTGCGAGTTCGGGTTCGAATCTGGCGGGGTCGGCGGCCGCGAGCCGCCGGAAGATGCCGACCGCCTGATCGGTGGCCGCCATGGCGTCCTCCCGGTGTCCCGCCCGCATCATCCGGAACCCGAGGTTCTGATGGAGCCGGGCGTGTTCGGCGGGGTCGTCCGTGGCCGCGAGTCGATGGCGGGTGAGGCGTTGGGTGAAGGCCGCGATCCCGGCGTCAAGGTCCACTTGGCCGTGCGGGGGGACGTGCGCGTCGATCGCCTCCAGGACGGCGGTATCGAGGTCGCAGGCGGCGAGCGCGCTCAGGGCGGCGGCGCCTGCGGCGAGGGCCAGGGCCGGGTCGGCGCGCAGTACGGCTTCGACGTGCCGGACCGCGTGGGGCCAGCGGTGCGGCGCCGCCGCCGAGGCCAGGAAGGTCAGTGCGCGGGCGGTGTGCCCGGGCGGCGCGCCCTGCCCGTCGCGGGCAACGAGCGTGCCGATGGTGCCCGCCGCCCAGGGCGCGGCGGGATAGCCGGTGGCCTCGTGTCCGGGGAGGCTCAGGGCGAGGAAGTCCTCGGCGAGCCGGTCGGGATAGAGCGGCTCCAGGACGGCACCGGACTCCGCTGCCGGATAGCACGTGGTGTGGTCGGCCAGCAGCCGTCCGGGACGCTCCAGGCCTAGACTGCTCAGCAGTGCGGTGCCGTTCGCGTACACGGTGGCCCCGGTGAGGGCTGCGGTGAAGACCACTTGGCCCATGGCGCCGGGCGGTGTCGCGTAGTCCAGTCCCTCCAGACGGTTCTCGTAGAGCTGGGTCCAGCGGCGGCGTTCGCGGTCGAGTAGGTACGCGGACAGGCCCGCCATGTCCTGCGGGGGCCGGCTGCCCCGGGCGTGGGCGTCGACCGCCACCAGCGCGGCCATGTGCAGCGCCAGGATGAGCCCGAAGTCCGACCGGTGCAGATAGCCGGGCGGTTCGATGACGGACGGGTCGGCGAGTCCGTACCGGGCGGCGAAGCAGTCCCGAGCGACGGTGAACATGGCCCGCCGTTCGCCGAGATCGCCGCCCCGGCCGTCGAGCGGGGGCAGCGCCAGGTCGCTCGTCCCGGCCTCTGCGTCCTCAAGGGCAGCCCGTACGGCGGGCCAGGGGGCGGCCGACCGGCCCAGCAGCAACACCCGGGTCGGCAGCGGATGGTGGAGCAGCCGGTTGTTGAGCAGCCAGGTCAGGTGGGAGAGCGGCCAGCGGTCGGCATAGTCGACGACCATTAGCAGTCCGGCGGCACCGGCGAGACTCAAGTCGTGGCTTCCCGGGTCCGGCTGGATCGTCCCGGCGCCATGGGTGGCCGTGACGACCTTCCAGCCTGCTGCGGCACTGTCGGCGGCGAACCGGGCCGCAAGCCGGGTCTTGCCCTGCCCGCCGGGACCGTGCAGCCAGGTGGCTGCGAGGTGCGGACCGCCGCCGTCCCGCCATCCTGCCAGTCCGGCCCGCTCCCGGTCGCGGCCAGTGAAGTCCACGACCTGGAAACGGGCGTTGAGCAGGCGGCTGGGCTGGGCGGTGAGCCACGCGGCGTCCCGGCCCGCGGGAGCAGCAGCCGGACCGTACTCGGAGAGCTGGTAGACCGGGCCCCGGTCGGGGAAGACGTGCAGGTCGGCACCGATGACGCCGTACCCGTAACCGCTCTCGACGCGGACGACCTGCTGGGGTCCCGAACCCATGCGGCTCAATGCACCTCTCCGCTGCCACCCCTCCGTCCGGGAGGCGCCTGGTGCACGATGACGTTGCCACCCTGGACCGCGAAGACCTGACCGCCGTCCTTGGCGACATTGTTCTGCACCCATGCGCGCTGGTCCTCGGACAGGTGATCCCGGATCTCCCGGACCAGCTCCTGAAGCTCACCGACGGCGTCCGGGTGCTCGTCCAGCAGCGACTCCAACTCCAGCACCCACACGGGGAGCAGGCTCTGGCGCACCCGCTCGGCGTCGCCGGCCCGCTCGACCAGGGCCAAGTGGTTGTCCAGTTGAGCCTCGATGGCCGACTGCTGCTCCTGCCCCCGGCGGCGAAACAGCCTCGCGATCCCGCCGCGCGCAACCGCCCAGGAGTCCGTGGCCATGGCCCCGACCACGGTGGTTCCCCCGGCCAGAATCAGTTCTTCCAGCATCATGCCCCCCTTGCTCCGCGATCCCACGATCGCTGCCGTGACAGGACATTATCCATTGGCACTGGTGAACAGCCATGGAGCGCCCGACCGGCTCCGGCAGCTGTATCTCGACCAGGGGCTGTCCTACCAGCGCATCGCCCAGGACATCGGCTGCAGCAGCACCGTCGTCGTCAACGCCCTCGCCCACGTCGGCCTCCTGGACCCCCCATCCCGCCGCCCCACGATGGTCACCCGCGCCTGGCTCGCCAAGCAGTGCACCGTCCGCAACAGCACTCCGCGGCATATCCAAGGAATGTGGATTGTCGGTCCGAGAACTTCGCCGGATGGCCGCGCAATGGGGCATCCCCGCCTGGACGGACTTCGATCACCCTGGCACCCGACCTCCACCGGGTCCTGGTCTCCACGAACGGACCAGACAACCTCCGGCTCATCTGCGCCCTCAGTTCCATGCCAAGCCTGTCGGTCGCTGAACGAGCACTCAGCCAGCCAGGAATCAGACACCACCTCCTGCGGATCGAGCGCATGATCGGCTTCACCATCATCGAACGCACCCGCCCGCTCACCGCAACACCGCGCGGCCAGGTGTTCTTGTGGCAAGCCGCACGAGTCCTCGCCCTCGGGGGCCAGCCGCCGGTCAGCCGACTGAAACCAACCTGATACTGCCTCGGGACTGGTAGGAACAGGCGTTAGCGCCAAGCAGCTGAACTTGAACAGCTCCGGGGATCAACGAACCTGGTTGGCGCTGACCAATCTTGATGGGTGTGAGTTCGAGGCCGATGCCCCGGTCGGGTGATCTCCCGGCTGGGTGAGCAAGAACCGAGAAACAGGACCAGGACCTCACAGAGCCGATCCACATGTTCTGAGCATTGGTCGGTATCCGGGTGGGATGGGTTCCCAAGTCGGTCGGCTTCGCCGCGCCTGAAGCCCCAAGCTGCTCGCTCCGTCCGGGGCCGGGCCAGGACCCGCCTGCAAAGCCGCCAGATCGTGCACCTCATCCTCCTCGGGACCCCGAGCCGCGCCAGCGCGCGAGCCGTCCCCATGGCCGCCGCCCACTTTGTGCGTGCTGTTGACGACTCACCGGCTTCGACCGCCGGGGCATCGCGGGCAGCCTCGCCGAGGCGGATAACGCGACGGGCGGCTTGATCCCGGATCGGCCTGCTCCACTGAGCCGCTGGTGCCCGCACCGACTACCCGCCAAGCAAGTCGGCGAGTTGGGTGCGGGAGCCGATACCGAGCTTGGGGAAGGCCCGGTAGAGGTGGTGCCCCACCGTGCGTCAGCTCAGTAGCAGCTGGGTGGCGATCTCCCGGTTAGTCGCGCCGGTCGCGGCGAGTCGCACGACCTCGCGCTCCTGCGGACTCAGCCGTGCGAGCGGCGAGTCCGCGGCGAGCGCCGGGTCGTGGTGCTCGCCCGCCGCACGTAGCTCGGTCCGGGCACGCCGCACCCATGGCTGCGCGCCCACCCGGTCGAAGCGCTCGAGCGCGGCGCGCAGCCGGTCGCGCGCGTCGAGTTTGCGGCGCTGCCGGCGCAGCCATTCGCCGTAGAGCAGTTCGGTGCGGGCTCGCTCGAAGCTGTCGCCGGCCGGATGCAGGTCGAGGGCGGCGAGGTAGTGCTCCTCGGCTCGGGGAGTCGGTACGGTCAGGGCCCTGCAGCGGCGGGACTGCGCGCTGACCGCGGCTTGCCCGAGGGCGTCCGCGCAGACCGCGACAGCCTTCGCGGGGGCCTCCGCCCGCTCCGGGTGGCCGGCACGCACGGCGGCCTCGACCAGGTCGCACAGCAGGTGGCGGGCCATCAGCGGGTGACCGGCCGCGTCCCGTGCCGCCTCGAGCCGGACCAGTGCCCGCTGGGCCTGCCCGGAGCCGAGGTCGAGCAGGCCCAGTGCCCAGAGCGCGTCTGCGGTGCCCCGGCCGACGCCCCGTGGGCGGGTGTACTCCAGGGCTCGGTCGACGAGTTGACGGGTGCGGTCCTCCTCACCGCGGGCGGCGGCCAGCACGGCGAGCAGGGCGCGCAGGTGGGCGACCCGGTGGTGGAGGTCGTAGTAGTCGGCGAGCCGGAGCGCCTCGGCGGCATGCGCCAGGGCGTCGTCGCGCCGACCGAGCGCGAGATCCACCTGGGCGAGCAGGTGCAGCGTGGTGGGCAGCCAGCCGCCGACACCGCGGTCGCGGCAGTGCGCTACGGCGGCGGAGGCGACCTGGTGGGCAGTCGCGTGGTCGGCGAGCAGGTGGCAGTAGTGCCCGATCATCAGCTGGTCCATCAGGCCGACTTGGGCGTGGCGGCCGGCCGCCACCAACTCGCGGAGCGGCTGCTGCGCGTCGCGTACTGCACGGATGTCGGGGACAGTGGGCGCGCCCGTCGTGGTCGCCTGGCCGTCCTCGCTTGGACCGGCCGCGGCGTCGGCGAAGAGGTGCGCCGACACCGCGAGGATCGGCAGGCCGGACGAGCGGGCCGCGATCTGGGCGATCAGCGTCGCGTCCCCCGCGGCGAACGCAGCGTGCAGCGCGTCTGTCAGCAGGACGGGGAGCTTGTCGGGGCGCTGCGCTGCGGTCGCGTCCGCGCTCTCGGCGAGGATCCGGGCGGCTCGCGCCGGGCTGCCGAAGCCGAGCTCGACCACGGCCCGCACGCGGGCGAAGTCCGCCGACATACCCGGGTCCTGCAGCGGCTGCGGCACTGGTCGGCGAGGGCGTCGCAGCGCTCGTCCTGTCCGGCCTCACTGGCTCGCTGCGCCGCGCCGATCAGGCGCCTCGACCGCAGCGCCGGGTCCGAGGTGAGCTGTGCGGCCCGCTCGTAGGCAGCGGAGGCCGACGCCATCGCCTGCCGGCTGCCGGCCCACTCGGCGACCCGCTCCAGTTCCGCAGCCACCCGCTCGTCCGGCCCGGTCGCTGCCGCGGCCAGGTGCCAGGCCCGGCGGTGCGCGTGCCCGGCGCCGTCCAGCGTGTGCGCCAGCGCCCGGTGCGCCGCGATCCGTTCCGCGAGCGGCGCGTGCCGGTAAGCGGCGAACCGGACCAGAGGATGCCGGAAGCGAAGCCCCGCGCCGGTGACGGCCAGCAGTCCGGCCCGCTCGGCAGGCGCCAGGTCCTCGACCGCTCCCCCGAGCCGGGCGGCCGCCGCCAGGACCGTGTCCAGGTCGCCGGTGTCGTCCGCGGCGGCCACCGCAAGGATCCGACGGGTGGCGTGGGGCACCTGGTGGATCCGCTCGGTGAGCGCCTCCTGCAGCCGGCTCGGCAGTGCCGGGGGGCCATCCGGCATGGCCAGCGGCCCCAGTTGACCGGAGCGCTGTGCCGGGGTGAGTGCTGCGGACAGCTCTCGCAGCGCCAGCGGATTGCCTTGCGCCTGGTCGATGATCCGCTCGGCGACGTGGGGCGCGAGCCCGGGCAGCAGCGCCGCGGCCGCCGTCCGGTCGAGGCCGGTGACGTGGAGCCGGGGTAGCGCCCGCGCCGTGCTTCCGGGCGAGTCGCCGCGGGCGGCGAAGAGCATCACGACGCCCTCGGCTTGCAGCCTGCGGGCGGCGAACGTCAGCACGTCGGCGGACGGCTGGTCGAGCCACTGCAGGTCGTCGACCAGGCAGAGCAGGGGCGTGTCGGTGGCGGCCTCGGCGAGGACGGACAGCGCGGCGAGGGCGACGGTCAGCCGGTCCTGCACCGGCGCGTCGACGAGGCCGAAGACGGAGCGCAGCGCCTGGGCCTGTGGGTCGGGCAGCCGGTCGAGCATGTGCAGGACCGGCAGGAAGAGCTGGTGCAGCCCGCTGAAGCCCAGCTCCATCTCGGACTCGATGCCCTCGACTCGCAGCACCCGCAGGCCGTCCGCACGGGCGGCGGCGTGCTCGAGGAGCGCGGTCTTGCCGATGCCGGCCTCGCCGTGCAGCAGCAAGGCGCCGCTCTCACCGCACCGGGCGTCGGCGAGCAGCCGCTCGATCCGCCGCAGCTCCTCGTCGCGTCCCTGCATCCGTGCACCCCCGGATCCTCCGCCAACCCGGCCGCCCACGGGCCTCGTTGATCATCACTGTACGCGGACTGAACGGACCGGGCGGGACGGAGCCGGGGGCGGCGGCGCTGCGTCTGCAGCTACGGCTACGGCTGCCGCTCGGCCACCGGCGCCGACCAGATCATCCGGATCTCCGTGGTCCGGTAGCCGGCCCGGGCGAATGCGGCCGCCATCGGGGCGTTCCCGGTGTCGGTGGTGGCGGTGATCAGTTTGGCGCCCGCCTGCGCATGGCTCCGGGTGACCTCGGCCAGCAGGTCGTCCACATAGCCGTGGCCGCGGAACTCGGGCAGCACGCCGAGGAATCCGACGTTCCGGGCGTACGGCGTCGCGGACGGGATCGCCAGGCCGGCGAGCCGCCCGTCGGGGCCGTACGCCAGCCGCCACCACTCCCGCTCGCCCGGGCAGCCGAGGTAGAACTCCAACTCCTCTCGGGCGGCCGCCTCGACGCCCAGCGCGGCGGCGTTCCGGCGGGTCTCGTCGTCCAGGCTGCCGACCGCGATGCGCCGCAACACCGCGAGGAACTCCTCGTCGGAGGCCGGGGCGAAGGTGAGCCGGTTCCCGGGCTTCGGCAGCACATCGCCGGCCGCCCACTCCAGCCGCAGCCGCTCCACCTCGTGGCTGAGGCCGGCGGCCCGCGCGGCGGTTCGGCGCCAGGCCACCGCGTCCGCCGCCGCCGGGTCGTGGCTCCAGCCGAGGGGCAGCGTCAGGTTGTACAGCGGCGGCTTCGGCGCGCCCGCGTCGGCGAACGCCCGCAGCCCGGCGGTGAGCAGCCCGGTCGCCACCTGGGCCCGGTCACCCGCCGCCAGGTCGACGTGCAGACAGTCCAAGGCGACCGGGTGGACGCTGTCCGCCCGGCCCCACCACAGGGCACGGGCCATCAGCCGTCCGTTGTCGTCCTCGGCGAGCCAGGTCCACTCCGGCCGGTACATCCCCTTCCCGAACTCGTCCCGGTAGCGGTCGGCGCCGATCCAGCCGACGGGCTCGGGGACTGTCACCGCGGCGACGCGGTCGACCTCCGCCCCGGTCGTGGGTCGAAACCGCATCAGTGCTCCTGCCGTCGGACGTAACTGGTCAAGGTGGTGCCGGTGAGGAAGACCCGGGATTCGCAGAGCTGCCAGTCGGTGGGGGCGAACGGGGCGCGGAACAGTGGGATGCCGCTGCCGAACACCATCGGGTAGCGCTTCACCACCAGTTGGTCGATCTCCCCGAGCAACTGCCCGGCGAGGCCGGCCCCGCCGCACAGCCAGATACCCGCGCCCGGTTGCCGCTTGAGGCCGCGGACGAACTCCACCGGGTCCCCCGACACCACCTTCACCTCGGGGTCGGTCGGGGACAGGGTGGACGAGAAGACGTACTGCCGCAGGTACGCATAGGGGCTGGTGACCCCGATCCGCAAGGCGGGCTCGTAGGTGGCGCGGCCCATGAGGATGGTGTCGAAGACCTTGTTGGGCACGTCGGCGAGACCCAGGGCCTCGCGGGCGTG
The DNA here is from genome assembly GCF_002082195.1 of Streptomyces gilvosporeus. GTDB lineage: Bacteria > Actinomycetota > Actinomycetes > Streptomycetales > Streptomycetaceae > Streptomyces > Streptomyces gilvosporeus. Next base: position 7,434,998 of record NZ_CP020569.1, on the reverse strand, counting down.
GGTGGGGATCGTCTCGGGGTACTCGCTGAGGATCGCGTCCTTGAGATCGCCGTCGAATCCGGATGAATCGGTCTCCCCGTCCGGTCCGGCGATGAAGCCGTCAAGGCTGCAGCCGATGTAGTAGGTGAGCTGGCGCATGGGGCGGCCTTTCGTTTTTGCTGGGTGACCGTCGGGCCCTGGGCGACCGACGAGGACGACCCGAACCTAGGCCGCAGTCGCCTTCCCGGGCATCGGTCACAGCGACCCAATGTGTCGACTCCGAACCGCCGACCATACGATTCTGACTGTGCAGTCCCGTACTACCCTGCGATCCTCGCGGCCTTCGCCGCCAAGCGCGAACAGTTGCTGGCCCGGGAGGCTCGGACGATCCTGGCGATCGCACCCACTCCAGCCGAAGTCGCACGGCTGACCCGCGCCCGGCTGAGGACCGCGGTCACTCAGGCCGGGCGCCAGCGCCGCATCGAGGCTGAGACGGACCGAGTCCTGAAGGTGTTCCGCCAGACCTGGCTCCGCCAGCCTGCTCTGGTCGAGCAGGCGATGGGACGCCAGACGCTAGCCCTTCTCGCCCAACTCGAAGCGGCCTGCCACGCGTGCGACGACCTTGCGCACGACACCGAGGAGCTGTTCCTTCAGCATCGCGATGGGGAGATCATCACGAGCTTCCCCGGACTGGCCACGCTCCCCGGCGAGCGGATACTCGCCGAGATCGGCGACGACCGCTCCCGTCTTGGCCGGGCCGACGACCTGAAAGCCCCCCGGAACCGCACCAGTAACCCGGGAGTCCGGCAAGAGTCGTCATGTCACGCACCACCGGATCAAGAACAACCCGCCTGGCCGCGACCGGCCGACACCGGTCGTTCGCCGCGCTGACTGCCTCTCCCGGGGCCCACGCTCACTACAACCACCGCCGCGGCAGGGGCGATCGCTACCGTGCAGCCCTCCGTCATCTGTTCAACCGCATGCTCGGTCAGCTCCATCACTGCCTGGCAGTCACCAGAAGTTCGACGAGACCATCGCCTTCGACCGGCCGACGTGTTCCCCACTCACGTCGGCCGCTTGACCGAGTAGCAGCACGGGGTGTCTTGTCGCCGGCGACTGCGTCGGGCCGGGTGCGGGCGGACCGACGTCCTCGCCCTTCCACTTCGCCTCCAGGTGCTTGCGCCAACCCGTCGGCGGAGGCCAGGGGACACCCCATTCCGCAAGCTGCTTCTTGGACCAGCCGCCGGTGGGGGTCTGCGCGGCGGCCACCTCCTCAGGGGAGGGGACGTAGTCGGCCATGAGGCGATGCTGCCCCAGCACCCGGCACGGCAACCAGGTGAGTGGCTGTCACGCCAGCAGGCCATTCTCCTTCGAACACCTCCCCCAACGGCACGGGAGCCTTGTGCGTTGCGGCCCTCAACTCGGCCTCTCCGGCGTCACCCGATCGGTGGCCTCGTTGACAACGCTCAGTGCTGCACGGCCAGTAGCGATCTCTCGGCTGACCGTCGACCACATCTACGAGGCAGGGAGAGCGGTTCGCATCCACCTCGGAGACGTTCCGGTCGACCTGCCCGAACCTGTCGCTGACCTGGCCCCTTGCGGGGCGTGAGTCACGCGTCCCTGCCACCCCCATACACCGGGGTGTCTGGACGGAGGAGCCACCCCAGCAGCCAGTTGGGCGTTATCTCCGCGCCCAGCCCTTCAGGGCCGGGTCAAGTTGACGAGGTTGGGGGAGTACGAGCCCCGGGTAACCGAGTGACGGAGAGCAACTGCGCCTGGCGGCACGCCCAGTGGGCCCATTCCTGGTCGTCGGGGCGCACTGACATCGAAGTGGGTGCCGCGCCCCGAGCCGTCCGCCCCCAGTGAGCCTTCTCCAACTTCGAATCCACCATCTTGAGGTTGCTGGCCACAGGGCTGGTGTGAGTCGTTGATCGCGCTCTGGAGCTGGTCGTGGGCGGTTGTCGGAGCTCAAGATCGTCTGTCGTTTCGGCGATCACGGATCCACGGCTTACCCGGCGTGAGCGAGGTACCTGTCCGTACGATCCGGGCGTGAGGTGCGCCAGGTGGCCAGGGATGCGGAACTGGGCCTTCGTGAGCTGATCACGGCCCGCAGGGCCGAACTGGAGTTGCAGGGAGAGAAGTTGAGCCAGCAGCTTCAGGAGGTGCGCGACGAGCTGAAGCAGGAGTGGGGCATAGACGACTACCAAGCCCGCCGCTACCCGGGCTGGCACCGCCACATCACCCTGGCCATGGCAGCACACGCCTGCCTGACCGTCCTGCGGGCCCATGCACTGGATGCCGGGAAAGCAGAACCGCAGAGTCCGTGGGGCCCAGGCCATGGCCGACACGGCGATCGCCGCGGCACAGGCCCAGCACACCGTCGCCGTCGGCGAGACCATGGCCGCGGGCCGTGGTGCACACCCTGGCCAAGTCAGTGCTGGCCCTGGACGAGGAGATCGCCGGCGTCGACGCACAGATCGCGGCCCGTTTCCGTGAGCATCGCGACGCAGAGGTCATCCTCAGCATGCCGGGCACGGGCCTGACCCTCGATGCGGAGTTCATCGCCTGCACCGGCAGCGACATGGATGCCTTCGGCAGCGCCGGCCGCCTGGCCGGAGTCGCCGGCCTCGCACCGGTTCCACGCGACTCCGGCCGGATCACCGGCAACATGCGCCGACCGCACCGCTACCACTGTCGACTCCTGCGCGTCTACTCGCCGCCCGCTTCTGTCCGACATCCAGAGCCTTCTACAACCACAAGAGGACCGAGGGCAAGAGCCACAAGCAGGCAGTCCTTGCCCTCGCCCGCCGTCGCCTCGACGTGTTGTGGGCACTCATCCGCGACCAAACGCCACTACAGCGTCCAGCCACCCGAACCGGAGGCAGTACCAGCATGACGATCACCTGCCGACGTACTCACTGACCCCCATCTGGCTCGTATCGAAGCTCGGTGCGCCGCTCCGGCTACCCTCCCTGCATGGAGCAGGACTATCCCCTCGTTCGTGACGCCTTCCCCGACCTCATCGCCGAACTGACCACTCTCTTGGAAGATGAGGGAGAGCATGAGTTGGCAATCTGCGTGCGGGATGTCCATCTGGTCGCCATGTGCAACTGTGACGACGGCTTCTGTCAGAGCATCCACACAGCGGTGCACCAGCAGGGCAAGCCGTACGGCGAGGGACACCGGTGCGTGCCGCTCTCGCCTTCGAAGGGCACGTTGGTCCTCGATGTCGTGTACGGCCGGATCATGTATATCGAGATATTGGACCGAGCGCCCATGCACAGTCTGAAGCCCTGATGTTCACGCTCCACTGCGGAGCGGATACAGCGTCCAGATGGTTGACAACCATCATTGGGAATCAGTCACATTCGTGGACATGATCCGGCTACCCGACCGAATAGGCGTGACGCCCCTCCCGTGGCGGGGCGAACGTCACTCGGCCGATCGGCGCGACGGGCCTACCCATTGGGGTCACACGGGAGGCTGCAGCGGCCGCGCGCATGGCATCGGGCGGCTGCCCCTCGGATTCTGGCCTGACCCGGGCATCCGTCTCGGGCTGAGCCGACCGAGAGGAACGCAAGTCATGGCAACGGGCATCATCACCAAGGACCACGCGGTCCCGCATACCTCGACCAATCCCGCGAACTTGAACGAGAGCGTCGAACTCTTCGTACGGGAGTACGACGGCACCAAGCCGAGCCATTCGTCCGAGGCCGTCCTCATGCTGCACGGCAGGAGTATCCCGGCCCTCCCGGGGTTCGATCTCGAACACGGCCGGCACGACAAGTACAGCTGGTCCAAGGATCTGGCAGACGCGGGCTACGACGTGTTCATCATGGATCTCCAGGGATCCGGCCGGTCGACGCGCCCGAAGATGAAAAACCCGTGCAATGCCAACCCCGCCCAGCAGCAGGACATCCTGGTCCCCAACCCGCTGTCGGCCCCGTGCTCCCCGGACTACACGTCTCAGCTGAACAACTCGCAGAGCGACTGGGACGAGCTGGACACCGTCATCAAATTCATCCAGCACCAGAGCGGTGTGTCGAAGGTCCGGCTCATCGGCTGGTCCGCGGCCGCGTTCGTGATGGGACCGTACGCGGTGCAGCACCCCCAGAACGTGGAGAGCCTGCTCCTGCTCGCGCCGATCTTCCCGCCGCAGGGCAGGGCGAGCAAGTCCGGAACCGATTTCGGAGCACCGGTCGCGCTGCCGGTCTCCACCCCGGCGGCCCTGTTCGGCTTCCCGATGAACCTCGGCACCAAAGACGCCTTCGCCAGCTCATGGGACAGGGAACTGCACTGCGCGAACCAGCGTGAGCCCGGCATGGTCGACGTGGTGTGGGACGCCACGATGGACAACGACGCCGTCGGCAGTGGCTGGGGACCCATGGAAGACGGGGTGGCGCAGGGCGTGAATCGGATCCGGAACTCCTATTGGTGGGGCTGGAACTCCGCCACGGTGCCGCTGCACGGCACACTCGGAGGGGACGTGCCCGTGTGCATCGTGTACGGAGAGCTCGACACCCAGGCGAACACGCCGGTGGCCTCCGGCCCCTTGCTTCACTTCTCGGTCCCCGCGCTCTACGAGGCCATCCCCGGCACGAAGAAGCTGATGTTCCGCGTCGCCTGTACCGGGCACCTCATGGTCTGGGAACGCCAGTCCAAATTCCTACACCACATGTCCCGACAGTGGCTCAAGCAGGGCACCGTAGAAGGCCTTTCAAGCGGAAGCTATTTCCGGGACGAGGATGGCGTCATCATGCCCGCGGGGTAGGAGTCTTCGCAGACTGCCGAGATCGGCGGTCCGGGGCCGGCTCTGCGGCGCCGGACCACCCGATGACCTGGCCTCCGATCACGTCGCACCGGCTGAGCGTTGTGCCTGGCGAGACTCGCCAACTCACACGCTCAGCCACCTGATCGGCACAACGCAGTAGCCCACGGACAAAGCGCTCGGCGGAGCGACGGACCTGCTGCCGGCCACCGCACCAGCGGCCTGGAGCGTTCCACCATCACCCGGACCCTCGAAGAGACCCGCCCCCTGAGCGTCGAGCGGGGCTTCCCCGCCCCGACGAGGCCACGACGCCTGGCAACCACCGACCCCTCGACGTTCGTCACCAGGCCCCGTGACTCGTGCAACCACGCGCCGACAATGCCTATGTCTTGCTGATGGCGCTGCGGCACCTTCCCACCGCCCGCGGCAGCGGAAGCCCGGCAAGAGCTCGCCCCCTGTTCTCGCTCGCGAAATAGCGTGCGTCGGGAATGACGCTCCCCGACAGTCGACGCCTCCCAATGGACCCCGTACACCTGCAGCCCTAGACCAGGACCTCAGCGCCGCCTGGCGCCGAGACTGACCCTTGCGTCACCATCACTACTTCCTGATCTACCATCAGGAAAGTCAGCATCAGCCCTGCCAGACCTGGTTCCACCCTGCCGAACACGCACATGCCGGGAGCGACGCAATTAGCGCCTCTGACCTGCATGTTTGCCGCCTCACCAGGGGCATCGTAGAGTCACTCGCTCCAGGAGCACGCAGGTGTAGTCCATGTCCCCCTGATTCCCTAATTAGGAATTAGCGAAATCCACAATGCTCTTCACGCTCCGCATGAAGAGCATCAACTCGGCCAGAGTTCCACTCTATTGGCGAATCGGTGATCTCACTGGCGTCATAAAATCACCCTAAGATGGGGCGGAATTCACGCTGCGAGGTCAGCAAAATGTCAGCGTCGTTCCGGGCTATACGCAGCGCAGCTCGTGGGACACGGAGCGTTTCTCAATCTCTCCGCCGCGCACTGCCGGGTCGCGTTGCGGGGAGCCCGGAGCGTGGTTCGATGGAAGTACATGGGCTGAGCGGCGTTAGCCGAAAACCATGGGCGCTGCCAAGCCCTGGGCATTTGCCAGAAGGACGCCGCTGAGAATCTTCTCACGTACTGGGAGTGCGCCGTCCGCCGGGCCCTCCTTCCTGCGCAACAGAGCGTCGCATCTACGCCCGGACTCTCACCGCTCCCCCGTGCCCGGCGCAGTCCTCGGAGGGAGAAGGCCGATGACGAGGATCGTCCGGCACCCGCCCGGCAAGCAGCGGCCGCGTGACGCCCCGATGGCAAGTTTGCTACTAAGGCGGGCGTGGGACCGAGGCAAGTGGGCCGTCCTTTCCCGTTGGCATAAATGGATCATCCGACTGGAGGCTCGCCGTGGCGCCACGCGGCCCAAGAAGTGGCGCAGGTGGAGCTCCTATACCAATGCGACGCGGGTGTGCTGCATGCTCGCCGCAATCCTGGTCCTCGGATGGTGCGGGGAGGGCCTCTGGATTGCGGTCACGGGAGATACGACTTCCTTCGAGGAGTGGCGGCAGCACAACGCGGGGTTTAAAACCCTTATCCTCTTCGTCGGTCCAGTACTCGCCGCCGGAATCGCCACCGCGCTCTTCCTTTTCTGGTGGTACAGATGGACGAAACGACGCTACCTCGCGAAGGCGCGGAAGAAACCCAACGAACTAGTCCTCACCGCCGGACCGAACAACGCCGAGATCGTCGGGCGCGAAGAAGTTGCCCAGGTCATCGCCCAGCGGCTCCGTAATCGCAGCACCCGCAGGCCCTATCTGCTGGTCGGCGGCGTGGGCGTGGGAAAGACCGCCGTACTGGTACGACTCACCGAAATGCTGGCCCGGCAGCACGCCGTCCCCGTGCCCATACGGCTGCGGGACGCCGCCGGCGAGTCGGACCTGAACTTCGAGCAGATGGCCAAGCAACGCTTCTCTGAGGAGGCACCTCAGGGCATCTTGGCGCGCAGTAAGAACGAGCGGGTCTGGCAGCAGCTTCTTGCGGACGACAAGCCGGTTGTCATCGCCGACGGACTGGAGGAGGCTCTCCTGGACGAGAAGCTCCAGGACGACCGGGACAACATCATCCGTCGGGCCATCGAGCGCGCCTACCAAGAGAAGCTGCCCTTGGTCATCGCCTCCCGACCCCACACTTCCCTGGAGGGGACTCGCGCTGCGATCATCGACCTGGAACCGCTCAGCGAGGAGTCCGCGCTCAAATTCGTCGAAGCGAATGCCCCCGAGGCGGATGAGCGCCGCCTCGACTGGATCGTAGAGACAGCGGAGGTGGCCGAGTCCCTGATCTACCTACAGATCGCCCGGGAACTGCAGGACCAGGGCATCTTGGAGCCCGACCGCCCCCGGCAGAACCCGCAACGGTTGAACACCCGCAGCAAAGACTGCTCCACGCTACGGTTGTTGCTGCTGGATACCTGGTATGAAGCCCTGGTGGAGGGCCGGCTACGGGACGACATCCCCTTGGCCTCGCAGGACCGCCGTGACACGCTCGAGGTCGTCTCGGCACTGGCGTGCGTCGGACTGCTCCAGGACACGCTGGAGGTCTCCTTCGGGGACCTTCTGGGCAAGGGCGTCCACCCTGGTCTACCGCGGACCAAGCGCGAGCGCCTCTGGACCGAAAATCGTGGGTCCGACAAGTACTGCAAGCGTGGGAGTACCTTCTCCGCGTGGCACCGCGAACTGATCTGGAGCACGCTCTGCGACAGGCTCAGCGACGAGGAGGGCCAGCGTCTATGCAGGGGGAGTATCGACCAGTGCCACACCGCACTCGCCCGATTGGCACACAATGCAGACGTGCTCCAGTTGGTGGAAGGATTCCAGAAGAAGGTCCGCTTCCCGCACAGCATCATCCAGGCATATCTGGGCTTCCGCATGCTCAACCAACTGGGGGATCATGGCGCCGGTGAGCTCATCAAAGCTGGCGAGCTCATCGAGCAGGCGCTGTACCCGCCCGGCCCGAGCCGCGAGCTACTCATCGCCCTAGTGCTGCTCTCCCGCCAGCAGACTGCTGAGTCTACGGCCTCGGGCGGCAGCATCACATCTGAGGCGCAGAAGTACCCCCATGAGCAGTCTCCACTGAGCGGCAAGACCCTGGCGCAGCGGCTCTACGTCGCCGCAGGCCAGCACACGGACCCGAAGGCTTTCGACCTCTACGCGGCTGCCCTCGAAATCGAGGGCACGGAGGACAGTCCGAGGCTGCTGTACACTATTACCGACAAGTTGCAAGTTCGCTGGCCCAGCATTAAGGGGGACAAGCGGACGCTCGACGCGGCGAAACTCAGACTGGTGAAGCAACTCGGCGCCGCTTTGCGCGCAGCCGCCGGGAAGACTGATACCACTCCGCTGTATGAGCGGCTCTTCAAGCTAGGCAAAGGGGAGCCCTCCTACTCCATCCGTCTTGCCGCCGCCCAGGAGTTCGGCAACGGCGGAGACTCAGCGTTCGCCGTGATCCGCAGGTGGATCGACATCAACGAGGACCCAGTGGAGGAGTACGCACGGCGGAAGAAAGTGGACGAACGGGTCAGCCTCTGGCGGGAGTTCGTCATGCGCGCCTGGATGATTCCCATGCTTCTTGGCTCCGTCGGCGACGGCCACCGCAGCGAAGCCCGGCAACGCCTCATGCAGTGGCTTCGCCACCTCGACCCGGAGCAGTCCGCCGGTACGCCCGACCTGCCGATCTCGCTTGAAAACGCCTTGGCCAAGGGGTTCAAGTTCGCGGCCAACCGCCGAAAACGCCACCCCCATACCTACGAGGGCGGCCGCGCAGACCTGATCTGGCATGCGGAGACGATGCTCCAGCAGACCCGGTGCTGGTACTCGCAGCTCAGCTTGCTCCACGCACTGTGTCTGTGGGAGCTCCCGGACAGCATCGCCCATGACGAGCAGCGCTGCGACGCAGCCGCATCGCAGCGGGATGGTCGCCACGACGCACTCGAGCCGTCCGAGGGCTACCGCGGTACGACCGCCGTGCAGACCGTCGAGCGCTGGCTGTCCATGGCCGGCACCGCCCACGCCTCAGCCTCCCAGGCCGCAGGAGACGGCGCCGCACCCCAACTACCCCTGCACCCATTCATCGCCGAAGCAGGCGACCTGGTGGCTCTAGCTCTGGAGACCGGACGGCCCGAAGGCTTCATCTGGATCGATGAGCAGGGCGTCGTCGACAACATCGGCTCGCGCACCAGTGGCCCGCGACAGTACCGCAAGCACAATTTGTGGATCCCACCCTCGGTCGGATGGAGCACCCTCGACGGGCGCGCCCAGCACCTCATTGCCGACGTGATGGTCATGCTGACCCTCATCGAACGCGACGGGCGGCAGCCGGACGAGGTTGATGCCCGATTGAACCGCTCAGCCCAGCCAATCATGCCGCTCCCACCCTGCATCACCACGGACCGGACTGCGCTGCATCCCGAACTGACGGACGGAACCTCGGCTCCCCCCACACCGGGCACCACCTGCCTGCCTACCTCCAAGTTTAAGTTGTGCCCTTACCCCCCTCATGGCACGCACCTACTCCGGGCTGAGATCCGCGAACCGTTCTGCCGCCAACAGCAGGCCCTATTGCCCGGCCCCGTACGCCGCCGCTTCCCCAGGGTATTCCGCAGGAAGACACCGCACTGGGTCGGCATGCGCGTCCGCGAACTGGATCAGTTCTGGGAGGCGATGGCCGACCGTATGCGCAGCAAAGCTTGACGTTTACACTTCTGGGCGAACACGCCCTCGAAACTTGGCTTGCCCTTCGACTGCTCTCCGGACGTGTGGGCGGCCTCCGCATGATTCTGTGCTTCGTCACAGAGGGACTCGCATGCCGGTCAATGGAGTTACCGGTCCACCAGAGTTCCCGTTCGGGTGATCGCGGCGGGGCGGTGCATGAAAGCAGGACCTCCTGGTAGCTCGGCGATGCGAGTCAGCCTGAGCTTCCGAGGCCCTGTTGTCGCAGCCTTGCGTGAACGCGCCCGTCGCGTCCAACTCCCGTGTGCCTCCTTGCGATTGTCTCGCACACCGGCTCGGGAACGCCGCGGACGGGAAACCCTGACTCAACTGGCCGGAAGTTTGGCGATGGCCGCTTCGATATGCCGATCCACAAGGGAGGGCGCGCCCACGAGCATCACCAGTACGTTGCTGCGGCGGACGGCGGCCGTCTTGAGTACTTGCGACCCTCCTGGGCCGGTGAGCGTGGTCGTGTAGGCATAGGCATCTGACCCACGGTCAGGAGCGTCGTCCTTGCGCACGGTCACGGTGAGAGGGGTGCTGCCAGAGGTCATGGTGTAGGTGGGGCAGGACGTCTGAGCCTGCACGAGCCTGCGCAGCCCTGCGGACAGTTTGGATGGTGCATCACTGTGCAGTTCCTCGCCAAGCGTCGAATTCGCGCCGAACGTGAAGCCGGCGGAGGTCTTCGCCGCGAACTGCACTTCGTCACTGTGTTTACCCAGCTCCTTCAGAGCAGGGCAACCACTCACACCAATGTCGTCGTACCGGTGTGGGTCGGCTGCCTTCTCGTCGTCGGGGGTCGCGGTCTGCGTGTATCCCGGTCCCAAGTCGTCAGCGGTCAGCAGATAGTGACGCAGCTGCTGGCTCTTGAGGGGCTTGAGATCTGCAGGGGAAGCCGAGGAGGAAGGAGATCCGGGAGCTGTCGCCCTGGAATCTGTCGGCTTGGCACCGTGCTTCCCAACGGCGGGCGTGCTGCCACAGCCGGCGGCTAGGGCCAGGATCCCGAAGGCAGCCGTTGCCACCACCCCGCTGATTCGACGCTGCTTGCCCGGCATCGGCCAACCCCCGTTATCGACAATGGACATGACCCTATCGGCAGCTGGTCATCCTAGGTCGCGAATTCTCGCGGGGTGACGTGATCAATACATCTAGCCAGCCGAGGCCGACGTCTACAACGTGAACAGCAGGACCGTGACGTAAACCTCGGGGCGGGGATCGCGGCGCGGGCCTCGCGCCAAGAGCCGCCGGACAGCCGCGCTTCCTACCGCAGCTACGCGGCCCGGTGGCGATCGGCCAGCGTAGCCGCCAGCTCGGTCATGCTGTCCATCGGCGCCCCGGCAGCGCGCCGCGGCGGCATACCCGGCCCACTGCCCTCGCGGCTGAAAAGGCGGGAAGCGGGCGCCCCGGCTACGGCGTCCGTGGCCTGATCGGTGGCTCGTTGCAGGATGGGCGGAAAGCTCGCGTGCTTGGCCTGCCGGCAGACCCGAATGTGATGGGGCGAGGGTCCGTCGGCTTCGACTTGCAGGACATCGCGTGGGGGTCTGCTGCAGGTTCGGGTGACAGGTTCGGTCACGCGGCCTGGAGGGCCGGTGTGGTCATGACGGTCTCGAATTCGACGGGTGTCAGCCGGCCGAGTGCGGCTTGCTTGCGGCGCCGGTGGTAGGTCCTCTCGATCCAGGACACGATTGCGATCCGCAGTTCTTCACGGGTGGCCCAGGTCCGGCGGTCGAGGACGTTCTTCTGCAGCAGGCTGAAGAAGGACTCCATGGCCGCGTTGTCGCCAGCCGCCCCGACTCTCCCTATCGATCCGGCCATCCGGTGGTGGTCGAGGGCTCGGACGAACTTCCGGGACCGGAACTGTGATCCGCGATCGCTGTGCAGGATGCACCCGTCGACGTGTTCACGCCGGGCCACGGCGTTGTCCAGGGCGGCTACGGCGAGGCGGGACTTCATCCGCGCATCGATGGAGTAGCCCACGATCCTGTTGCTGAAGACATCCTTGATCGCGCAGAGGTACAGCTTGCCCTGGCCGGTGGCGTGTTCGGTGATGTCGGCGAGCCACAGCCGGTTCGGGCCGGTCGCGGTGAAGTTGCGGCTCACGAGATCGTCGTGCACCGGCGGACCGGCCTTCTTGCCCCGGCCACGCTTCTTCCCGAAGACACTCCACCAGCGGTTGTCCCGGCAGATCCGCCACGCGGTGCGCTCGGCCATGCCGGCCCCGGCACCACGCGCTTCATCGACCAGGAACCGGTAGCCGAACTCCGGGTCGTCGCGGTGGGCGTCGAACAGCGCGTTCGCGCGATATGCCTCCTCCAGCACGGCGTCGGCAACCGGCTTGCCCAGCCAGCGGTAGTAGGGCTGTCTGGCGAGCTTGAGCACCCGGCACGTCACCGTGACGGGCACCCCGTCCCCGGCCAGCTCTTTCACGAGCGGGTAGATCCTTTTCCCGGCAGATGCGCCTGCGACAGATAGGCCGCGGCCCGGCGCAGGACCTCGTTCTCCTGCTCCAGCAGCTTGATCCGCCGACGTGCTTCCCGCAGTTCCACGCTCTCCTGGCTGGTCACCCCGGGCTTGGTCCCGTCGTCGATATCCGCCCGGCGCATCCATTTCCACAAGGTCATCGGGTGGACCCCGAAGTCGGTGGCCACCTGCTCCACCGTCACACCCGAGCCGCGGTTCCTGGCGACCCGCACGACGTCCTGGCGGAACTCTTCCGGATAAGGCTTAGGCACAGCGACATCCTTTCCACCCGCCCCACAGGGCCAGCCAGTTCAGATGTCACCCGATCGTGCAGCAGCACCGCGGAGTCTACGACCCTTGCGGGTAAGTGCCGTTAGTCGATCTATCGTTTGCGCAGGTAGAACTGCTCTGTCAGTGGTGGCTGCTACGCATGCAGCCATGATGAATGATGACCGCGCCTCACAACAGACCGATTCGCTGGATGCCCGCTTCTGGGGGAAGGAACGAGGTCTTCCTCATCCCTATCCGGTGGTTTGTCATCTGCTGGACACTGCCGCAGCGTTCAACGTCCTGTGGGATGACCTGCTCGGCCACCACACGAGGGAGCGCATATCTAAAGCGCTGGGGCTGACGGCGGACGAGGCGCGGGCCGTGGTGTCGTTTTGGGCAGGTCTTCACGATCTGGGAAAGATCACGCCTCCGTTTCAGGCTCAGGTGCCGCATGCTTTCGCGGCGGTGCGTGATGACCCCGTGTACGGCAGGGCTCCGGGGGCTGAGGCCAAGGGGGAGTTCCGTCATGAGGTGGCGACACACTGGGCGCTGGCCTCGCTGCTCGACGAGGTCGGGTATCCGGGAAATAAGCGGTTGATGCGGTTAGCCGTGAGCCACCAGGTCGCTCAGCTGCTGGGCGGGCACCATGGGTGTTTCGGCGCGGTCCTCGAGACCAAGAAGTTAGCTGCCGCGAGCGCCTATCAACCCGGGCTGGGTGAAATGGGCTGGGAGGCGCAGCGGCGGGTCCACTTTGCCGAGCTGCGGCGCGTCACCGGCGCCGCGGCTGTGCCGGAGCGGGGGTTGCCGGCGGAGCTGGCCATGGTCATTGCGGGGATGGTCGTCGTTGCGGACTGGCTCGCCAGCCAGACGGACGCGATCATGTCGATTCAGCCCCCGCCGTCTTGGTTGGGAACCTCGGCCGAATTGGACGCGCACTGGGATCGAGCGCGGAAGGCGGCTCGGGGATGGGTGGCCGAGGCCCGGCTGGGCCGGGCGGTGTTTGAGGCCGAGAGGTTCGGCGAGATGTTCCCGTTCGCGCCCAACGATCTCCAGAGTGATCTCATCACCCACCTGCCGCAGCTGGTCGAAGCGCAGGGCGGCGGGCTGCTGCTTGTCACTGCGCCGACCGGGGACGGTAAGACGGAGGCCGCGTTGTACGCCGCGTCCGTCATGGGGCGGGCAGCCGGGGCGCGCGGTCTGTACTTCGCGTTGCCGACCATGGCCACGGCAGATGCGATGTTCCCGCGGGTACGTGGGTTCGCGGCCAATGCGCTGGGCGGTGATCGTGCACTGACGCTTCTGCATTCCATGGCATGGCTCAGCCCGGTCTACACCGGCGGCGAGCAGACGGCCGAGGAATCGTCGCGTGGTAGTGAAGTGAGCGCGGACCGGGCCACGGCGATGGAGGCCGGTGACTGGCTGCGGGGCGCCAAGCGGGGGCTGCTGGCCCCGCTTGGCGCGGGAACGATCGACCAGGCCCTCAGCGCGGTCCTTCCGCTGACGCACAATGCTCTGCGGCTGTTCGGCCTGTCCGAGAAGGTCTTCGTGGTGGACGAGGCTCACGCCTATGGGCCGTGGATGCACCAGCTTCTGACTCGTCTGCTGGAGTGGCTCGGTGCGTTCAGGGCCCCGGTGGTGCTGCTGTCGGCGACGCTGACGGGCCGCACGGCAGCCTCGTTGGTAGAGGCATATCGGCGTGGTGCCGGGTTCACCGATCCGGTTGCTGTGGACCCGTGTTACCCGGGCTGGATCTTCGTCGGTGCCGAGTCAGGGGAGGTCTCCGCGCCACGGGCCACTGAAAGCAGGCGTAAGCGCACCCTGGATGTGGTGGTACGGCGGGTGACGTGGGACGTGGCCGAGGACCCGCGTACGGCCGCGCGTTCCGGGGGCAGAAGGGCGGCTCTGCGTGAGGCGCTTCAACCCGTCGCTGAAGAGGGCGGGACGGCATTGGTGTGCTGCACCACGGTCGCCGAGGCGCAACGGACCTTCCGCGATCTGCGCGTGGCCTTCCCCGAGCTGGCGCGTCGCGAGGGCGGGTTGCGGCTGTTGCACTCCCGATATCCCGCCTTCGTCCGACAGCGGATCACCCGCGAGTGCGAGGCGGCCTACGGCAAACCCACCAGCAACGATGACATCGCCCAGCCACGGCCAGGGTCCATCCTGGTCGCCACCCAAGTCGTGGAGCAGTCCCTCGACTTCGACTTCGATCTGATCGTGAGCGACCTCGCACCACTGGCCCAACTTCTCCAGCGAGCCGGGCGCGGCCTTCGGCATGAACGTGGCATGACCGGGCGCCCGGCCTGGGCTCTCCCGGAAGACGCGCCACGCCTTGTCGTGCTGGAGCCGGTCGATGCCGCAGGTGACACCACAGCACCGCCCAGTTGGGGGCAGGTGTACGACCCCGGACTGCTCAAGCGCACCGCGGGCCTTCTTGCCGAGCGGGGGGCCGAGGGGATCGATGTCCCCGGAGATGTACAGCGCCTTGTGGATGCCGTGTACGCGGAAGACTTCGTCGACCAGCTTCAAGAGGCTGCCGGGCGCGAATTGCGACGCATGGATGCAGAAAGGCATGCTGTGGAGGCAGCCGAAGCGCACCTGGCTGACATGGTGAGCATCTGCGCCCCCGCTGATGTGGCCGGTGACCTCCACAAGCTCAGCCGTCGGGAGGCCGGGGTCACCGAGGAGCTGCTGACGACCCGTCTCGGCGCGGATAGCGGCCGTGTGCTGTGCCTGTACGAACAGCCGGACGGGACCTTGACGTTGGACGAGGCCGGGACGCTTCCGCTGCTTCCAAGCGGTCAGCACGGTCCCTCCAGGCATGGGCTGACGCAGATCATGGGCCATGTCGCGCCCGTTCCCGGCACCTGGCTGCGCGGCGGAGGCGAGGGTCATCCGTCACCCAAGGGCTGGGACAAGCAGCCAGCCCTCCGTGACTTGACTCTGCTTCGGATGCGCCTCCACCAGGGCGGAGTTGAGCGCAGGTCGTGGAGCTGCCTGTACGGGGAGCGGACCATCAGCATCTCGGAAGTTGGGCTGGAAACGTCATGACCGATCACTTTCGGTCTGATCCGGCGAACCGTCTCCAGGTGCTACACACTTTCCATACGCTCAATGAGCGCCTTCCCGACAGTGGTGGTCCGGTTCCTCTCTCTCACCCCTGCCGGGAAGACATCCGCCCGCTTGCACGAGCACAGGGGGCATGTCTCGCATCGCTCCAGGGGCAACACACGGCTCACCTCCGCGCCTGCGGAGACCCCACTCCATTGTGACGGCGACAGGAGACTCATGCCCTCCAGGGACTACAACCTGTTCGACGAACCGTGGATCCCGGTCCGCTGGGTCCCAACCACCCCGCATTCCACGTTAGGTGCCCCGCCCGACCTGGTGGGGGTGCGTGAACTGCTGCTGCGCAGCAGCGAGATAGCCGGGCTGGCCATCGTGGACCCACCAGCGCACTCCGCGCTCCTGCGGATCCTCTACGCCCTCACCGCACGGGTGACGCACCTGGACGAGGCAGGTCCCGGCGACTGGGGCGAGCGGCGACTGGAGGTCCTGGAGGCGGGACGACTCCCTGACGCCGGGATCGACAAGTACGTCACCAAGTATCGCGACCGCTTCTTCTTGTACGACGTTGCCAGCAAAAGGCCCTGGATGCAGGATCCACGCCTCGCCGAGCAGTGCGACGGGGACAACACCGCCGGGGTGAACAAGCTGATCGTGACCCGTCCCTCGGGCAACAATCACGCCTGGTTCCGCCATGGCCATGACGCCTCACCCGACCTCCCGGACGCCCCGGAAGCGGTCATGAACCTTCTGGTCTGGCACTTCTACGGCCCGTCCGGCCGCTGCTCCTCCCGTGAAGTCGGTGGAGTCAAGAGCGCCAGCGCGACGGCCGGCCCGCTGCGTACCGCGCTCTCCTACCACCCTGAAGGCGACAGTCTCTTCGAGACGCTTCTCGCCGGTCTGGTCCGGCCTGAGTCGACAGTGAAGCGCGAGACCGATCAGTGCCCGTGGGAGTGGGACGAGCTGCCAGACCCGGAGGCCCCAGCTCCGTCTCCCCCCGGACCCTGTGCGCGACTGACAGCCTGCTCCCAGCACGCCCTGCTCCTCGTCCCGGACCCGCAGGACCCGCAGCTGGTGCGGGATGCCTACATCACCTGGGCATACCGCAGCGGACGTATCCCTCGGGACGAC
This sequence comes from Streptomyces gilvosporeus, assembly GCF_002082195.1. Classification (GTDB taxonomy): domain Bacteria; phylum Actinomycetota; class Actinomycetes; order Streptomycetales; family Streptomycetaceae; genus Streptomyces; species Streptomyces gilvosporeus. Next base: position 7,418,554 of record NZ_CP020569.1, on the reverse strand, counting down.
GACTACCTCATCTGGCAGGTCAGTCAACAGGGCAACCGCTATCCGCGACCCGCCGACTCCCGTCGAGCGTTGTGGAGAGACCTCGACGCCCTGCTGCTGAAAGAACCACCCGGAACGGCGCAGCCCCGACGTCCGAAGGTCTTCGAGTACGCGAGCGAGGTCTCGGAGGATCTGCGGGTGCGGGCGCTCGGCTTCGAGCAGGAAGGCCAGGCCAAAGACACCCAGTTCATCGATGCTGCCACACCTCCGGTGCTGGGGTTCGCCGAGAAGGAAGCGGCACGCACCACACCGCCGGTGGGACGAATGCGGCAGCTGGGCGAGACGTACGGCAGGCGGCTGGAGCGAGCGGTCAAGCGTGCCTGGGCGGAGTACGTACGCGACACCAAAGCGGACGGAGGCACCTGGGCAGACGAAGCCGCCGCACGCTACTGGCCGTGTGCCGAGGCGGAATTCTGGGACCGCTTCCGCCGCCTGGATCGCACCGGCCGTGCCGCCAACGGCGGGTTCGAGAGGCAGGCCGCCCGAGCGGCGTTCCTGCGGCTGGCTCAGGAGGCGTACGACACGGTGACTGCCTCCGCCACCCGGACCCAGCGTGGCGCGAAAGCGGTCTCGAACGCGCGGATCGAGCTGTACGGCGGCGCACGCAAGCCCCGAGGACGGGGATGAGAGAAAGGACAGGGCACCACAGATGACAACTCAAGCCGCTATCGAAGACCAAGCCGTGGCCCGACGCTGGCGACTGCGGAAGTACACGACATGGGTGGAGAAGCTGTGCGGGGAAGACCCCGGCGCCCGTAGCGCCTTGCGCACTGGCCTGCGCCGTGGCATGGATGACGTACGCCGCATGCATCGCTTCATCACACCTTGGCTTCCTGAGAACCGTCATGTGGGAGATGACGAGCAGCGCGCCTACTACGCGGTGGCCGCGATGATCGCCTCACAACCCCGCAACAGCTACCCCCAGGCCGAAGCCGCCGACGACAAGACCGAGGCCGGAACCGCTGCGCAGGCGGACACAGGAGCGGAGCGGAAAAAGGGCCCCGAACGGTACGGCGACAGCCTCGGTAGGGCCTTCGCCACCGCGGTCGGCCAGAGTCCCGGCCGGGACAAAGAGATGCAGGAGGCCACGGCAGAGACCCGCCTCAACCTCCTCACCCGGCAGAGCGTTGACGGTCTCCATCGACACCTGCCCTCCGCCGTCGGCTACCTGCGCAGTCTGGACGTGCCCGTCGACTGGGCGCAGCTGTTGGACGACTTGGTCGCCTGGCCCACCCACTCGGGGCGGATCGCGCGCCGCTGGCTGCAGGACTACTACCGGCTGCGTGCCGAGGCCGCCCGTAAGCAGGCCGCCCAGGCCGACCAGCATGAGGCTGAGGAGACCGGCCCCAACCAGTGACCCGGCCACGGCCGTTGGCCGCCCCACCGCCACCTCCACTCCCGCCCTGCGAAGGAGAATTCGTTATGTCCGTGCCCGCCCGTTTCATCGATATCCACATCTTGCAGTCGGTCCCATATGCCAACTTGAATCGGGACGACACCAATTCCGTCAAGACCGTCCAGTACGGCAACGTCCTGCGGACCCGGGTCAGCAGCCAGTGCTGGAAGCGGGCCGTCCGCGACCGCTTCGAGGAGCTGATCGGGCAGGCCGCACTGCGCACCCGCCGCATCGGCGAACGCACCGCACACGAGCTGGGGGAGCGCGGCTGGCCGCAGCACCTGGCACAGCGCTCCGGCGCCCACATCGCGGCGGCCAGCAGCATCAAGTTCGAGCTCGCCAAGGACGACGCCAAGCAGCCGGTCCCCAACAAAGTGCTGACCAACGCGATGGTGTACGTGCCGCAGGCGGCGGTCGCCGAGCTGGCGGATATCGCCGAACAGCACCGCGAAAAGCTGGAGGCGGCCAAGGACATCAAGAAGCCCGCCGACAAGAGCGTGCTGCCCAAGGACGCCGTCGAAGCGGTGCTGCGTTCCCGTAACGGCGTCATCAACCTCTTCGGTCGGATGCTCGCCGAGGTCGATGACGCGGGTGTGGACGGCGCTGTGCAGGTCGCCCACGCGCTGACCACGCACAAGACGGACATCGAACTGGACTACTTCTCCGCCGTGGACGACATCACCAATGCCTGGAACGATGCGACGGGCAGCGGGCACATGGGCCACGCCGAGTACAGTGCCGGCACCTTCTACCGCTACGCCACCGTGGACCTGCGCGACCTGGCCGCCAACATCGGCGACGAACCGACGGCAGCCCGCGAGCTAATCACCTCTTGCCTCGCCTCGTTCATCGAATCCCTGCCGCAGGCCAAGAAGAACTCCACCGCCCCGCACACCATTCCCGACCTGGTGCACATCTCCGTACGTACCGATCGCCCCCTGTCCTTTGCGGCCGCCTTCGAAAAGCCCGTCCGCGCCAACGCCGACGGCGGGTTTACCGAGATCTCCTGCACACAGCTCGCCACGTACGCAGAGGCCGCGAACAAACTGCTCGGCTCAGGTCGCATCCTCACCTCCGGCTGGGCCGGCCTGGCCACCAAGGACCTGACCGGTCTGGGCAAGCGCCGCGAATCCTTCGAGGACCTCGTCACCAGCGCCCTGGACGCCGCCCTCGGGCAAGACTCCAACGAGGCAGCATAGTGACCCCCGCGACCCCCTCCAAGACCGTCCCTGAGCCCGGGCTACTGCTGCGGCTGGCCGGCCCCCTGCAGTCCTGGGGCGAGCACAGTCACTTCAACGAACGCGACACCGCTGCCTGCCCCACCCGCTCCGGCGTCATCGGTCTGCTGGCCGCCGCGCTGGGCCGCCGGCGAGGCACACCGCTGGAGGATCTGGCCCGACTGTCCCTGACCGTCCGTGTCGACCGGCCCGGCGTCCTCCTGCGCGACCTGCACACCGTCGGCGGCGGCCTGCCGAGCAAAGCCACCGTCACCACCGCCGAGGGCAAGAAACGCAGCGGCGACACCGGCACACTCCTGACCCACCGCGCCTATCTGGCCGACGCCGCCTTCACCCTCGCCCTCACCGGCGGCCCCGACGACAAGGACCTGCTGGTACGGCTGGCCGCGGCGCTGGACTCACCACGGTGGCCACTCTTCCTGGGCCGCCGCTCCTGCCCGCCCGAAGGCCCCCTCCTCCTGGGCACTGCCGAGCACGCCCTGCACCACCTCGTGCACCTGCCACTCGCCACCGACCAAAAGGGCAGCATGGACACGGGGGTGGGATTCCTCTCCGACCGCCCGCTGGACCGCCTTCCCGTCCCGGAGGGAGCGGCTAACGAGGGCGAGGAGAACGGCAAGCACCCCTCAGGCAAGGTCAACGACGAACCAGTCTCCTTCCACCCCCGCCACCGGTCCTACCGCACCCGCGCTCTCTACCGGCGCACCCTCCACCTGCCCGACGTTCACCGCGCACTGGGCATCGACCACCTCGAAGCACTCGGCGCCTACGCGTGCGAGCACCTGAACCGTCCCGAAGGGAGCCGTCGTTGAGTGTCTGGCTGACCCGTATCGCCCCCGACCCACGCTCCGGTGACGCCCGCCGTGACCTGGGTGGATCTCGCTCCGCCGCAGGTCTGCACCGCCGCCTGATGTCCCTGTACCCGGACGACGCCGGCCCTGACCCACGCGCCCGCTTCGGCATTCTCTTCCGCGTAGACGACACCCCGACCGGGCCGCACGTCCTCCTGCAAAGCACCCACGAGCCCGACCTCTCCTGTCTTCCCGACGGCTACGGTCACGCCGTCACCCGCCCCCTCGACCCGCTGCTGGACGCCCTGCGACCAGGCTTGACCATCCGCTACCGGTGCATGGCCAGTGCCGTCCGCAAGCCCGGCGCCACCACCCGAGCCCTCTACGACCTGCCCGCCGTCGTCCCACTCAAGGGCCCTGCTGCCGATGAATGGTGGCTACGCCAAGCCGACGCCGCCGGGCTCAAAGCCCTCACCGCCCACTCCCAACCCATGGACGCCGCCCAAGCCATACGCACACTCCGCGGCTCAGCCAAGGAACAGCGCATCCGCCACAACCGCACCCGCTTCGACGGCACCGCCACCATCACCGACCCCGACCAGCTCCGCACGAAGATCACCGAAGGCATCGGCCGCGGCAAGGCATACGGCTGCGGCCTCCTCAGCATCGCCCCTTCACGGGAGACGGCATGACCCGACCAGCAGTTCCCGCCGCAGCGCGCACCCACGCCGACGCCCGGCGCAAACTCGCCGCTCCCACCGTTGCCATGCTGCCGCGCATCGCCGACTCCCTCTCCTTCCTCTACCTCGACATCGTCCGCATCCACCAGGACGACACCGGCGTATGCGCCGAGGTGACCAGCGAGCGCCGCGGCACCGAGACCCTCTACCTGCCCACCGCCGCCCTCAGCTGCGTCCTCCTCGGCCCCGGCACCTCCATCACCGCCCGGGCCCTCGCCACCTTCGCCCGCAACGGCACCACCGTCTTGGTCACCGGCTCCGGCGGCGTCCGCTGCTACGCCGCCGCCCTCCCTGACTCACTCACCACCACGTGGCTCGAACGCCAGACCCGCGCCTGGGTCGATGACGGCCAGCGGTTAGCCATCGCCACCGCGATGTACGAAAAACGCTTCGGCAAGAGCAGCGTGCCACCGGGCACCAATCTCACCCAGCTGCGCGGAATGGAAGGCCAACGCGTCAAAGCCCATTACCGCCTACTCGCCCAGCAGTACAAGATCGGCCGCTTCCGCCGCGCCTACGACCCCGCCTCCTGGGACACCCAGGACCCCGTCAACCTCGCCCTCTCCTCAGCCAACACATGCCTGTACGGCATCGTCCACGCCGCCATCCTCGCCATCGGCTGTTCCCCAGCCCTGGGCTACGTCCACCAGGGCAATCAACAGGCATTCGTCTACGACATCGCCGACCTCTACAAGGCCGACCTGACCATCCCCCTCGCCTTCTCCCTCCACGCCTCCACCAACCCCGAAGCCGCAGCCCGCCGCTCCTTCCGCGACGGGCTGCGCTTGTTCAAACTGCTGCCGCGCATCGTCGCTGACATCCAGGAACTGCTCGCCCCCGAAACCAAACGGGACATCCCTGACCCCGAAGAACAACTCGTCGACCTCTGGGACCCGATCGCTGGAGTCATTCCTGGCGGCATGAACCACGGAACGGACTCATGACCACGCCAACAAGGGAGCACAGCCCATGGCCTCAATGATCGTGCTCTCCGCCACAGCCGTTCCCGACCACCTCCGCGGTGCCCTCACCCGCTGGCTCCTGGAAGTCACCCCAGAGCTTTACGTCGGCACCGTCTCAGCCCGCGTACGCGACGAGCTATGGGCCTCCGTGGCCGCATGCACAGGGGACGGCATGTCCGTCCTCGCCTACCCCAGCGACAACGAACAGGGCTTTGAACTCCGCACTGCGGGAACACGACGCCGGCACCCTGTCGACTTCGACGGCCTGACGTTGATCGCGTTCCAAAAGGCAAGTCAAGAAATTTCAAACGCCTCATAGAGCCGCAGGTCAGGAAGAGTGCTCTCCGCGGGAGCGGAGGTGGTCCGGCCCGCGTCTCCCTCGTGATCAGCACGACGGAGTGCTCTCCGCGGGAGCGGAGGTGGTCCCATCCTGCGCTACTCCGGATACACCGGACCATCGTGCTCTCCGCGGGAGCGGAGGTGGTCCGCCGAAGAGCACAGGCAGCTGTACGGCATGGGAGTGCTCTCCGCGGGAGCGGAGGTGGTCCGATGAACGGGTTCGGGTCACGGGAGATCAAGCTGTGCTCTCCGCGGGAGCGGAGGTGGTCCGCCGCGTTTTAGCAGGAGCCAGTGATTGCCCCGGTGCTCTCCGCGGGAGCGGAGGTGGTCCGCCGAGGAGCAGATCACCGGAGTGCTGACGCGGGTGCTCTCCGCGGGAGCGGAGGTGGTCCGCGCTGGGACATCGGCGGTGGGGACCGGTGAGCGTGCTCTCCGCGGGAGCGGAGGTGGTCCGTCGCCGGCGTACACACCTCGGCCGTAGAGGAAGTGCTCTCCGCGGGAGCGGAGGTGGTCCGTCGCGACTCCACCAGCCCCCGCCGCCTGACGTGTGCTCTCCGCGGGAGCGGAGGTGGTCCGTCACTTGGGCAGAGTGGAGTCATTGCCAAGCGGTGCTCTCCGCGGGAGCGGAGGTGGTCCGGTGTGGGCGCAGCACCGCACCACCGGCCGCTGGTGCTCTCCGCGGGAGCGGAGGTGGTCCGCTCATGTGCTGTCCTCTCGTGTCGGGGCTTGCGTGCTCTCCGCGGGAGCGGAGGTGGTCCGACACGGCAGGCACAGCGAGCCCGACGCCGACGGTGCTCTCCGCGGGAGCGGAGGTGGTCCGGAGCAGCAGTGACCGACGCTCTCGTCCCCGCCGTGCTCTCCGCGGGAGCGGAGGTGGTCCGGAATTGCACCGGCGCGGCGATGACGAGGCAGAGTGCTCTCCGCGGGAGCGGAGGTGGTCCGCGGAACGTCGCTCTCTACCAGTACGGGCGGCGGTGCTCTCCGCGGGAGCGGAGGTGGTCCGTCCACACCCACCCCCACTGGGACACCCTCAGCGTGCTCTCCGCGGGAGCGGAGGTGGTCCGTACCTGCCCGCCTACCCGTACAGCATCACCTAGTGCTCTCCGCGGGAGCGGAGGTGGTCCGGACTGGACGCCGACGCGGACCCCGAACCGTTCGTGCTCTCCGCGGGAGCCGAGGTGGTCCGGCATCGCGGTCGGGCAGCTGGACCAGGTCGTCGTGCTCTCCGCGGGAGCGGAGGTGGTCCGAAGTTCATGATCAGCGTGCCGAGGGCGGTTTTGTGCTCTCCGCGGGAGCGGAGGTGGTCCGACCTCCGGGCGATCCTGGATCCGCCGGCCACAGTGCTCTCCGCGGGAGCGGAGGTGGTCCGAAGAAACAGCAGATCTCGACGGGTGAAACTGAGTGCTCTCCGCGGGAGCGGAGGTGGTCCGACCCAGCAAAGCGTCGCCGCCGACCCGGGAACGTGCTCTCCGCGGGAGCGGAGGTGGTCCGACGGCCTGTACCGGCACCTACGGTTCGCGAACGTGCTCTCCGCGGGAGCGGAGGTGGTCCGTGGCACCCGACCTGGCCCCGGATCTGCGCCTCGTGCTCTCCGCGGGAGCGGAGGTGGTCCGGAGTGGCTGTATATCCGCCAGGAGGACGGAACGTGCTCTCCGCGGGAGCGGAGGTGGTCCCTGGAGGACCGCGCAAAGAAGACCACCAAGGCCGTGCTCTCCGCGGGAGCGGAGGTGGTCCGGAATGTGTGTCCGGCTGGCGGTGCCCGGCGAGGTGCTCTCCGCGGGAGCGGAGGTGGTCCGCACGTACCCGCCGGGCGGTCCGGTTTCCTAGGGTGCTCTCCGCGGGAGCGGAGGTGGTCCGTACGCCGCCGCCGCCCGAATCGCGCACCGCGAGTGCTCTCCGCGGGAGCGGAGGTGGTCCGCCGTACACGGGCTTCCCGGGCAGCGACAACCCGTGCTCTCCGCGGGAGCGGAGGTGGTCCGCCCACACAACGGGCTTCAGCCACGCGAAACCCGTGCTCTCCGCGGGAGCGGAGGTGGTCCGTCGTCCCAGTCGCTGTTGTACTTCGCGCAGCCGTGCTCTCCGCGGGAGCGGAGGTGGTCCGTGCATGCGGGGCATCCGCGAGTTCGACACGGCGTGCTCTCCGCGGGAGCGGAGGTGGTCCGACGCTGTACGCCTGGCTGGCGGAGGCGGGGATGTGCTCTCCGCGGGAGCGGAGGTGGTCCAACCGACCCCGCGCAACAGACACCGGAGAGATCGTGCTCTCCGCGGGAGCGGAGGTGGTCCGCGCCGGACGGCTATTTCCCGGATCACCCACGGGTGCTCTCCGCGGGAGCGGAGGTGGTCCGGTGGAGTTGGAGATCACCGCCGCAATGCGGTTGTGCTCTCCGCGGGAGCGGAGGTGGTCCGGCGTCGCCCATGCCGGGCACGCGGGCGATCAGGTGCTCTCCGCGGGAGCGGAGGTGGTCCGACGGCCAGCCTGGCGCCGACGGCAAAAACGGGGTGCTCTCCGCGGGAGCGGAGGTGGTCCGTACGGCAACGCCGTCACCCCGCCCGTGGCCGAGTGCTCTCCGCGGGAGCGGAGGTGGTCCGTCCTCCCCGCCACAGAAACCCGCGCCGGCTACGTGCTCTCCGCGGGAGCGGAGGTGGTCCGAACACGCCCCGTATCGGTGCGGCAGGGCTGGAGTGCTCTCCGCGGGAGCGGAGGTGGTCCGACATGGCGCCAGGAGCGCGAGAGTATGCGGGCGTGCTCTCCGCGGGAGCGGAGGTGGTCCTTCCAGCGGTGCAGCGCCAGCGCGGCCATGACCGTGCTCTCCGCGGGAGCGGAGGTGGTCCGATCGGCCGCACGGTCATTTTCCACGTCAACCTGTGCTCTCCGCGGGAGCGGAGGTAGTCCGTCGGGCATGGCGTCGGTCACTGCTGCTCCTTGGTGCTCTCCGCGGGAGCGGAGGTGGTCCGGACGTTCGCGACGACCTCGGCTCCCTCCCGCAGTGCTCTCCGCGGGAGCGGAGGTGGTCCGGTGGTCGGTGTGCGGCCTGAAATGGAGGCCGAGAGCTCTCCGCGGGAGCGGAGGTGATCCGGCGTGCGTTGCCGGCAACGCTAAGGAGGCCAAGTGCTCTCCGCGGGAGCGGAGGTGGTCCGAAATGAGGCTCCCCGTGAGCATCGGCTCTCTCGTGCTCTCCGCGGGAGCGGAGGTGGTCCGCTGTCGCGGGCGAGACCGAAGTGCCAGACGGCGTGGTCTCCGCGGGAGCGGAGGTGATCCGAAGCCGCCAGGATCCGAGCCGGCCGCGGCGCCGTGGTCTCCGCGGGAGCGGAGGTGGTCCGATGCGTAGCGCGACCTGCCCGTCGGCGGCGTCGTGGTCTCCGCGGGAGCGGAGGTCGTCCGTAGCCCGGCCCGTGGCAGGAGAAGCAGGGCTCGTGGTCTCCGCGGGAGCGGAGGTGGTCCGCCACCCGGGATGACGCATTGCGCGGGGATGCTGTGGTCTCCGCGGGAGCGGAGGTGGTCCGGTCGCCAAGGCGACGATGATCTGCGGGACCGTGTGCTCTCCGCGGGAGCGGAGGTGGTCCGTCGCCGACGAGCTGGGACAGGTCGCCGAGGAAGTGTTCTCCGCAGGAGCGGAGGTGGCCCGCTGGCGGCCGAGGGCCTGGACCAGTGGTCGCCGTGTTCTCCGCGGGAGCGGAGGTGATCTGCCAAAGCCGGCCCACTCGTCCCCCGCGCCGACGTGCTCTCCGCAGGAACGGAGGTGGTCCGCTGTACCACGTCGGAGCTCTTGCCACCGTCGGGGTGTTCTCCGCGGGAGCGGAGATGATCCGCCGGAGCGATGTACGTGCAGAGCAACCTGGGTGCCCCTTCCGCGCGAGCGGGGTGCTCTGAGCTCGCACGCCACTGCCTGTTCCGCTCACTGAACCGACCGCCGGTCAAAAACAGGGGCACCCTCCTCGATCCCCGACGGCGTCGTCACGTCCGAGCGGCACCTACGGCAGCCTCAATTCGCCCCGCATCACCGGCATGTGCATATGGTTCAACTCGCCCCACCGTCACCGTGGCGCGAAAGTGCAGATCAGCGCCCTGCGCTCGACCAGCCGTGTCTTGTGCCTCCTGCCCGGGAGTCGAACCTGCGAAGAGTTGGCGAGGAGAAGTCCTGATTGCCGGGATGTTTGGAGGCATCGACGGGCCAGGGAAGGCTCCAAGTCGATACCCGAGGCAGCGCGCGAAAGGTGCAGTACAGCTGGCGGACCGGTAGTCCGGACAGGTGTCAGGCATGGAGGCTGTGTCAATCTTCGACCGCCATTCCTCCATAGAAGGCGAAGACCGTGTCAAGCGATGCGAGGAAAGCAGCAATGACACCTACCCCACCCCCACGCCTGGACCATGCACAGCCCCCCGCTGAACCGCACTGGGTACCGCTCGACGACGACGCTGCGCTCGTCCCTTCACACAGCAGCACAACGGACTCCCCTCCAAGTCCCGCAGACTTCCAACGGACGCCGAAGGGTTGGGGCCTTCACACTCGGCGGAGTCAGGACGGTCGGCTGCGCGATGAGGTTGCCCCCGCACCGCGCCCCTCAGTCGCCGCACTGCACTACGCAGGTGTGCCGTGGTCGGAGGAGTCCCCCAGATGAACGGTATCCAGTCCACCAGCGATGAGCGAAAGGGCGCGGAGATCACGCTCGAGGTGCCGAGTCAGGTGCCAGCACTCCCTTTGGCCGCTGCTGCCGTGCTGCTGGACATCATCGTCGCGGCAGCCAGCCGAGCGCGGCACCGCCCGGACGACGGTCCAGCTGGCGCTCTTATGGAGAGTCGCTGTACGACAGGACGTCCGCCCCGCTCCACCACCACCTCTAATCGGCACGCCGGGGCGTACGAGCCGGAAGGACAGACATGACGGCCTTCGCATTCGCCGGACGGTGTTCCACCGAAGATCTGCAGGACCCAGAGGCTTCCCGGGACTGGCAACTCACCCGTGCCAGAACGCTCATCGAACCGGCCGGCGGCCGCATCGTCGCCGAGTACTTCGATATCGGGCGCAGCCGGTCTCTGCCGTGGATGCGGCGGCCACGGGTCGCGCAGCTGCTCGCCGCCCTCAAGGACCCGGACCGCGGCTTTGACGCAGTGGTCGTCGGTGAACCGCAACGGGTCTTCTACGACAACCAGTTCAGCCTCACCTTCCCCCTCTTCGTGCACTACGGCGTCGAGCTGTGGGTTCCCGAGGTCGGCGGGCGCGTCGACCCCAACAGCGAAGCCCACGACATGGTGATGTCGGTCTTCGGGGGCATGAGCAAGGGCGAACGCAATCGCATCAAGATCCGCGTGCGGGCGGCCGTGTCCTCCCAGGCCCAGCTCGAAGGCCGCTTCCTCGGTGGCCGACCACCGTACGGCTACCGGATCGTGGACGCCGGGCCGCATCCCCACCCTGCCAAGGCGGCCGACGGCAAGCAGCTCCACCGACTCGAAATCGACCTCGTCGCCGCCCCCATCGTCCAGCGGATCTTCAGGGAGTACCTCGACGGGCGTGGCTACTACGCCATCGCTGAAGGACTCACCGCTGACGGCATCCCGTGCCCGTCCGCGCACGACCCGCGGCGCAATCCGCACCGGAACCGCATCGCCTGGTGCAAGGGAGCCGTCCGCGCCATTCTCGGCAACCCCCGCTACACCGGTCACCAAGTATGGAACAAGCAGCGCAAACAGGAGACGCTCCTTGACGTCGAGGACGTCGCCCTCGGCTACGAGACCAGGCTGCGGTGGAACGCCTCCGACGCATGGATCTGGTCCAAAGAAATCGTCCACCCGCCGATCATCGACGTCGCCGACTTCCACCGAGCCCGACAAAGGAAGGCAACACGCTGCGGCGGCCGCGTCACCAAGGAACGCCCCAGCCGCTGCCACGACTACCAGCTACAAGGCCTCGTCGAATGCGGTCTCTGCCGACGCGTGATGGGCACGCAGTGGTCGCATGACATGGCGTACTACCGGTGCCGCTTCGCCTACGAATACGCGCTCGCCAACAAGATCAACCATCCCCGCAACATCCTGTTCCGCGAGCGTGACCTCGTACCGCAGCTCGACCGGTGGATCTCTCTGCAGTTCACCCCCGGCCACAAAGCAGCCACGATCGAGCGGATGTACCAGTCCCAGCTCGCGCGCACACGGAATGCCGACGACTCAACAGGGGCAGCGGCCATCGTCCGCGACTGCGACAACAAGCTCGACCGGTACCGGGCGCTGATCGACTCCGGAGCTGCCAGCTCGGAGACCGTCGCTCAGTGGATTGCCGAGACCGAATCCCGCCGCGCCACCGCAACAGCCCAGATGCACGCCCGCAAGCGTCCAGTACTCCCCCGCGCACGGATCGCCGAGCTCGTTGAGGCGGCAGGCAACACGTCGGATGCACTCCGGAACGCTCCGGGAAGCAAGAAGAACCGGTTGTACCGGGCTCTCGGGCTCCGGATGACCTACCAGTCCGCACAACGCATCATGCGGGTCGGGATTGCTCCCGACCCGCATGATGTTGGTCAGTGGTCTGTGTCCGAGGGGGGACTTGAACCCCCACGCCCGATAAAGGGCACTAGCACCTCAAGCTAGCGCGTCTGCCATTCCGCCACCCGGACTAGGTGTGGTCTTCGCGGGGGCTTTCCCGCGGCGACGTGGATAACAATACCAAGGTTTCGGAGTGCCTTTCACCTGCGTATCCGTCGGGGGGCGTAACGCGCAGTTACGAGTGATGGGGACATTTCGGGTGACCGTGGGGGGAGGAGTCGGCGGATGTCTGTGGGTGAGGGGTGGGGTGGCCCTCGGCCGTGACCAGGGACGATGCCAGGGAGGGGCCCGAAAGGGGCTGGGGGTGTGGTCAAAGCCAGGGTCGGGGAGGGGCGGAGGCCGGGGCAGGGGCGGAGGCCCGGGCGGGGCGGAGGCGGAGGCCCGGGCGAATACCCAGGACGTGGCCGGAGACACGGGCCCCGGGCTGGGAGCCGGGGCCAGGAGCCAGGGCGGCAGGCCCCCGGCCGGCGGAGCCCGTTACGGCATGCGGAGCCGTTACGGCATGAGGTGGTAGTCGGGGAAGTTGCCCGGTAGGCGTTCCGTGGGTGGGCCCTGGGTGACGGCTCGTACCAGGAGGTCGCCGCCTACGAAGGCGCCGCGCCAGGAGTTGCCGAAGCCCCCGAAGAGTTCCTCGCGGTCGCCTCGGGAGCGGGGCTTGCCTTGGCCGATTTTGAAGGCGCGGATCTGGGAGGCCAGGCGGGCGTAGGTCTCGGGGTCGTCGGTGGAGAGGGTGGCCACCAGGGCGCCGTTGCTGGCGTTCATGGCGGCGAGGAGTTCGGCCTCGGTGTCGACGAGGACGATGGTGTCGATGGGGCCGAAGGGCTCGGCGTGGTGGAGGGGCGAGGACGGGGGCGGGGCCAGGAGGGTGGTGGGCGGCAGGTAGGCGGAGGTGTCCTGGGAGGGGAGGAAGTGGCCGGCGGCCAGGGTGCCCCGGTGCAGCGGTACCGCGCCGCGGGAGATCGCCTCGGTCGTCAGGTCGGCGAGTTCCTTGGCCTTGGCGGCGTTGATCAGGGGGCCGTAGTCGAGCGTGGGGAGCGGATCGTCGGGCGCGGCGACGGCCAGAGGGTGGCCGAAGCGGATGGCCCGTACGGCCGGGAGGTAGGCGGCCAGGAAGTCGGCGAAGGCGTCGCGCTGGACGACGAAGCGGGGGTAGGCGGTGCAACGCTGTTTGGCGTAGTCGAAGGTTTTGCGCAGGAGGGGCGTCAGGGCGTCCCAGTCGGTGTGGTGCCAGATGCCCCAGGTGTTCAGGCCCTCCTGTTCGAGGATGTGGCGTTTGCCGAGGTCGGCGACGGCGGTGGCGACGCGGGCGCCGGTGTCGCGGCCGCCGACGAAGGAGACGCAGCCGATCTCCGGGGAACGGATGAGGGAGGCGGAGAGTTCGCTGCCGTTCCCGCTGACGAGGGTGGCCGGAATGCCCTCGCGGGCGGCCAGGGCGCAGGCGAGGGTGAGGCAGGACAGACCGCCGTCGGTGGGGGTTTTGGCGATCACCGCATTGCCGGCGAGTGCCTGCACGAGCATCGCGTGGACCAGGACGGACATGGGGTAGTTCCAGCTGGCGATGTTGCTGACCGGGCCGGGGAGGGGGGACCTGCCGGCGAGCATGCGGTCGATGTCGGAGACGTACCACCGCACGCCGTCGATGGCGCGGTCGACGTCGGCCTGCGCGAGCTTCCAGGGCTTGCCGATCTCCCAGACGAGGAGGAGGGCGAGCAGTTCGCGGTGCTCGGTGAGGGCGTCGAGGGTGGCCGAGATACGGGCCTTCCGTTCCGGAAGGGGCACGTGGCGCCAGTCGCGGTGCTGGTCGAGGGAGGCGCGTACGGCGTGCCGGGCGGCCTCCGCGTTCAGGCGGGGCGGGCCGGCGATGGGGGTGCTGTCCACCGGGCTGATGGCGGGCAGCGGGGCGCCGTCGGGGTGCCATCCGCCGGCCCAGAGGTTGCGGACCTGGTCGTCGCGGAACGCCTCGGGAGCGGCGGCCAGGCTGCGCTGCCAGGCGTCCTGCCAGGACGTTCCCGGCTTGAGGGTGAGGGTCGGGGTGGGGGTGGAGGTGGGAGTGCTGGGGGATTCCGGGGTCGGTGCCATCGGTGTCTCCGCTCTCGGTGCACGGCCGGAGGGGCAGGGTGGTGGCGCTCGGGTGAGGGACCCGGCTCCCGGCGGAACCGGGTGAGGAGGAGGGCAAGCCAGTCAGCCAGCGAGGAAGTGAGGGCTGGTGGAACGGTGTCGAAGAACTTCGTTACTCGACGGTAGTGGGCGGGGGCGGGTCAGGGGGCGGTACGGAGGCAGGTATGGCGAGTGTCACTCGGGGCGGGCGGTCGGACCACCGGGCGGTGGGATGTTTCCGGCCATCGGGGCGCTGAGGGCGGTTCGGCCCGAGGGTCGGTTTCTTCAGCCCGAGGGTTCGGTGTCACAGCCGCCGCTCGGGTTTGGGAGCCGCCGCTCGGGCTTCAGGGCCACCACTTCCGTGTCACAACCACCGCTTGGCTGCCTCGACGCTGTCGCCGCCGCTGGTGTTGAACGCGATCGCGGCCCCTGGCGCATGCCGCCGGACCAGGTTCACGACCTGCTCGAAGAACGTCAGGAGTGGCTCCGGTTTGCGTATCCCGCCCCCTATGACGACGACATCCCAGTGCTGCGCGGACAATGCTGCGACCACCATGGACTCGGCGGATTCGTCCGGTGCGATCAGCGCCATGGAAGCGTCGATGGCATGTTCGCCGAATCGGGCCAGTTCCTCGTCCAGCACCGCGCGCATGGCATCCCCGTCCATACCAGGCACCGCGTGCGGGTCGAATCCAAGAATGAGGGCAGAGGGCATGTGGTGAATGACGGTCGGCCGGCTGCATCCGTTCCCGTTGTGCGAAGACGACCCTGGAGAACGCCAACGCCAACGCCATGGTGGTGCCGACCTTGCCGACGAGAGCTTCGGGGCATGTGATGTGGGGCTGTTGCCGACCCGTTGCGGCGGCGAGCTATTCGGCGACCGTGGTGGCCAGTTTGTCCGTCGGCGGCTTCGGCTCGGCCTGAGCGTGGGGCTTTCCGCGCTGGGACGGGCAGGAGCTGTCGTGGTCAGGGTGAGGTCAATCGGCCGGGCCCGGCGCCGAGTTCGACTGCCAGCCGAACTCCTTGGTACGGCATCGGCGTTCTCGGTGCCAGGGACGTCTGGGCCGGTGAAGGGCGCGTCACGAAGGTGATTTGCCGGATCTGTCGCAGAGCGATTCCAGACCTCGGACCCCTGGCATCAGACCCCTGGCCTCAGACCCCAGACCCCAGCCCCAGGTCTCTCCCAGGTGATCACTCAGCGGACGTTGCAGTCTCGCTCCTCAACTCGTTGTTGCTGTTGGTGGCTTGATACGCGATGGCCTTATGGTGGCGGACCACTTCATCGATGATGAAGTTCAGGAACTTCTCCGCGAACGCGGGATCCAGCCGGGCGTCCTCCGCCAGCTTTCGCAGCCGCTCGATCTGCGCGGCCTCGCGAGTCGGGTCGGCGGGCGGCAGGCTGTGTCGGGCCTTGAGTTCGCCGACCTGCTGGGTGCACTTGAAGCGCTCGGCGAGCAGGTGCACCAGGGCGGCGTCGAGGTTGTCGATGCTGCTGCGCAGATAGAGCAGCCGCTCCCGGGCCGCCTCGTCGGCGACCCCGGCCGCCTCCTCCGCGGACGGTGCTGTCCACTCGCTCATGTACGTCTCGCCAATCGTGTGGGTGCGGTGGCACGTATTCGGTGCGGTGTTCGTGTTCGTGATCGTGATCGTGATCGTGATCGGTTGCAGATTACCCGGGGAGGCGGGTGGGGGCGGGTGGGATCTCGCGGATCGGAACGGGCGGACGCCCGGCCGCTTCGGCGAGGGTCCGCCCGCCTCGGCACCGCTCGCGCTCGTGGTGCGTACGCCGGGTGCGCTCGGGGTGTGTCCGTATCACCCGCCCCCGGGAGGCGATCTCACCCTCCCCGTGCAGGACAATGAGGACACCTGCGGCCGTCGGCGCCGGCCGCAACCGCCAGCACCGACCACCGCCACCAGCACCGCCACCAGCACCAGCACCAGCACCAGCACCAGCACCCACGGAAACGGGACGGATCAGGACATGGGACGAGTCACGGCGCGACGCAACGTGATCCGCATCCGCGACGGTGCGGTGACCACCCGCCCGGACACCCTCGTCGTCGAGGAGCCGCTGGAAATCCGACTCGACGGCAAGCCGCTGGCGATCACCATGCGGACGCCCGGCGACGACTTCGCGCTGGCCGCGGGGTTCCTCGTCAGCGAGGGTGTACTGGCGAGTGCGGACGAACTGGCGAACATCGTCTACTGCGCGGGCGCCACTGACGACGGCGGCAATACGTACAACGTCGTCGATGTCCGGCTGGCGGACGGGGTGCCGGTCCCGGACATCACGCTGGAGCGCAACGTCTATACGACGTCGTCGTGCGGGCTGTGCGGCAAGGCCAGCCTGGACGCGGTGCGTACCCAGGCCCGCTGGGCGCTGGACACCGGCCCCGAAGCCCCGTTCCGGATCGAGCCGGCGACGCTGGCCGCCCTCCCCGACCGGCTCCGGGCCGCGCAGCGCGTCTTCGAGCGGACCGGGGGCCTGCATGCGGCCGCGCTGTTCGGGGCGGACGGGGAACTGCTCGACATACGGGAAGACGTGGGACGCCATAACGCCGTCGACAAAGTCGTCGGACGCGCGTTGCAGCAGGGGTTGCTGCCGCTGTCGTCGGCGGTGCTGATGGTGTCCGGGCGGGCGTCCTTCGAGCTGGCACAGAAGGCCGTGATGGCGGGCATTCCGGTGCTCGCGGCGGTCTCCGCGCCGTCGTCGCTCGCCGTGGATCTGGCGGCCGAAACCGGGCTGACGCTGGTGGGGTTCCTGCGGGGCAACTCCATGAATGTGTACGCGGGCGAGCACCGGCTGGCGCTGCCTACGGCGACCGCCACGGGCTGAGGGCGCGGCCGTCGCGCTCTTGCGGCAGCGCGATGCGCGTCAGCAGGGCGGCAGCGCGATGCGGGTCAGCAGGTCGATCAGCTGGTCGCGTTCCGCCGGGGTCAGGGCCGCGGTCAGCTCGGCGTTGGCCTCGTCGCCGAGCTTCTGGGTACGGCGCAGCCGGCGCTCGCCGTCGGCCGAGATCTCGACGGCGTTCTTGCGCCGGTCATTGGGGTCGGGGGTGCGGGTGACCAAGCCGTCCCTCTGGAGGTCGTTGACGATCGCGACCATGTCCTTGGGGTCGATGCTCAGCGTGCGGGCGAGGTCGGCCTGCGATACGGGACCGAGTTCGGCGACCGCGGACAGGACGGCGTGATGCATCATCCGCATCCCTTCGGCGGCGAGCGCCTCGGCGACGAGGCGCTGGCCGCGGGCGGCGGCGCGGCCCAGCAGCCAGCTGGGGAGCGCGCGGATGCGGGAGGGGGCGTAGGGGTGGTGATCATGAAGGTCGGACATGGGACCACGGTAGCGAGGAATCCGTAGGGCAGACCAACGAAGGCCGGGAAGCGCCGGGAAGCGCCGGGAAACAAGGGCCGGAGAACGGGGAACGGGGACCGGCGACGGAGACCGCCGCGAGTACCACCACGAACCCCGACCGCCAGATTCATTGGTGCACCCCACGGTTTTAGGTTACCGTTGGGCCACCCAACGAACTCACCACTTGGAGGTGACGGCCCATGCGCCGTGTCCGGTTCCATACCTACGGCGGTCCCGAGGTCCTGCGAGTAGAGGAGGAGGCCGAGAGCCCGGTGCCCGGTCCCGGCGAGTTGCTGGTACGCACCGAGGCGATCGGCGTGACGCTGCCCTGCGTACGGCGGACGCACGGGGACGGGAAGGGCGGCGGCGATCCGCTGCCGGCCATGCCCGGTGGGGAGATCGCCGGGGAGGTCGTCGCGCTCGGGCCGGATGTGACCGGGTTCGCGGTGGGCGACCGCGTCACGTCGATCACGTTCAAGGGCTCGTACGCCGAACTCGTCCTCGCCCCCGCTGTCATGGCCACCGTGATACCCGACGGGGCGAGCGCGGTGGAGGCGGTCGCCCTGGTGCGCAGCGGGCAGGTGGCGCTGGCGGCGCTGAGCACCGCGGCGCCGGTCGGCCGGGAGTCCGTACTGATCACCGGGGCCGCCAGCGCCACCGGACACCTCGCCGTCCAACTGGCCAAGCTCCAGGGGGTGCCGCGGGTGGTGGCCGCCGTCGGCTCCGCGGACAAGGCGGAGTTCCTGTACGGGCTCGGGGCCGACGAGGTCGTCACCTACGAGCAGGACTCCTGGGGCGAACCGGTCGACATCGTGCTGGACGGCGTCGGCGGCGAGCTGCTGCCGCGGGCTCTGGCAACGGTGACCGAGGGCGGCCGGCTGATCTTCTTCAACTCCGGTGGCGGCACCGTCCCGGCCTTCGAGCTGCTGGCGGGCGCGAAGACCATCACCGGGCTGACCATGCGGCGCTTTGCCACCGTGAACCCGGAACGGTACGCACGCCATCATGCGCGACTGTGGGAGCTGGCCACATCGGGGCAGTTGCGGGCCGCCGTACACACCGAACTGCCGCTGGCCGAGGCCGCGAAGGCGCACGAGATCATCGAGTCGCGGGCCAATCTCGGCAAGGTGGTGCTACGGCCGTGAGGGGCGGCGGAGGGGACGTGGCGGGCGGCGGAATGGCCGGGAGAGGCGCTGGGGAGGAATAAAAGGGGCGGTGAAGTGGTCGAAGAGGGACGCTGGAGAGGACGGAGAAAGGCGGCGGAGAGGACGCAGCGGACGGTGCGTCGGCTCCTGCTCGGGCCCCGCCCCGCAGAGCCATTCACCATGCCCGGCACTCACGGCGCAACTTCTGCGGGCCGGGCGGGTGAATTATAGGCCTTACGGGTCGAACTGACGCAGGCTCCTTGTCGCGGTCCGCACGCGGCAGTAGCTTCCGTCGCGGATGCACATAGGACGTTGGATGTCCTGATGACCCGTCGCCGAACCCTCGAAAGGGCAGGCCGGACCATGACGTCAGTTCTCCGCGCACACCCCAGTCCCCGCAGCAGACCACGGCGGCGCCGCGCCGCTGCCGGTCTCGCCGCGCTCGCCGCCCTCGTCCTCGCCGTCCTCCCCACCACGCCCGCCCACGCCGCGCCGGAAGCCGACGCCGTCGCCGCCGCCCCGCCCCCCGCGAACGGTTTCAGCCAGCAGGTCCTGTTCAAGGCCGCCCAGGAGAAGGGCTATTCCTGCTTCCGTATACCGGCGATCGTCAAGTCCACCCGCGGCACCCTGTTGGCCTTCGCCGAGGGGCGGGTGCACGACTGCGGGGACGCGGGCAATATCGACCTGGTGGTCAAGCGCTCCACCGACGGCGGGCTGACCTGGGGCCCGCTACAGATCATCAACCACGGTGACGGCAACACCCACGGCAATCCGGCCCCCCTGGTGGACCGCCGCACCGGACGCATCCTCATCGCCGAGACGTACAACAAGGGCCGCACCGACGGCCTCAGCTGCGACACCCCCTGCGACCGGACCCCGCACCTCCAGTACAGCGACGACGACGGCGCCACCTGGTCCGCGCCCCGGGATCTGACCCCCACCATCCGCCCGGCCCAGTGGAACTCCTGGTACGCCACCGGGCCCGTGCACGGCATCCAGCTCACCCGGGGCCGGCACGCGGGCCGTCTGGTCTTCGGGATCAATGCCGAGAGCTACGCCCAGCGCCGGGTCACCGAGAATCACGCCGCCCTGGTGCACAGCGACGACGGCGGGCGCACCTGGAAGGTCGGCGCGCTGGACACCTGGCCGATCGCCGCCGACGGAACCTTCCGTCAGAAGCCGTCCGAGATGACGATGCTGGAACGTTCCGACGGATCCATCTACGTCAACGGCCGCGAACAGGACGGTACGGACCTGGGGCATCGCACCGCCGCCGTCAGCCGGGACGGCGGCGACAGCTTCACCGGCCCGTTCCGCGCCCTGCCCGACCTCTACTCCCCCATGGTGCAGGGCTCGGCGCTGCGCCTGCCCCGTTCGCGTTACGCCCGCCCAGGGCACACCCGTACCCTCTTCGCCGCGCCCGCCGACCCCGACCGGCGCCGGACCATGACCATCCGCTCCTCCTGGGACGAGGGCCGCACCTGGGAGGGCGTCGACCGGGGCGCCCGGGTCACCGCCGACTGGTCCGGCTACTCCGACCTGGTCGCCCTCTCCCCCGACGTCACCGGCCTGCTCTACGAGGGCGGCAAGGTGGACGCGCGCGACGAGATCCGCTTCGTGCGCTTCACCGAGGAGTGGCTCGGGCCGCGCCGCGCCCCCGACCCCACGACCCGCGACGACGCTCCCGGCGCGCGCCCGGCGCTCGTCCTCGGCGGCGCGCGACCCACCCACGGCATCTTCGGCGGCGCGCTGTCCTTCGACGGCAAGGACGACGCCGTACGCCTCCCCTTCCGCACCTCGCTCCCCCTGGGCACCCACGACTTCACGTGCAGCTTCTTCTTCCGCTACGAGGCCACCGGCGGCGAACAGCCGATGCTGTGGATGGGCGGTGTGGGCAGCACCCAACCGCAGGTCGCGGTGAGCGCCGACCCGGCCGGCCACCGGATCACGGCACATCTGACCGCGGTCGACGGCGCCCGGCCGGCGGCCACCGCGCAGGTCGCCTCGGACGGCGCCTACAACGACGGGCGCTGGCACCATCTCGCGCTGCGCCGGATGGGCGGACGGCTGCTGCTCACCGTGGACCTCGTCCACACCACCGACGTCCCGGACGCGCCGGGCTCGGTCAGCCGCGGTTCGGTCTTCGGCGTCCATCTCGGGCAAAAGCTGGACGGCCGCGCCCAGTTCACCGGGGCGCTGGACGAGGTCCGCGTCTACCGGCGGGCGCTGAGCGATGCGGAGCTGTCCGCTCTGCGCTCCTTCGATGCGACCGCCAAGGGGCCGCTGGTGCTGCGGCTGGCGCTGGACCGGGTGGACGGCGGCCGGCGGGGCTGAGGGCGCCGCGGGTTAGCCTCGGGAGCCGCGCGCCGCAGTGGTGGTCTCCTCGGTGGGGGCCGCCGCCCCACGGTGCCGCGGCGTCCCGGCGTCGGCCGACGCCTGCGCCCGCGCCGCGTAGCGCTTGGCGAGGACCGCGCACACCATCAGCTGCATCTGGTGGAAGAGCATCAGCGGCAGCACCGCCAGCCCGGCCTGCGCGCCGAAGAGCACGCTGGCCATCGGCAGACCGGCCGCCAGGCTCTTCTTCGATCCGGCGAAGGTGATGGCGATCCGGTCCTCACGGGGGAAGCCCAGTTTGGCGGCGCCGTACGAGGTCCCGGTCAGCATCAGCGTCAGCAGGACGGCCTCCACGCCCAGCAGGCACAGCAGACGCAGCGGCGAGACCTGGTGCCAGATGCCCTGGACCATCCCGGCGCTGAAGGCGGTGTAGACGACCACCAGGATCGAACCGCGGTCCACCAGGCCAAGGACCTTCTTGTGGCGGGTGAGGAAGCCCACCCGTCGCCCACCACCACCCCACCTGACGCGCTGCGCGCGGCCCCTTCGATTCCACCAGCGGCGCAGCAGCTGGCCGGCGACGAAGGGGAGCAGCAGCTGGCAGACGATGGAGAGCAGGGCGTCGGCCGAGAAGCCGCCGCCCTCGTCGCCGTGCAGGACGAGGGCGGCCAGCAGCGGGGTGACGACGATGCCGACAAGGCTGGAGAACGAGCCGGCACAGATCGCCGCCGCGACGTTGCCGCGGGCGAGGGACGTGAAGGCGATGGACGACTGGATCGTCGACGGCACCAGGCACAGGAACAGCAGCCCGGTGTAGAGGGTGGGCGGCAGAACGGCGGGGACCAGGGCGCGGGCGGCCAGGCCGAGCACCGGGAAGGCGACGAAGGTGCAGGCCAGCACGGTGAGATGGAGCCGCCAGTGGCGCAGCCCGGCCAGCGCCTCGCGGGTGGAGAGCCGGGCGCCGTAGAGGAAGAACAGCAGCGCGACGGCCCCGGTGGAGGCGCCGTCCGCGACGGTGGCGGCCGCTCCGTGTGCGGGCAGCAGTGCCGCCAGGCCGACGGTTCCCACCAGCGCCAGGATGAATCCGTCCACGGGCAGCCAGGAGGGCAGGGCGAACACAGGGCGGCGCATGGTCTCTCTTCGGTCGTGCGGCGGGGGCGTGCGGAGGGGGGCGTGCGGCGGCGCGCGGCTGGGCGCGCGGCGGCATGGGCGGAGCCTCTCCAGGGTGCCGTCCCCGGCGGCTCATCGGGAACCCCTCTTACCGTGGTGACTGTCATGACGAAACGCGATAGCCGGGAGGATGATGGGCGTGAGGGATGAGACATGAGTGACGGGGAGCGATGACGGAGGCTGATGCACCATGTTCGACCCCACCCAGCTGCGCACCTTCCTCACCGTGGCGCAGACGCTGAGCTTCACCCAGGCCGCCGACCGCCTCGGGCTGCGCCAGTCGACCGTGAGCCAGCACGTCCGCAAGCTGGAGCAGGCCGCCGGGCGGCGGCTGTTCGTGCGGGACACCCACGGCGTGGAGCCGACCGAGGACGGCGAGGCGATGCTGGGCTTCGCGCGCACGATCCTGGAGGCGAACGAGCGGGCGGCGAGCTTCTTCGCGGGGACGCGGCTGCGCGGGCGGCTGCGGTTCGGCGCCTCGGAGGACTTCGTGCTGACCAGGATGCCGGAGGTGCTCGAAGAGTTCCGGCGTGAGCATCCCGAGGTGGATCTGGAGCTGACGGTCGAGCTGTCGGAGACGCTGCACGAGCGGCTGGCGGCCGGCCGGCTCGATCTCGTCCTGGCCAAGCGGGGGCCACAGGAGTCACACGGGCGGCTGGTGTGGCGCGACCGGCTGGTGTGGGTGGGCGCCGAGCGGCTGCGCCTCGATCCGAAGCGGCCGGTTCCGCTGGTCGTCTATCCCCCGCCCGCCGTGACCCGCGCCCGCGCGCTGGAGGCGCTGGAGGGCCAGGGCCGTGAGTGGCGTATCGCCTGCACCAGCGGAAGCCTGAACGGACTGATCGCCGCAACCCGTGCCGGACTGGGCGTTATGGCACATACCAGGGGCATGATTCCGCCAGGGCTGGTGCGGATTCCGTCGCGCGCCGGGCTCCCGGAACTGGGCGGGGTGGATTTCGTCCTCGTGCACGGTCGGCACTCCCGCGCGGCGCGAGGCCCCGCCGAGGCGCTCGCCGACGCGATCCTGGCCGGCGGCGACCGGCTGCACATGCCATAGGCACACAGTTCCCGGGCGTCGGCTGCAGAGATTTGGTGCAGAAATGGTCCCGGCATGGTGATAGTCCGGAGGCGAAGAGGCTGGATCGTGTCCATGCTTTACCTGAAGTAACCCGAATTTGCACTTGGCCATTTCCGGTACACGCTTCTGTGCGCCGTGGTACGGCCCTCCCGGACTCCGGCGCCGTGGGGTACGGTCTCGGCCCTGTGAGGAGCACCACGAAGGGCTGGGTCATTGCGCGAGTTCACCGTCCCCCCTTTGGCAACCGCACCGCAGGTCGGCGGGTTGGCGGATTCCGTCTTCGACAACGCCGATGCCGACCCCGGACGCGTCGTACTGGCCCGTAAGGACCCCGAAGACCGCTGGGAAAACGTCACCGCGGCGCAGTTCCGGGACGAGGTCCTCGCGCTGGCCAAGGGTCTGCTGGCACAGGGCGTCCGGTTCGGCGACCGGGTCGGCATCATGTCCCGTACGCGCTATGAGTGGACCCTGTTCGACTTCGCGCTGTGGTCCGTGGGCGCCCAGGTCGTACCGCTGTATCCGACGTCGTCGGCCGAGCAGGTCTTCTGGATGCTGTACAACGCCGACGTCACGGCCTGCCTGGTCGAGCACGAGGACCATGCGATGACCATCGGCTCGGTCGTCGACAAGCTGCCGCGGCTGCGCCGGCTGTGGCAGCTGGACACCGACCCGGTGGCCGAGCTGACCGCGGCCGGTGCGCACATCGAGGACGAGGTCGTCCACCGGCACCGGATGGCCGTGACCCCGGACGCCACGGCGACGATCATCTACACCTCGGGCACCACGGGCCGTCCCAAGGGCTGCGTCATCACGCATGCCAATTTCATGGCCGAGTCCGACAACATCGTGCTGCGCTATGAGCAGGTCTTCAAATCCAAGGCGCGCGAGGAAGCGGCCACCCTGCTGTTTCTGCCGCTGGCGCATGTCTTCGGACGGATGGTGCAGGTCGCGGCCGTCCGCGGCCGGGTCAAGCTGGCCCACCAGCCCGAGCTGGCGGCCCGTGCGCTGCTGCCCGATCTCCAGACCTTCCGGCCGACGTTCATCCTCGCCGTGCCGTACATCTTCGAGAAGGTCTTCGCCGCGGCCCGGCGCAAGGCGGAGTCGGACGGCAAGGTCGGGGCGTTCGACAAGGCCGTCGAGATCGCCGTCCGCTACGCCGAGGCGCAGGAGAACAAGGCGTTCGGCACCGGATCGGGCCCCAGCGCCTCGCTGCGGATGCAGCACCAGATCTTCGACAAGCTGGTCTACAGCAAGGTCCGCGAGGCCATGGGCGGCCGGGTGCGGCATGCGATGTCGGGCGGCTCGGCCATGGAGCGCCGGCTCGGGCTGTTCTTCGCCGGCGCGGGAGTGATCATCTACGAGGGCTACGGCCTGACGGAGAGCACCGCGGCGGCCACCGCCAACCCGCCCGAGCGGACCCGCTTCGGCACCGTCGGCACCCCCATCCCCGGCACCACCGTGCATATCGCGGAGGACGGCGAGATCTGGCTGTACGGCGGCCAGGTCTTCCAGGGCTACCACAACGACCCGAAGGCGACCGATCTGGTGCTCAACGACGGCTGGTTCTCCACCGGCGACCTGGGCGCCGTGGACGAGGACGGCTATCTGACGATCACCGGCCGCAAGAAGGAGGTCCTGGTCACCTCCGGCGGCAAGACGGTCTCACCGGTGCCGCTGGAGGAGCGGGTCCGGGCGCATCCGCTGGTCGCCCAGTGCATCGTCGTCGGGAACGACCGGCCGTTCATCGCCGCCCTGGTGACGCTGGACCCCGAGGCCGTCACCCACTGGCTGGCCATGCGCGGCAAGCCGGAGATGCCGCCCGGCGACCTGGTGCGCGACCCGGACCTGGAGACCGAGATCCGGCGCGCCGTGGTCGCCGCCAACACGCTGGTCTCGCAGGCCGAGTCGATCCGTACGTTCCGGATACTGGCCAACCAGTTCAGCGAACAGGACGGGCTGCTGACCCCGTCGCTGAAGCTGAAGCGGAAGGTCATCGAGACGGCGTACTCGGCCGAGGTGGACGCGCTCTACCGGGCGTGAGGGCCGTTCTCGGGGGTCGTTCTCGGGGGTCGTCCTCAGGTGGCCCACCTCAGGGGCACCGGGCCGGGCGCGGCGGCGGGCCGTTGCGGCGATTCACCCGTTTCGTTCGCGGTGGCGGGAATGTGTGACGGTGGTTGATCGTTGACCTTGTCGGATACATCGTCGCACCACGTTAGGACCCAACCCCCGTGAGCAAGGTTCCGTCCATCACGCTCAACAACGGCACCGCGATGCCCCAACTGGGTTTCGGCGTCTGGCAGGTCCCGGACGACGAGGCGTTCGCCACCGTGGGCCACGCCCTGGAGGCGGGCTACCGCAGCATCGACACCGCCGCGGTCTACGGCAACGAGGAAGGCACGGGGAAGGCCCTCGCCGCCTCCGGCATCGCCCGTGACGAGCTCTTCGTCACCACAAAGCTGTGGAACTCCGATCAGGGCTACGACTCCGCCCTGCGCGCCTTCGACGCCTCTCTGGAGAAGCTGGGCCTGGAGTATGTCGATCTCTATCTGATCCACTGGCCGCTGCCCGCCAAGGACGTCTACGTCGACACCTACCGGGCCCTGGAGCGGATCGCCGAGGACGGCCGCGCCAAGGCCATCGGCGTCTCCAATTTCCAGCCCGCCCACCTGGAGCGGCTGCTGGGCGAGACCTCCGTCGTCCCGGCGGTCAACCAGATCGAGCTGCACCCGCAGTTCCAGCAGGCCGCATCGCGCGCCGTGCACGCGCGGCACGGCATCGTGACCGAGGCCTGGTCGCCGCTGGGCCAGGGCCGCGGCCTGCTGGCGGACCCGACGCTCGGTGCGATCGCCGCCAAGCACGGCAGGACCGCCGCCCAGGTGGTGCTGCGCTGGCACCTCCAGCTCGGCAATGTCGTCATCCCCAAGTCCGTGACGCCGTCCCGGATCCGGGAGAACATCGATGTCTTCGGCTTCGAGCTGGACGACGCCGACCTGAAGGCCATCGCCGGTCTCGACGCCGGCAACCGCCTCGGCCCGGACCCGGCCACGTTCGACATGGCCTGAGGAGCCGGGGCAACCCGCGGTGAGCCGGGTCCGCCGTCCCGTAGCGGGCGGCGGACCCGGCTCCCGAGTGGCGGGCCGCCCGGGTGACAGGAAGGGTGGAGTGAGCGGGTGCTCCCTGCGCGCACCGGCAGGGGCACGTACACGCCCTCCCAGGAGGCAACGATGCCTGAAGTCACCGCTCCCTACGCGCCCGGCACCCCCTGCTGGGTCGATCTCGCGGCGCCCGACCAGCAAGCCGCCATCGATTTCTACTCGGGCCTGTTCGGCTGGACCGGGCAGATCGGGCCACCGGAGACCGGCGGTTACGCCGTGTGCGAGCTCAAGGGCAAGCCGGTGGCCGGGATCATGGCCGCGGTTGCCATGGGCGGCCAGCCCGCGCCGCCCACGGTGTGGACCACCTATCTCACGTCGGCCGATGCGGACGCCACCCAGCGGGCGGTCGAGGCGGCGAACGGCCAGGTGCTGATGCCCGTCATGGATGTGATGACCATCGGCCGGATGTGCATCGCCGCCGACCCCACCGGAGCCGCGTTCGGCGTCTGGCAGCCGGTCGACTTCCCCGGCGCGGGCATCGTCAACGAGCCCGGCGCCGTCATCTGGAACGAGCTCAACACCACCGACACGGAGGCCGCGGCCGCCTTCTACGACTCGGTCCTCGCCCTCCGGGCCGCCCCCATGGAAATGGAAGGCGCCGAGGGCTACTTCTCCCTGAGCGTCGGGGGGCGCCCGGTGGGCGGTATGCAGCCGATGCCCGAAGGGGTCCCCGCGGGCACCCCCTCCCACTGGCTGACGTACTTCTCCGTGACGGACACCGATGCGACGGTCACGCAGCTCAAGGCGGCCGGCGGATCGGTGTTCAAGGAGCCGTTCGACATGGTCGCCGGACGGATGGCCGTGGTGGCCGATCCGCAGGGCGCACCCTTCGCCGTCATCAATCCCAAGCCGATGGACGGGAGTTGAACCGGTGAACGGGAGTTGAGCGGCCCGGGGGTCATGGCCGTAGTCACGGCGGTGCGGTGAAGGACACCTTCAGCGCACGGGACCCGGTGCGGACCACCAGTCCCCGCTCCGTCAGCTCCTCCGCCGTACGCGCCGCATCCAGCCAGACGTTCACCGCCGCCCCGAGCAGCAGCGGATCCAGCCGGGGCCGCGGCTCGCCCCATGGCTGCGGGGCGTGCGCCTCCAGCAGGATGCCGCCGCGCCGCAGCAGGAGCAGCGCGCGGTCGTCGTCGAGGGCGGCGACGGCCACGTCCAGGCCGGCGGAAGAGTCCTGGATGTGGTGGTGGAGCCAGTCGGCGGGGGCCGGTTCGGCGTCGAGGACCGTACGGGCGAGCACCGCGGCGGTGGCCTGCCACACCGAGTAGACCTCCAGGTCGGTCACCGCGAGGAAGCCGCGCGGCTCCTCGATGGGGCGGCGGGCGGCGACCGGCCAGCGGCGCAGGGCCACGGAACCGTCGGGCAGTACCTCGCCCGCCACCTCGTAGGTGGTGGGCCCCGGCGTCCGTTCGGGACGGGGCGCGGGAACGGGGTCGGGCTCGGGCGGGTCCGTCGGCAGGGGGATGTTGCGGCGCGCGAAGAACGGATACATCGCCTCCTGATGGCGCCGTCCGGCCGTGCCGCGTACCCCCACCTGGCGGTCGAAGATCTCCTGCAGGGACTCGGGGGCGTGCTTCTCGGCGGCCGTCAGCAGCTGGTCGAGCAGATCGCCGTCGGGGTCCAGCCGCTCGGCGCTGCGGCCGAAGTCGGCCGTCGGCGAGGCCGGGTCCAGCTCGTCGAGACCGGTGGCGGCCAGCAGCAGGACGCGCTCCAGCCCGGCGGCGTAGAAGGTGGTGCTGCCGTGATCGCCCACCACCCAGTCGCTGGCGATCAGCGCGGCCCGCCAGCCCTCCTCCGGCGGCAGGACGAGCAGCCCGGCGTCCATCTCCCTGCGCAGCCGGGCGAAGACGCGCTGGCGGCTGTGGCGGATCCAGACGTTGGGGTGCAGCACGAGCGCGACCGCGAACTCGTCCGCGGGCAGCGCCGTGACCAGCTTCAACGGCAGGTCGGGATGCCTGCCCAGCAGGGAATGCTCGCTCCAGGTGCTGTTGATGACGACCAGCCGGCGGCCGGCGCCGACGCCCATGCCCGCCCGGTACAGATCCCGTCGGCCGAGGCTGTCGGTGATGCGCTCCCAGCAGTAGTCCCCGATGAGCTGGGCCCTGGGGACGGCCCGGGGGCAGGTCTGGCGCAGGCGGCCGATCTGGTCGGCGTGCGAGACCCCGATCACGGCGGGCAGCACCCGTCCCCAGCGGGTCAGTTCGCGCCGCGAGAGCCCCGCGGGCACGCCGGGCTCGCCCGTGGACTCGACGACCAGGCGGTTGTATCCGGCGCCGTGCGGCATCACCATCAGCGGCGCGTCCAGCCGCCGCATGGACGGATGCACCGCGCAGGCCACCGCCAGATCGAAGGACCGCCGCGTCGCCTCCCGCCAGCTGAGCAGCCGCCCGCCGCGGCCCGTGAAGTACTCCGCCAGCCCGTCGGCGAAGGCCGATCCGGGATTGATGGTGTACGAGACGCCGATGCCGTCCTGCGGGGGCAGCAGCCGCATCACGTCCAGCAGCCGGGTGGCCGAGGTGAGGGTGCGGGCGACGCCGAGGACCTGGGCCTCCTCCGCCACGGTGTTCCAGCGCGGCCGCCGGCGCCGGGCGCGGCGAAGGGACGGCACGGGCATGGATCAGGCCGCCGTCTCGCCGATGCCGCCGCGCCGGCGCAGCTCCTGGACGCTGCCCCGCACCGCCCGCTGGACCTGCGCGTTGTGTATCCCCTCGCCGAGCTCCTGCGCGAGGTCCAGCGCCTGTTCGAGCTTGGCCCACTGCTGGAGCTGGTGCGCGAGGCGTACCGCATCGTTGACGGCCGCCATCGCGGCCTCCTCGCGCCCGAGGGCGCGCAGGGCCCGGCCGCGGACGATGCCGAGGCGCAGCCGCATGGAGTCGTCGCCCTCGGCCTCGGCGGTGGCCAGCGCCCCGGACAGCAGGTCCAGCGCCTCCTGGGGGCGGCCGGCGGCCAGGACCGCCTGGGCGAGGTTGTAGGTCTGGACGACGATGCCGTGGGTGTCGCCCTCGTTGGCGCGCAGGGCCCGTTCGAAGAGCGCGATAGCTTCGTCGGGTCGGTCCACGGCGAGCCGTAGCAGGCCGTGCGTCTCCCATATGACGCCGTGCAGCCGGGCCTCGGTGACCGTGCCCAGCAGGGCTTCGCCGCGGTCCAGTTCGGCTTCGGCGGCGGCGTACTCGCCCAACGAGTAGTGGGCGCGGGCCAGTTGGTTGTGCATCCGGACCTGGGCGTCGGGGCGGCCGACGGCCTGGGCGGCCGCGATGCCGAGCCGGTGGGACTCGATCCAGTCCGCGTAGTGCGGGCGGTTGTGGTAGAGCGCCCAGAGCGATTCGCACAGCCGCCAGACGGCATCGTGCCATTCCTCGTCGGCCGCGGTGCGCAGCACGGCCAGGAGGTTGGCCCGCTCGGCGTCGAGCCATTCCAGGGCCTCGGCCTTGGTGGTGAACAGCCTCCGCGCCGGCTCCTCGGGGGCCTCCTGGAGGCGCAGGCGCGGCCCCAGGACCAGATGGTCGGCGAGCGCCGCCATGGTCACGTAGAAGTCGGTGACCCGGCGTCGCACGGCGCGCAGGGCCTGTGGCGGTGCGCTCTCGATACGGGCGCGGGCGTGCGCCGCCACGACGTCGTGCAGCCGGAACCGCTCCGGCTCCGCCGCGTCGACCGCCATGTGGGCGGTGCGCAGATCGCGCAGTCCGTCCTCGAACCGCGCCACCCCGGCGGCTTCGGCGACGGCCGCGGTGAAGGTCGTACCGGGAAAGCGGCCCAGGAAGTCGTACAGGGCCCGGGTGTGCGGGGCGAAGGTGTCGGTGACCGCGTCGAACACGGCGGCCGCCGCCTCGCGTACGCCCGGTCCCGGCCGTTCCTCGGACAGCTCGCGGACCACCGCGTCCAGGCTCTGGTGGGGGCGCTCCATGAGCCATTCGCACGCCGCCCGCAGGGCCAGCGGCAGCCCGCCGCAGACCTCGACGAGCCGCTGGGCGGCGCCCGCGTCCTGGGTGGACTCCCGCCAGCGCCGGACCAGTTGGAGGCCGGCGGCGGTTTCGAGCGGGTCCACGACGACCGAGACGGCGCCGTCCAGCTCCAGGGAGGTCAGCCGGGTGCGGCCGAGGACCACGACCAGGCCGCGGCTGGGCAGCAGCGGGCGGACCTCGGCGGCATGCCGGGCGTTGTCGATGACCACCAGCAGCGGGCGCGCGGCCGTGACCGTGCGGAAGCGCTTCGAGCGGTCGGCCAGCCCGGCGGGAATGTAGCGCTCGTCGACGTCCAGATCGCGCAGGAAGGTGCCGATGACGGCGCCGACATCGACGCCGCCGTCGCGGCGCACCTCGGCGAGATCGACGTAGAGCTGGCCGTCGGGGAAGGCGTCGGCGAACTCGCGCCAGACCCACTGGGAGACCAGTTCCGTCTTGCCGACGCCGCCCAGGCCCGTGATCACGATGATGCCGGGCGGGCCGCCCTGCCCGGAGGACTCGGCCGCGGCGCGCAGGCTCGCGAATTCCTGTGTGCGGTTGACGAACCCGCCTCTGGGGAGCGGGACTTGGCGCGGCGCCTCCGGCTCGGGCGGAGCCGGGACGCTGAGGGTGAGGGAGTTGAGGGTCTCGATCAGCTGGGCCTGGACGACGGAGCCGTGGACCACCGCCTCCCCCGACAGGACATTGCGCACGCTCTTCCCGGCGTTGCCGCCGTCCGTCCGGTCGTCCACCCGATCTCCCTTCCCCGCACTTCCCAACGCCGCACGGACGCGGGAGGTTCCCCGCTTCGGCCGTCCAGCGTAGGCGGCCGCGATCGGCCGTGCCCGGGATCCGGAGGAAGTCGGTCCGCGGGCCCCGACCGCTACTGGGCGCGCGCCGTGTGCACCGTCTGGGCGGCCAGCAGGAAGGCGTCCGGGCGGCGGGCGAACCCGGCCGCGTCATGTGGGTCGGTGAGGCGGGCGAGGGTGGTGAGATCGTCCTCGTCCAGCCGCTCGCCGTACGCCTCCAGGATGCGGGTGAGGGTGGCGACGACGTACTCGCGGGCGGGGGTGGGCAGCGGGGCCGGCAGGTCGAGGAGGAAGCTGCGGGTGCACGGGGTGCGCAGACCGGCGTCGGCCAGGAAGGCGGGCCAGTCCTCGATGGCGTCCTCGGTGTCGGGCAGCGCCGTCCGCATCCGTGTGAACCACTCCTCGGCGGCCGCGTCGAGGCGGGCGAGCAGTCCCGGGCGGCCGATGCCGATGTCGCGCGGCAGGAACCGCGGGGCCAGGCCGCCCTCGGCGATGGCGAGCAGTCCGCCGGGCCGCAGATGCCCGGCCAGGGCGGCCACCGCGGCCCGCTGGTCGCCGATGTGGTGCAGCACCTTGCTGGACCAGATGAGGTCGGCGCCGCCGAGTGCGTCCAGGCCGTCGGGGACCTCGGCGGCGTGGGTGCGTACGCGGTCGCCCAGGCCGAGGCGGACGGCGCGCTCACGGACCCGCTCCAGGAGGGCCGCGCCCGGATCCACGGCCACCACCTCGGCGCCGGGGAACGCCTGCGCCAGGACGCAGGCGGCGACGCCGGGCCCGCTGCCGACGTCGAGCACCCGGCGCACCGCGTCCGGGCCGGGTCCGCCGTCCGCGGCGAGCAGGGTGCGCAGCCAGTCCACCGCCTGCTCGTAGACGGGCAGGTGCACCTCGGCGCCGTTTTCGAGGACCGGTCCGAGCACCTCCCAGTCCAGGTCGGTGGCGTCCCGGCCGTGGCGGTGGCCGTGACCGTGGCCGGAGTGGTGGTTCCCGGACGCGGCGGGGCCGTGGCCGGAGGGGAGGTGGTCGGCGCCGGTGGCGGAATGATCGTGACGGGTCATGTGGTCGAGCCTCCGTGACGGATCGTTCGTGGGCAACCTTCGTTGCCGGTTCGGCAACCCCGCCGCCCTCCGGGGCGCCGGCCCACCGTAGGGTCGGCCCGTGGCTACCCCCGGATGGATGCCGCCGACCGAAACGGAGCGGCGGCTGTGCGAAGCAACGGCACGCGGCGACTGGAACGGACAGATCGCGGCGATCGCCGGCGAGGACCTCTATCTGGCGGCGCCGCAGCAGGGTCAGGACCCGCTGCCGGTCTACGACGATCCCGCGACCGGCGGTAAGTGCCTTCCCGTCCTGACGCGCGGCATGCTGCCGCCCTGGCAGCCCCAGCAGCTCTTCGACCGGGTCACCCTCGATGAGCTGGCGCAGGACTGGCCCCACGACCAGTGGCGGCTGGCCGTCAATCCCGCCACCCCTGCCGCCGTCTATCTGGCCGCGACCCCCACGCACCGCGCCTCCTGGAGGGGGATGCGCACCTATTACGGCGTACGCCCCGGCGGACTGCTCACCACGCACTACGGCGGTCCGCTGACCGGTCCGCTCGCGCAGGGGCTGGCCTGCGGCGCCCCCCTCGCGGTGCACCACAGCGTCCCGTGGAACGAACTCGGCACGCTCTTCCTCGACCCCGCCACGGATGCCCAGACGCTGCGCGAACAGTGGTCGGTGACCGACCCGGCGACCTGGCAGCAGCGCCTGGCCCAGCTGCTCGCCGGGCAGTTCGTCCCGGCACCGGCGGAGGCGGCACTGCGGCGGCGGGCCGCTACGGACGGGGGCGCGGCGAACGCCGACGGCCAACCGGCCGCCCCGAAGGAGACGGGAAGCAGCGCAGACGCGGCCCAGGCCGATGCGCAACAGACGGGAAGCACCGCGGGTCCGGCCCAGTCCGCCGCGCAGGAGGCGGAACTCCCCGAACTCGTCACCCGCTACGAGGACCGCTTCCGTACGGACGGGCTGCTGCCGCCCGACGGCCGCGTGGTCTCCGCCCTCGCCCTGGACCTCGTCCACGCCGTCAACCTCGTCCGCTGGGGCCTGAGCGCCCGGCTGTGCGCCCCGCAGCAGGCCGAGCAGGCGGTCCTGGAGGCCGGGGCGCGGGCCAGGCAGGGATACGGCTCCTGGGAGGAGTTCGCCGCGGGCTATGCGCTGGGCCGGCTGCTCGCCTACGACCAGGGCTGGTTCGGACCGCAGTACGCCGAGACGCTGCACCTCCACCGCACCCTCATCCAGGACCCGGCGTCGCCGTGGCGGGCGCTGCCGTTCGCCTGACGCAAGTGCCCGCGGGGCCGCACCGGGAGCTCCGCTCCGTACCGACGGACGGGACGGTCCGGCGGTCATTTGGGGCGCGGCCGTGCCGTCGGGGATGATGCAGGCCGAGGAACGGACCGGCAGAAGGGGCAAATACGACATGTGCGGGAGCGCCGGGCGCCGCGCGCCCACACGGACCGCGACAACGGGAGACCGCCATGGGCGCTGACTCCGCTCCGCCCTTCACCGCCACACCCGCCGCCGAACCGGAGCCGGCCCGTACGGCGGCGCCGACCTGGTCCCAGTACCGCACCGCGCTGCGCCGTACGCCGGTGGCCGTCTGGCGCGACGATGTGACGGACTGGGCGGCCAGCCTGACGTACTACTCGGTGCTGGCACTGCTCCCGTCGGTCATCGTCACCGTCTCGCTGATCGGCCTCGCCGAACCCTCCGCCACCGTGCAGCTGATCAACCAGATCAGCGCCCTCGCCCCGGCCGGCTCCGGGGCGGCCGTGCACCATGCGCTGGTGGTCATGGCCCATCAGCGCACCGCCGCCTGGGTCGTGGTCGGCGGTGCGCTGGTCAGTGCGCTGTGGTCCTCGTGCAGCTATCTCGCGGTGTTCCGCCGCGCGCTGCACGCGATGCACCGCACGAAGGACGACCGGCCTCCGTGGCGCAAGGCGCCGCGCATCCTCGCCAACGCCCTGCTGCTGATGGCGCTGCTGATCAGCAGCGCGGTGGTGCTGCTGGTGAGCGGCCCGATCGCGCGTGCCATCGGCCGCTGGCTGGGGATGGGCGAGGGGGGCGAGGCGACCTGGAACCTCCTGAAGTGGCCGCTGCTGTTGCTGCTCGCCGCCGTGCTGGCGATGGTGCTGTTCCGCTCCGGGCCGCCGACGTCACGCGGCGTACGGCGCGCCGCACCCGGCGGCATGGTGGCGGTCCTGCTGTGGCTGGTGTCCTCCGGAGGCTTCTCCGCCTACGTGTCGTACGTCGGCACCTTCAACCGCCTCTACGGCTCGCTCGCGGGCCCGCTGGTCTTCCTCATCTGGCTGTGGTTCTCGCATCTTTCGCTGCTGTGCGGGGCGCAGTTCAATGCGGAGCTGGTGCGGGCGGGGCGGCGGGTGCGGGTGCCGCGGCAGCACTCCTGACCGTATGGGCCGTACGGCCGCCGGCCACGGCCCCGCTCAGCGGGCGCCGTGGCTGGGGGCGATCTCCTCGATGCGCTGTGCGAGACCGAAGTCGAGGCGGGTGATCCGGCCGCCGATGCTGTGGGTGTTCACCGCGATGCCGAGCCGGTTGTAGGTCAGGGTCAGATCGGCGTGATGGCCCAACTCCTCCTGGATCTGCGCGACATGGATGACCATCACGGCGGCCGGCAGATGCCCGTCGAAGGCGTAGCGGCGGCGCAGCAGGTCCCCGTCGACGGACCAGCCGGGCAGTTCCGCGAGGCGGTCCTCGATCTCCTTGGTGCTGAGCGGTTCCACCTGGGCGCTCATGATGCTCGTCCCTTCGCCGTTGGCACTGCTGTGGCACGCCCAGAGTGGCACGGTGCGGCGGCATGCGCGCCCTGGTTCGGGGAGCGCATACGGGTGGTGTGTGCGAGTGGTGCGGGCGGGGCAGGCCGTCCACCGCGGGTCGGCTACCGTCCCTCCCATGACGACTGCCGTGGCACTGGCGCCGGAAACGACGGGGGAGACGACGGGCGTGGGGGCGTTGTTGCGCACATGGCGCGACCGCCGCAAGATCAGCCAGCTGGAGCTGGCCCTGCGCGCCGACTCCTCCGCCCGGCACATCAGCTTCATCGAGACCGGCCGCTCCCGCCCCAGCCAGGAGATGGTCCTGCGCCTGGC
The DNA here is from genome assembly GCF_002082195.1 of Streptomyces gilvosporeus. Lineage (GTDB taxonomy): Bacteria > Actinomycetota > Actinomycetes > Streptomycetales > Streptomycetaceae > Streptomyces > Streptomyces gilvosporeus. The sequence continues at coordinate 7,383,285 of NZ_CP020569.1, read as the reverse complement.
CGAACACCTCGACATCCCCGTACGCGAGCGCAACGCCCTGCTGATCGCGGCGGGTTACGCCCCCGCCTTCCCCGAGACACCGATGGACGACCCCTCGATGGCGGCCCTGCGCTCCGGCATGGAACGGCTGCTGACGGGCTACGAGCCGTTCCCCGCGCTGGTGGTGGACGGGACGTACCACGTCCAGGCGGCGAACCGGGGAATCACCATGCTGCTGGAGGGCGTCGACCCGGACCTGCTGCGGCCGCCGCTGAACGCGATGCGGATCACCCTCCATCCGGGCGGGCTGGCGCCCCGTATCCGCAATTTCCTGGAGTGGCGCGGCCATCTTTTCGCCCAGATGGAACGGCAGTTGGCGGTGCTGCGGTCCGCGCCGCTGCGGGAACTGTACGAGGAGGTACGGGCCTATCCGCTGCCCGAGGGCGGGCGGGAGGCGGCGTCCTTCGGCGACCATCCGCCCTTCGCCCTGCCGATGGTGATCGAGCACGACGGACAGGTGCTCTCCTTCATCTCGACCATCGCCACCTTCAACACCCCGATGGATGTGACCGTCTCCGAACTGGCCGTGGAGACCTTCCTCCCCGCCGATCCGGAAACGGTCGCCTACCTGCGGAAACAGGAAGCGTAGCGGCACCCCTGGGGCCGCGGCCGGTGGGGTTTGGGCCGCCGCGGCCCGTCGGGTTTACGCCGCCGCGGCCGGCACCCGGTCCAGGAACCCGCTCACCGACCGGATCCGCCCGTCCCCGTCCAGCCGCACCACATCGAATCCGGCCACCGGCGCCGTCCCGTCCGCCTCACTGACCAGCTCCCATCCGAACCGCACCAGATCGTGGTGCCCGTCCGCCTCCCCCAGCGCCCGGAACATCATCCCGGGAAACTGTGCCCGCGCCGCGGTGATCAGAGCCACCAGCCCCGCGTGCCCCGCGACATCGGCCAGCGGGTCCGTATAGACCGCATCCTCGGTGAACGCAGCCGCGACCGCCTCCTCCAGCGCACCCTCCCCCGTGGCATTCCAGGCCGCGAGGTAACGGGTAACGGCGGCGGCGTATCCATCGTGCTGCGTGGGCTGAGTGGTGGTCATCGTGTGCTCCTTCGAAACATCGGCCATCAGCTACGGGACACCGGCCCACGGACCGGAGTGCGCCGGCCCGTGACCCGATGCCCTCACTCTGGCGGGCGGCGGAGCGGGGGTCGATTACGTCGGAGGTAAGGGCGGCGGGGGCGGTCGGTCAGCGCCGACGAGCACGGAAGTGCAGCCAGTCACGGTGTGTTGACCGGCGAGAGTGACCGACGACGCGAAAGCCTGCCTCGCCCAGCTGGGCGGCAAACGGATCGGCCTGGTGCAAGACGTACCAGCGTCGGCAACTCGACTCGTAGGAGACGGTCTCCCAGAGCTCGCCGTCGCCTTCGGCCAGACTCGTGATCAACTCGCCCCCGGTGCGCAGCACTCGCGCGAACTCGCCGAGCACGACCGGGACGTCGGACCTTGGGATGTGCAGCAGCGCGGCAGCGCACCACACGGCATCCAGCGAACCCGTTGCCATCGGTAGTGCACGCATGTCGGCCTGAACGACACCGGGCGTGCCCTGCGAGGAGAGCATCCCCCAGGAGAGATCCAAGCCGGTGACGCGGAAGCCGCATTCCCGCAGCAGCCGCGTGTGATGGCCGGGGCCGCAGCCGATGTCCGCAACGCGAGCTCCGCGCGGAAGCACCCCCGACAGGTAATCAAGCTCAGCGGTGATCCACTTGGCCGGTCCGGCCCACCGCTCCGCGTACTCGGTCTGTGACGGGTAGCCGAGTATGTGCGTGGAACGGCTTGAGGAACGCTGTGCGGGATCCCATCGGCCGGACGACGTCAGTCGGCCACGCCGAGGTCCTCGCGCATGATCCGGCGCAGGGCAGCCAGTGCGGGTTCTGCGGCCTTCAGGTCGATGAGTGCCTGATCCGCACTCTCCCGTTCCCGAGCCAGACCCCGATCAATGCGCTTGGCAGTGGCGTCGATCGCGGCCAGGACGACATTCAACTCGCGAGACGCCCGGAGTACCGCTTCGGGGACGATCATCTGAGCTTCGGCATAGCGATCCCGGTAGTCCCGCCGCGCCTCCTCGACCTGGGCGCGGTCGTCGTCGGTGTAGACACCGTCGCGCATGCGATGGAGGGCGTCCTTCAGCATGGTGTGGAAGTGGCGGGAGGCGCGGTTCATGGCACTGTACGCAGCGCGTCGCTCCTCGAAGACCCGTCTTCCCTCCTCGGCCTGCCTCTCTTCTGCCCGTTGGCGCTTCGTCGTCCACGTGGTGATCACAGGCGCCAGGAGGGTGCCGAGTACGCCGACAACGGCAGTGACCATGGCGGCAGTCGTAGCACCCATGCGCGCGACCCTAGCGGCCGGCAGGCGGGTCCACACGAGGCAGGTAGGGGAGCGCGCCGCTTCACCCCTCGTGCGCGTCCGCGCCGAGGGTGGTGTGCGGCACGCTGACCACCGCGTCGTAGGCGTCCAGGGCCGCCACGGGCAGGAAGCCGTCGTCCATGCGGATCTGCTTCGGCTCGGGGAGTCCGTGCCGTCGGGCGTGCTCGCGTAGCGGGTGGGTGGGCAGCAGGGCCGGCGCCTCCGGGACGCCCGTGAACAGGGCCTCCACGCTGTCGGGGGTCGGCTCGGGGGCGTCGGCCGGGGACTGGCGCATCCCGGCGGGGTGCGCCGGATCCGGAACGTTCGTCACGGTGCGGCCGCCGCCACTGGTCAGCGCGACGGACACATAGTCGGCCCCGAGTTCCTGGGCGAGGGGATGCCCCATGGGCACACGGGCGAGCGGGCCGCCTTCGGGGTTGGCGGTGCGCTGGATATGGGCGTTGTGCGCCGCGACCACGACGCGGGTGCCGGGCGCGGACCGGTCGAGCACGCCCAGCAGGCTGTCGGCCAGATAGCGGTCGCGGGCGGCGAGGTCGGCGGCGTCCGGTGCGCCGCCGAACAGTTCGGACATCGCGCGCTGCATCTGGTCGGTGCGCCAGGCCGCCCAGACGTCCGAGAGCGCGTTCTCGTAGGCCTGGCGCCCGCCGTTTTCGACGTAGATCTCGCGCATGACCGTGACCCGGTTGAGCAGTCGGCCGAGCGCGGCCGAGAGCCGGTCCTGGACCGCGGCATCGAGGCGGAGGCGGGCGTGGGCGGGGACCAGGCCCGAGCCGCCCGCAAGCGGCTCCGACAGTTCCAGGGCGGTGCGGACGTAGCGCACCGCACCCGGGTCGACATCGGCCAGATACCTGGCCACCGGCTCCAGGGCGGGCGCCAGCGATCCGCCGCCCGCCGGGACGTCGAGTCCGGCGAGTTGGACCGGCTGCGCAGCCGTGGCGTTGTGTGCGCGCAACCACCGCAAGGTGTCGCGGCCCTCGGCGGACTGCCCCGGATAGCCGTCGGCGCGAGGCATGAGCAGCGCATCGAGGTCGCCTCCCCCGCCCCGCACCCAGGCATCGACGGCCCGGCCGGAGGCGGCCCCGAACTCCAGGGCGTAGACGGTGAATCCGCACTCCTGGACCAGAAAGCGCAGCATCCTGTCGCGCAGCAGCCCGAACTCACGTATCTGGTGGGAGTTTTCACCGAGCGAGACCACCCGCGCGTCGCCGACAAGTCGACGCAGCTCCTCCAGATCGTCGAAGGGGGCTTCGCGACCGGGAGCGGCGAGGCGGACTGCGTGGTGGGCGGTCCATTCCGGCAGGGTGAGCGGTTTCGTGGGGGTCATGATCGCGACCCTAACAACCGGCCCCGGGCGGGTTCCTGGAAGTCCTCCGGCCGTTCGCCGTCGGAGCTCGGGAGCGAGGTACGGACCGGGCCGGCCGTGTCCTCGTACGCGGGGAGGGCGCGGGGAGGGCGCCGCACGCCGTCCTACCGCGCGTCGGCCGCGGCGGTCTCCGTGGCGCCGGCCGCCCCGCCGGCCGTACGGTCACCCGCCCCCGTTGCCGGATCCGTCTCACTCTCCGGCTCCGCCTCCCGCGTGCGCCCGGCGCGTCGGGCCGCCATCACCGCGTACACCAGGATGCCGGCGAACAGGAACAGCACGCCCTGGTAGATCGCGGCGTATCCGGCGCCCGCCACCAGCCAGAAGGTGAAGCCGAACGCCACCAGGGCGAGGGTCAGATCGCGGACGAAGCGGGCGGGGCAGACCTTGTCGCGGCGTCCGGACAGCAGGAAGTAGATCTGGGCGCCGGCCGCCAGGAGATACGGCACGGTCGCCGAGAAGGTGGTGATCAGGACCAGGATCTCGAAGACCCCGCCGGCGCCGCTCAGGTAGTTGATCACGGTCAGGGCGCTGGCCAGCAGCACGGCGGCGAGCACGCCGACGGTCGGGACGCCGCGCCGCTTGGTCAGGAAGGGCGCGGGGAAGAGGCCGTCCTTGGCGGCGGCGTACGGGGACTGGGCGCTCATCAGGGTCCAGCCGTTGAGGGCGCCGATGATCGAGATCACGGCCGCGGCGGCGACGACCGTGCCGCCCCAGTGGCCGCCGAACATCGCATCGACGGCGTCCGAGAACGGCGCCGTGGAGTGCACCAGCTTGGTGTGGGCGACGGTGCCGAAGACGGCGAGGGTGCCCAGGAGGTAGACGACGGCGGCGCCGACGGTGCCCAGCACGGTGGCCCGGCCGACGTTGCGTTCCGGATCGCGGACCTCGCCCGCGCTCATCGCCGCGGACTCCACGCCGACATAGCTGTAGAGCAGGATCGCGGCCGCCGCGGACATCCCGCCGAACGCGCTGCCACCGCCCTCGTGGAACCGGCCCAGGTTGTGCGGGTCGAAGAAGAACAGTCCGACGACGGCGATGAAGAGGAGGGGGATGAACTTCAGAACGGTGGAGATCAGCTGGACCGCGCCCACATAGCGGGTGCCCGCGAAGTTGGCCAGCGCCGGCAGCCACAGCGCGGCGAGCGCGACGAGGAGGTCGTTGCCGGGCGACGCGTGCCCGGGGAGGAGGACATGGACATAGCCGACGGCGGCGACCGCGAGCGCCGCGTTGCTGACCCAGGTCATGGTCCAGTACGACCAGGCGGACAGGAACCCGGCGAAGTCGCCGAACGCCTCACGGGCGTAGACATAGGGCCCGCCGGTGTCCGGGTGGCGCTGCGCCAGCCGACCGAAGACCAGGGCGAGGGCGACCGCTCCGACGGTCAGGACACCGAAGGCGAGCAGGCTGACGGTGCCGAAGGGGGCGACCGAGGCCGGGAGGAGGAAGATGCCGCCGCCGATGATGTTGCCCATCACCAGGGCGGTGGCGGTCATCAAGTTCATCCGGAACGGACGCTTTGACTGAGCGTGCAGGTCAGAGGCGGTTGGGGTGGCCTCTGCGGCAGGATCGCGGTGCATGGTGTGTGACGCGTCTCTCATCGTGCTGACTCGCCGGGGTGCCGGCTGAGCCTATGGTCACCGGGCGCGGACAGCGCTCAAAATCGCCGGGGATCATCCTGTCCGGACGACCTGTGGGGCGAAAATCTTCTGCCGTTGCCGCTGATGGCAGAACGCTGGGCGGAGTCGGCTGACGACGCATCCGCCGCCCGCCCTCCCCCGCTCACCTCTCCCCGAGCACCCGTGACGCACCCACCGCCAGGTCCCACAGGTCCTCGCGGGGGCGGCCGGTGGCGGTCCAGGCGGTGCGGACGCGGTGGAGGGGTTCCATCGGGCGTTCGGCGGAGAGCAGGAACGTGGACCAGTGCATCGGGACCAGTACCCGGGCGCCCAGATCCTGGCAGGCACGTACGGCCTCCTCCGGGTCGGTGTGTACGGGGCGCAGGATCCAGCGTGGGTCGTAGGCGCCGATGGGCAGCAGGGCGACGTCGATGCCGGGGTAGCGGCGGGCGATCTCCTCGAACCAGTGGCCGTAGCCGGTGTCCCCCGCGAAGTGCAGCCGCCGCCCGTCGGGCGCGGTGAGCATCCAGCCGCCCCAGAGGGTGCGGCAGGTGTCGAAGAGGGTGCGCTTGCTCCAGTGGTGGGCGGGGACGAAGTCGAAGCGGACGGTGCCGCCGGGTGCGGGCAGTTCGACGGCCTCCCACCAGTCGAGGTCGGTGACGTGGGTGAAGCCGCGGCGGCGGGCCCAGGGGGCGAGGCCGGCGGGGAGCAGCAGCGGGGTGTGGCGCGGCAGCCGCTTGAGGGTCGGGGCGTCCAGGTGGTCGTAGTGGTTGTGGCTGATCACGACGGCGTCGACGGGCGGCAGGTCCTCCCAGCGGACGCCCACGGGAGTGACCCGGGGCGGGGTGCCGAGGATCTTGCGGGACCAGACCGGGTCGGTCAGGACGGTCAGGCCGCCGATCCGGATCACCCAGCTGGCGTGCCCGGCCCAGGTCAGGGCGAGGGTGGTCGGTCCGGCCTGGGGCATCGGGCCCGGTTCGAAGGGGAGTTCCTGGATTTCCCGGAGCGATTCGGGGACCGGGCGCAGTTTGCCCTCCCGGGCGATCCGGGCCAGCGCACGGACGCCGGGCAGCGGCGCGGTCAGCCGGTCCGTGAAGTCCCGCGGCCAGGTACGCGGTTCCCCCAGGGGCCGGGGTTCGGTGAGCGGCGGCGGGGTGGGGTGGGGGCGGACGGGGGCGGTGCGGGGAAGGGCGCGGGGCAGGTCGGTGGATGGGGTGGGCGCCTCGGCGGAGGGTGCGGGAGACTCGGGGGGCGGCACGGTCGGGGAGGGCGGTGCCGCGGACGGCGCGGACGGGGCAGGCGTCTCCGCAGGCGGCGCGGTGCGCGCGGGCGGGGCCGGCGGCTGGGCGGAGGCGCGGGCTTCGGCGACCGAGCGCTCGGTCTGTTCGGTCATCGAGGGCTCCATTCGGGGGACGCACGGGGAACGCACGAGGCGCGGGACACGGGACGCGGGGCACGGGGCGCGGATACGGGCGCGGGGAACGCATCGGGGCGGCTGGGGCGACGGGTACCGGGCCGGCTCAGCCCTCCCCCGTGGCCGTCAGCGCGGCCAGCTTCTGCGAGAGGGAGGTCAACGCATCGGCTACGTAAGGGAGTTGGAGGGGATCTGCCTCCGTCAGGGCCCGCCCGCGCAGCTCCACGTCGTCGCCGAGCAGCCCCTCGGAACCCAGCCGCACCCGCAGCGCCCCCGGATCGTCCCCGAAGCGATGTCCGCCGCGCGCCGCCCAGCGGCCCAACTCCCGTTCCAGTGCGGCGGATTCACTGACCCCGTGAGCGGCAAGGGCGCGGTGCAGCGGCTCCAGGTCGGCGTAGACATGGCTGCCGGAGTGCGGCGGACGGCACAGCGCACCGGCGTCGGTCAGGGTGCGGTGCAGCGCGGTGGCGAGCGTCCCGTACAGCCGGGCGGCGGTGGCGGTCCGGGTGCGTACGGCCTCGGGCTCGCCGAGCGCATGGGCGACGGCGCAGGTCAGCGGGCCGGGCAGCGGTATGTCCAGCGCGGCCAGCGCATCGAGCGCCGCGACGCGCAGGGCGGCGCCGCGGTCGGTGTCCGGGAAGCGCGCGATGGCCGCGGGCCAGGACGCGGGGACGAGCGCGGCCCGAAGATCGGCCAGCACCACGACCTCGTCGGGCAGCATCTCGGCGGGGCTGAGCACCACCGTGTCATGCGGATCGTGCAGCAGATCGCGGTACGACTCGTCGCTGATCACCCACAGCCCCTCCCCCGCCGCCGCCTCGCACACCTCGTGCACCTGCTCGGGCACCGGGCAGGTGCCGGTGGGGTCGTCGGCGACGGACAGCACCAGGACGCGCGGCTCGGCGCCGTGTATCCGGGCCCGCCGGACGGTCTCCAGCAGCGCGAACGGATCGGGCACACCGCCCGATTCGGCCGGTACGGGCGCGCGGTGCACCGGGTGCCCGAGCATCCGGGCGGGCGGTGCGTACCACGGCGAGCAGGGCCGCGGCAGCACCACGGCCCCGCCGGCCGCGGCGTACAGCGCCAGGAGCAGGGCGGGCGCGCCCGGCGCGGCGAGCGTATGGCCGGGGTCGGTGTCCAGGCCGCGGCGGGCGAAGTAGCCGCCGGCGGCGGTGCGCAGCGACCGGGAGCCGCCGGGCGGTTCCGCCTCGTCCCGGCCGGCCGCGGCCGCGAGATGCGCGGCGAGCTCCGGGAGCACCGGAAGGCCCACCGGCGGGTCCGGGGCCGGACCCGGGGCGGCGAGCTGCATCCGAACCTCCACCCTCCGCGACGGCAGGCGATCGTGGGCCCATCACATGATTGACGGCTCCGACCACCTTGGCAGATGGCACGGGTGGTGGCCGGGCCGACACGTCAGCGGCAGGTCGGAGGGGCCGGGCGGCGGGGCGGGGTGCGGCCGTATGGGGCACCGGTTCGGCCATCCGTACGAGCGACGCCCGGGGCGGACGGGCTCTACGAGGTCCAGGTCCCCAGCGCCATCTCGGCGGTGATGCCGGGTCCGAAGCCCGCCACGAGTCCGCGCTGTCCGTCGTGCGCCGACGCCTCGTCAAACATCCGGGCGAGGGCGTCGAGCACCACCGCGCTGGCGATGTTGCCGTACTCGGTGAGCGTCGCCCGGCTGAAGCGGAAGGCTTCGGGAGGGACGCCGAGGTAGCGGCACAGATCGTCCAGGATGCGCGGGCCGCCCGCGTGGACGATGTAGAAGTCCAGTTCGCCGGCGTTCCAGTGCTCGGCCTCGGCGACCGCGCGCAGGGCTGGGGCGAGCGGCTCCATGGTGCCGGGGACGCGTTTGTCCAGCTGGAAGTGGAATCCCGTGGAGCGCACCGCGTAGGAGATCCAGTCCTCGGTGTGCGGGATGAGATACGAGCCGTTGCGCTCCAGGTGGACGCCGGTGCCGCCCCGGCCGCGGACCACCGCGGCGGCGACCGCGTCCCCGAACAGGCCGTTGGACAGCAGCGATCCGACGTCCAGGTCGGTGGGCTGGTAGCACAGCGAGCAGAACTCGCAGGCGACCAGGAGCACGTTGGCGTCCGGGTAGGCCCGGCAGAAGTCGTGTGCGCGGTTGATCGCGGCGCCCCCGGCCGCACAACCGAGCTGGGCGATCGGGATCTGCCGGGTCTCCGACCGGAAGCCCATTTCGTTGATGAGCCATGCGGTCAGGGCCGGCATCATGAAGCCGGTGCAGGACACATAGACGATCAGATCGATCTGCTGCGGGTCCAGTTCGGCCTGGTCGAGCGCCTTGCGCACCACTGCGGGGACGCGGGCCTTGGATTCTTCTTCGTAGACGGCGCTGCGGGCGTCGAATCCGGGGTGTTCCAGCACCTTGTCGATGGGCTGGATCAGATGCCGCCGGACGACTCCGGTGTGTTCGATCAGCCGCAGCACCTTCTTGAGCTGCCGATGGTCGTCGTGCAGCTGCCGTGCCAGTTCGAGGGTGTCGTCCCTGGTGATGATGTACTCAGGGACTGCTATTGCCGGTTTGCACAGAACCGCCATGGGATCGCACTCCTAGCAGACTTGTGGTCCGCCCGATGCGCTCCAGGAAGTGGTGACGTACGGGGTGTTGGGGGCCGGGGATCCGCCGCGGTGCTGCGGTGCGCGGGGCACCACAGCCGCTGACGGCTCCGACGACCCGTCCAAGGCCCCGCGGAGGGGCGACGAGCGGACCTGCCGTCGAAGAATGAACTCGCCCTGTGCAGGTGGGTCAGGCTTGCAGCTCGTTCAGGGTGCAAGTCGATCCCCTTTGCAGGTGGATCAAACTTTACGAGCTACGGTACGTCAGTCGGGTGACGTCCGCATGCCGCTGCGGGACGCCGTGGAATCACCAGGTGACCGGCAGCGCGAGCGGATAGCGCCAGATGGAGGTCTCGTTCCAGCGCAGCTCGTCGGCCGGCTTGGCCAGTCTGAGGTCGGGGAAGCGCTCCAGGAGGGTGCGCAGCGCCAGTTCCATCTCGACGAACGCGAGCGGGGCGCCCAGGCAGTGGTGCCCGCCCCAGCCGAAGGTCATGTGCTGCGGCTTCTCGCGGTCCAGGTCCAGCTCGTCGGGGCGGTCGAATTTGCGCGGGTCCCGATTGGCCGTCAGGTAGGAGACATGCACAATGTCCCCCGCCCGGATCGTCACGCCACTCAGCTCCACGTCCTCCAGGGCGACCCGGGGAATGCCCACGCCCTTGCGGAACGGGATGAACCGCAGCATCTCCTCCATCGCCGACGGCAGCCGCTCCGGGTCGGCGCGCAGTGCGGCCAGATCGTCGGGCCTGGTCAGCAGCGTGTAGGAGAGGTTGGCGATCTGGTACGTCGTGGTGTCCTGGCCGGTGATGAGCAGGACCATCGCCATCACGGTCAGTTCCCGCTCGTCGAGGATCTCGTCGCCGTCGCGCGCCGTGGCCAGGGCGCTGATCAGGTCCTCCCCCGGGTGCGCGCGCCGCTGTGCGGTCAGGTCGGCGAAGTACGCGCGCATATCGGCCTTGGCCCGGACCGCGGCGTCCTTGTTGGAGAGGCTGGTGTTCATCATGGTGCGGGCGTAGCCGCGCAGCCGTCCGCGGTCGTCCTCGGGGATGTCGAGGACCTCGCAGATGGTGGTCAGCGGCAGCGGGCTGGCGAGGTTCTCCATCAGATCGCCCGGAGCGCCCTGCTCGGCCATCGCCGACAGCAGTTCGTCGACGACGCCCTGGGTACGGGCCCGCATGCGTTCGACGTGGCGGGGGGCGAACGCCTTGGAGACCAGGCTGCGCAGTCGGCTGCTGGCGGGCGGGTCCATGACGTTGATGGCCTCGTCCTGGACGATCGGCTCGGGGGTCATCCGGGGGAAGTCCTTGCCGACGACGCCGTGCCGGCTGAAGCGGCGGTCGGTGGTCACGGTGCGTACGTCGTCGTACCGGGTGACCAGCCATGCCTCCCCCTCCCCGTACGGCAGCCGGATACGGGCCACGGGTTCCTCGGTCAGCAGGCGCTTGAGCGTGGGATCGAACTCAAGGGCCTCGGCGTAGTCGAAGGGGCAGTTCCAGACGTTCGGGCCGGTTTCCATGCTGAGCTCCCGAAGGTGGGGGGGTTGAGCGGTAACGCCGCCTGCACGCGGGCAGGCCGGGCGTGGTGCACGGCGGCGCGCGGCGTCGGCCTGCGGCCGGCCGGGCGCCTGTCGTCGCTCGCCAGCATGGCAGCCAGGCGTCCGCGGCGCGGCCCGGCCGTCGGCCCTGGGCGGGTGGGAAAAGCGAGGCGGCGACGCCCGTCGGCGGCGGGGCACGGCGCCGCGCGGGCACCGGGAGCGTTACGCCGATCGGGTGGTTTTCCGCTCTGATTTCCGCCGTACGGCCGCTCCCCTATATGGGCCGTCGCCGCCCCGGCCGGCGCTCCCCCCGTTCGGCCGCGCCCCCGGTCCGCCCCGCCGCCTCCCGGGTACAAGGTGCGGCATGCGACGCACGCTGCCTCACCTCGACCGGCTGATCTTCGTCCATATCGCGTCCCGCGAGTGGCCCGGCGCCCGGAGCGTGCTGCCGCGGCTGTCGCGCAGCGCCGACCACGGGCTGCTGTGGTGCGGCATCGCGGCGGGCGCCGCCGCTCTGGGCGGCCGACCCGGCCGCCGGGCGGCGCTGCGCGGGCTGGCGTCGCTGGCGGTGGCGTCGGGGGCGGTGAACACCGTCGGCAAGCGCTCGGTGCGGCGGGCGCGGCCGCTGCTGGAGGCGGTGCCGGTGGTACGGCGGCTGCACCGCCAGCCGTTCACCTCCTCCTTCCCGTCCGGGCATGCGGCCTCGGCGGTGGCCTTCGCCACCGGTGTCGGCTTCGAGAAGCCGTGGTGGGGGCTGGCGCTGGCCCCGGTCGCGGCGGCGGTGGCGTTCTCCCGCATCTATACAGGGGTGCACTATCCGGGCGATGTGCTGGCGGGGGCGGCGCTGGGCGCCGGGGCCGCCTTCGCCGTACGGGGCCTGGCGCCGACCCACGCACAGCCGGCTCCGCCCGCCCGGCCGCGCGCCGCGGCTCCCGCGGACTCCGTCCGGGAGAGACCCCCGGCGCTGCCCGGGGGACGCGGGCTGGTGGTGGTCGCCAACCTGGGCTCGGGACAGCGGGGCGGGGCGCACGCCGATCGGACCCAGGAGGTGCGCGGGGTGCTGCCGGAGGCGGAGGTCGTAGCCTGCGGCGGGCCTGGCGAGCCTGTCGGGCCGCCCCTGGAGGACCTGCTGGAGGTGGCCGCGCGACGGGCCGGGGAGCGCGGCGGGGCGCTCGGCGTGCTCGGCGGTGACGGCACCGTCAATGCGGCGGCGACGGTCGCGGTACGGCACGGGCTGCCGCTGGCGGTGCTGCCCGGCGGCACCCACAACCACTTCGCCCACGACCTGGGGATCGAGACCTCTGCGGATGCGGCGCGCGCCGTGGAGAGCGGTGCGGCGGTCGCGGTGGACCTGGCGCGCTTCGGGGGCGGGCCGCACCGGGAGGTCCGGTACGTCCTCAACACCTTTGCCCTCGGGGCGTATCCGGAGCTGGTGCGGATCCGCGAGAAGTGGGCGGGACGGCTCGGCGCCTGGCCGGCCGGGGTGCTCGCGGCCTGCGAAGTACTGCGCACCGCCGAGCCGTTGACCGTCGAGATCAACGGGCGGCGGCGGGCGGCATGGCTCCTGTTCGTCGGCAACTGCCGGTACCGGGGGCTGGGGCTGACACCGGTGCGGCGGCACGACCTGGCGGACGGGGTGCTGGACGTACGGGTGGTGCACGGGGGCCGGCTGGCCCGCGTCCGCCTGGTCGCCGCGGCCCTGACCGGCAGTCCGCACGCCTCCCCGGTGCTCGGCGAGGCCCGGCTGCGCACCCTCCGGCTGAGCGGTCTGCCGACCGGTACGCCCCTCGCCGTCGACGGTGAAGTCACCATCTGGGACGAGGAGTTGACGCTGGAGAAGGTGAACGAGGCGCTGACGGTCTACTGCCCGCCGCGCGCCTGACGCACTGTCACTTAGCTCGCATGGTGAGACGGGACTCTCATGATGCGAGATAGCGGCGTACGGTGTGCTCAGTTGCCCGGTTACCCGGAAGGAGCCGACCATGCCGCAGGAGTCCGCCGTCTACACCCACGGCCACCACGAGTCCGTACTGCGCTCCCACACCTGGCGCACCGCCGCCAACTCGGCGGCCTATCTGCTGGATTCGCTGCGGCCGCAGATGCACGTCCTGGACATCGGCTGCGGCCCGGGCACCATCACCGCCGACCTGGCCGCGCTGGTCCCCGACGGGCGGGTCACCGGCCTGGAACACGCGCCCGACGTACTGGAGCAGGCCCGTGCCACGGCCGCCGAACGCGGGCTGACGAACATCGACTTCGCGGTCGGCGATGTCCACGCACTGGACTACCCGGACGACACCTTCTGTGTGGTGCACGCCCATCAGGTCCTGCAACACGTGGGCGATCCCGTCCAGGCGCTGCGCGAGATGCGCCGGGTCACCAAGCCCGGCGGAATCGTCGCCGTCCGCGATTCGGACTACTCGGGCATGATCTGGTACCCGCAGGTCCCGGGGATGGACGACTGGCAGCGGCTGTACCGGCGGGTGGCCCGCGCCAACGGCGGCGAACCGGACGCCGGACGCCGGCTGCACGCCTGGGCCCGCCAGGCCGGTTTCGACCCGTCCGCCGTCACCGCGACGGCCGCCACCTGGTGCTACCGCACCCCCGAGGAACGGGCCTGGTGGAGCGGGCTGTGGGCGGACCGTACGGTCTCGTCGGTGTACGCGCGGCTGGCGGTGGACGGCGGACACGCCACCCCCGAGGAGCTGGCGGCGATCGCGGGGGCGTGGCGGGAGTGGGGCGCCGACGAGGACGGCTGGTTCGGCATCCTGCACGGCGAGATCCTGTGCCGGGTGTGACCACCGTGCGCGCGGGGAAGGCACCCAACTAGGCTGCCCCGTATGGACATTCTGGGGACCTCACTGCGGGTATGCGTCGGCGACCTCGATGCGGCGATCGGCGTCTACGAACGGCTCACCGGCGCCGAGGCCATTCGCTTTCAGCGCGGTGGCGTGGCCGTCGCGGCCGTCGGGTGCTTCTTCCTGATGAGCGGCCCCGAGGCGGAGTTGTCGGTGCTGCGGAAGATCACGGCGACCCTCGCCGTCAAGGACGTGGACGAGGCGGTCGCCGATCTGACGGCGGTCGGCGCGGACATCATCGCCGGTCCGCTGCCGACGCCGATCGGCCGCAACCTCGTCGCCCGCCATCCGGACGGCTCGGTCTTCGAGTACGTCGACCGGAAGCAGGATCAGGATGGCGGGCAGCGCGCGGGGTGAGGCGGGGTAGCGGGCCCGGCCGCGGGGCGGGTAACCGACGGGCCGCCAGGGCGCCGGCTCGTCGGCCCGTCGGCCCACCCGTCCGTCAGGAAGAAACCTCCAGCACGATCTTGCCGCGGGAGCGTCCGGACATACTGCGCTTGACCGCCTCGGCCGCCTCCGCCAGCGGGAACACCGCGTCGACCGGGACGGTGAGCTTGCCGGCCTCCGCGAGATCGGCGAGCGCCGTCAGATCGGCGGTGTCCGGGCGCACCCACACCATATGGCCGCCCTTCTGCTGGACCTCGCCGTCGGCGATGGACACCAGCCGGCCGCGGTCCTTGAGCAGCCCCTGCGAGACGTCCAGGACGCCGTTGCCGACGAAGTCCAGCGCCACATCGACGCCCTCGGGCGCCAGCGCCCGGACCCGTTCGGCGAGTCCGTCACCGTAGGTCACCGGTTCGGCGCCCAGGGACCGCAGGAAATCGTGGTTGCGCTCGCTGGCCGTGCCGATGACGCGTACGCCCCGGGCCACCGCGATCTGCACGGCGAGCGAGCCGACGCCGCCCGCGGCGGCGTGCACCAGCGCGGTCTCGCCCCGCTTCGTCCCGACCCGCTCGATGGCCTGATAGGCCGTCAGCCCGGCCAGCGGCAGCCCCGCGGCCTGCTGCCAGCTGAGCGCGGCGGGCTTGCGGGCCAGGGTCCGCACCGGGGCCGCGACCAGCTCGGCATAGGTGCCGTGCTGCACCTCGTCCTTGCGGACATAGCCGATGACCTCGTCGCCGACCGCGTACTCGGTGGCGTCCACACCGACCGCCTCGACCACGCCCGCCACGTCCCAGCCGGGGATGAGGGGGAAGTGGGCGTACAGCATCGCGTCCAGATAGCCGCCGACGATCTTCCAGTCCACGGGGTTGACGCCGGCGGCTCTGACCCGGATGAGGACCGAGTCGGGAGCCACCTTCGGATCGGGCTGGTCGGTGTATTCGAGGACCGAGGGGCCGCCGTAGCTGTTCACGCTGATTGCCTTCATGAACGGTCACAACGCGTGACGGCCGGGGATCATTCCGTGGGTCCGGGAAAAATCTCCGAATGGCCTAGGGATCACGTGAGAGGGCGGTGGGACTCCCGACCCCAGGAGCCCCCCGGCCTCTCCCCGGTCCCTCCCCCGCCTCACACCGGCCGCATCCGGAACTCGTAGCGCGCCGGGAGCGGGTGACGGGAGCGGGCTTCGGCGCGCACGGCGTCGGTGACCGGGCCGCTGCCGGCGATGAGGCGTTCGGTGAGGGCGTACCAGGTGTCGCTGAGGGTCTCCTCGCCCTCGCGCAGGTCGGGGATCTCGAAGCCGGCCTCGAACACCGCACGGGCCGCGGCCGGTTCGCCCTGGGCGAGCAGGACCTGGGCGGTCAGCAGGCGGAAGCGGCCGTCGGCCAGGTCCTCCTGGCGCAGATGGGCCAGCAGATCGCACGCCTCCTCGGCGCGGTCCACGGCGAGCAGCGCCGGGACCGCCTCCCGGGCGAGCGCGGGCAGCACCGCCCGCCAGGCCCGCGCGGAGGCGTCGTCGGACGCCAGCGTCTCGGCGAAGCGAGCCGCGCAGCCGAACGCCTCGGCGTACCGGTCGGCGGCCCGTACCGCCTCGCCCGCCTCGGCCTCGGCGACCGCCAGGCAGTACAGCGGCAGCGCGTCCAGCGACAGCCGGCCGCCGCCGGCCGCCAGCGCCCGCTCCCAGCTGCGGACGGCCTGCGCGCGGTCGCCGGCATGCCACTGGGCCAGGCCCAGGTGATAGTCCGTGGCCGGGCCCGGCAGCGCCGATTCCAGCAGGTCGCGCCAGGCGGGGGCGACCAGCGCCGGGCCGGGTACGGGCCCTTCGGGCGGCAGATCGCCGGTTTCGAGGAGGGTCAGCCAGGGCCGCTGGGCCGGTCCGAGGGTCGCCGTGTCGAACGGGGTGCCCGGCAGGTCGAATCCGGCGCGGGCCACTTCGAGGGCGCCCCAGCCGGAGCCGGTGGCCAGCGCCTCCTTCGGTTCGTGGTCGGCGTACGGGCGCCAGGCGGCGTAGGCGGCCTCGACGTCGGCCCGCGGCAGCGCCGCCTCCAGCCGCGCGGCGACCTCACCGCGCGCCGCGCCCCAGTCGTCCCCGTGCACGGTGGCCGCATCGGCGTCCAGCGGCCCGTACGCCTCCAGCCACGCGAACTCGCCGCCCGCGTCGAGCGGTACGTGCTCCAGCTGCGTACGGGCCAGACCGGCCTGGATCTCGGCATAGCCGCCGGTGCCCGGTTCGGTCAGCCACTCCTGCCAGCGCCGCCCGGCGCGCCCGGCGCCCCACAGGAACAGCTTGCGGCCGCGCAGGCTGTCGGTGGAGGTCTGGACGAGGCCGTGGCCCTCGGCGTCGAGGGAGGCGATCCATCGGCGGGGGCCGTCGGGGACATCGTAGAAGTAGTCGGCGGGGATCTCGCTGCGCAGGGGGTAGGTCCGGTCGGCGCCGTCCGCCACGGGGACCGGAACGCGGCGCAGGGTGCGGTCGTAGCCGAACTGCCAGGCCGCGTCGGCGGGGGCCAGGACGCGGGTGTGCGCGCCCTCGGGGACGGCGGTGTTGGACCACCAGTAGACGGGGACGGTGTGGTGGTGCGGATTGCGGATCCGTACGCCGACGTGGAGGAAGTCGGAGCCCTCGGGCAGCCACAGGTCCACCTGGAAGGGCAGGTCGCGCAACCGCTCCCACTCCCACAGGCGCAGCATCTCCCCGCCGTCCGGTGCCGGGACGCGGGCGGCGTGCAACGGGGCGCAGGAGAGGGTGGTGTGGCCGGTGGCGCCGATGTTCCATTCGATGCCGCCGGAGAACCAGGCGCCGTTGAGGGCGAAGTTGGCGGGCTGCAACACCGGGTTGCGGTACAGGAGTTCGCGGCCCGTCGGCTTGTGGTGCAGGGAGTACACCCGGCCGCCGAGTCCGGGCAGGACGGTGGCGCGCAGCCGCTCGTTCTCGATGACCAGCGCGTCGACGTCGGTGCTGCGGCGGTCGCGTCCGTAACCGTCGCGCAGCCGGGTGGGCAGGATCGAGCGCAGCGGGCCGTAGCCGATCTGGCGGGCCATGTCGGCGGGCAGCCCAGCGTCCTCGGGGATCTCGATACGGTGCAGGTCGGGGCCCGTGCGCAGGGCCGGGAGCGGGTTGTCCGGGCCGATGGGGGCGGCGGGAAGGGTCAGGGTGGTGCGTCGCACACTCGTGGCCACGGCTGCCTCGCAGGGTTGGACCGGCCACCTCGGCTCCGGCGGCCTCCTGTTGACCATGCAACCTCGTCAGCGCCCTTCTGAACAGGGCCTCTTGTGACGCCCAGGGTCAGGGTTACGCAAAGACGGCGCGTGTGCTCCTACGCCCCGGCGGTCGGCGGCTCGTTGAAGCGCAGCCGGTTGGCGAACGGATCGAGAAGGGTGAGCGAGCGGCCGAACTCGTCCTCCTCCATTCCGGGCCGCAGATACGGGTAGTCCTTCGCGACCAGCTCGGCATGCAGCTCGCGCACCCCGGTCACTTCCGTGAAGAGCGTGGAGCCGGGTGTGGCGTCCCCGTGGTGCTCCGAGAGGTGCAGGACCAGGGCGCCACGGGAGACCTGGAGGTAGCACGGCATACCGGGTTCGAAGCGGTGCTCCCAGTCGACGGTGCAGCCGAGGTAATCGACGTAGAACTCCCGGGCCTTGGCGAGGTCGAAGATCCGGAAGACGGGCACCGACCGGCCGAAAACGGGCCGTTGGACCGCGTCGTGGGTGAGCGCCCAGCGTTCGTGGTCGCGCCAGGCGCCGTCGATGAAGAGGAGGTCCGGGGAGTAGCCCTCGCGCCGGAAACCGGCCCGCCGCACCAGGGCGAGGGAGGCGGCGTTGTCCGGCTGGATGTTGACCTCCAGCCGGTGCAGGCCCAGCACCTCGAAGGCGTGCCGCAGGACGAGCCGCAGGCCCTCGCTCATCAGCCCGCGCCCGGCGGCATGGGCGAAGGCGCCATAGCCGATGGCGCCGCTGCGGAAGGCGCCGTGCACGATGTTGTTGATCGTCAGATAGCCCGCGATCCGGCCGCTGTCCAGCTCGCAGAACAGGAAGCCCTCGCGCAACGGCTCCTGGAGCCGCGCCAGGTAGGAGGCATAGGCGGCATCGGTGGTGGGCGGGGCGAGCCAGGGGTGGTGCAGCTCGGCGCTCTCCCGTGCCCGGGCGGTGAACTCGTCCCGGTCGGCGGCGGTGAAGGGGCGGATGCCGATCCGGGGGCCGCGGGCGAGGTAGGGGGCGGTCGGGCCGTCGGGGTGGTGGTCGTCGTCGTGGTCGCGGTCGTGGTCAAGGTCGCTGGACGTCATCGGGAGATCGTACGGAACGCCGCGCCCTCCGCTCCTACCGCCTCACGGCCGCGCGCCTCACCACTCCACGCACCTCACCGCCCCGCGCGCCTCACCGCCACTCCGGCGCGTCCGCCCCGCACCGCCCCGGCGGCGTGGCCCACATCGTCGGCCCGCCGTCGAACGCCACCGGCGGCAGGGCATGGCGCAGCCGCCCCACCGGGCTGTCGGTGTCGCGGAGATACCGTTCGGCGTCGTACCCCGCACCGTCGGATCCCGCCCCACCGCCGTCCCGTTCTGTCGCCTCGACACCCTGCACCAGCCACCGGGCCGTACGCGCCAGCGACAGCGTCGCCACCCGCGAACCGCCCGTCCGCGCCCGCTCGGTGAGCGCCCGCAGCACCGCCGCCGCCAGCAGATATCCCGTCCCGTGGTCCAGCGCCTGCGCGGGCAGCGCGCCCGGGTTGCCCTCCCCGTCCGCCTCGATCGCCGCGATCCCGGTGGCCACCTGGACCAGGCTGTCGAAGCCGCGGCGACCGCCCCAGGGGCCGTTGTCGCCCCAGGCGGACACGCGGGCGACGATCATCCCGGGGCGGCGTTCTGCCAGCGCCTCGGGGGACAGGCCGAAGCGGTCCAGGGCGCCCGGACGGTAGCCGGTCACCACGACGTCCGCGGTGGCCAGCAGTTCCTCGAAGGCGGCGCGGCCGGAGCGGGTGCCCAGGTCGAGGGCGGTGGAGCGTTTGCCGAACCCGGTGTCGCTGTGGGCGTCCTGACTCTCCGGCAGCTGCGGCGCATCGATCCGCAAGACGTCCGCGCCGAGCAGCGCGAGGGTACGGGTGGCGACCGGTCCGGCGATCACCCGCGTCAGGTCCAGGACGCGCAGCCCGGCGGCGGGCAGCGAGACATCGCCGGTGAGCGGCGGCAGGGGACCGGGCGGGGTGCCGGCACCGAGCGGTTCCAGGGTCAGCAGGGGGCGCGCGGCCACCGCGACGCCCTGGGGGTGGGCGGCCCACTCCTCGGGGGTACGGGCGGCGACCGCCAGCCCGCCCGCGGCGTACACGGTCTCCTCGATCTCCTCGGCCCGGCGTCCGGCGAGTACGGCCGCGGCCTCGTCCGGTCCGGCGTTCTCCGGAAGGCCGAGTGCGTGCAGCAAACGGGCACGGTGGTGCGGGTAGTTGGCGTGGGTGCGCACCCAGCCGTCGGCGGTGCGCCAGAAGCGGGAGAGCGGGGCGAACACCGAAGGCGCCCGGCCGTCGATCCGCAGATGCCGTTCGCTGACGAAGGCGGTGGCCACCGCACCGTCATCGACCCGTACACCGGGCACCGGGCCGCCGTTGCGCTCGGCCGTCAACTCCGCCGCCGCGAGCGCGCAGACCGCGACGGCGCTCCGGGCGAGCGCCCGTACCGGCAGCCGGGCCGCGAGGAGACCGGGCGGCCCGCCGTAGCTGATGCGCCCGGTGAGGGCCGGGTCACCGCCGAGAGCCGCCCAGGCCAGATCCGTGCCGGTGTACGGGAGTTGCCGCATCGCGCTGTGCTGTCGTTGCCCCATGGGCGACAGTGTGGCACCCAGTGCCAGGCAGCGGCAGGTGTATGGCGCCGCTAGCCGTCCGTCCGCTCCCCTTTCCGCTCCTGCGTCCGCGCCCGTTCCCGCTCCCCCGCGGTCGGTGCGGCCAGCGCGAGCCGGCGATGCGTACGACGCAGCATCAGACGGGCCATGACGGGGTGAAGGTGACGGACGAGGGCGAGGTAGAGGCGTCCGCCGAGGTGGTGGGTGCGGACGACCGTGCTCAGCGTGACGCGGTCGTCCGCGAGGAGGAGCGAGGCGCGGAAGTCCAGGTGCCCGGCGTCCTTCCCCAGGAGCAGCTCCCGGTCCGCCCGGCCCGTGACGGGGATGCCGCGCAGTACGCCCTCCCAGGCGGCCGGATCGGTGGGCATACCGGGCGGCAGCTCCATCTGCCAGGCGTCCTGGAAGTCCGTACGAGAGAAGGCACCGCGTGCCAACCGGGCCTCGGCGGGGAGGGAAACGGCCTTCGGGCGCTCCCACACCAGGCGGCGGAAGAGGCGGACGCGGGGCGAGGGGCGGACGGGGTGGCGGACGTGGCCGGTGGCCGCCCGCTCGATGTTGTCGAGGAGCTCCTCGACGACCGTGCGGTGGACGGCGCCCACCGCCGCGTACCACAACAGCCTGCGCCGACCGTGCAGTTGCCTGTCCAGGACATGCTCGACACGGCAGCCGTCCGGGCCCAGGGGGTGCACGGTGACCTCGTGGAATCCGGACGGGCCGGGGGTGAAGTCGAAGCGGATACGGCGGCCGGGTTCATGGACGGCGACGCGGTAGCGGACGAAGCCGTGGCCACCGTCGGCGCCGACCCCCAGCGGCCGGTCGAACCGCATGGCCGGCCAGGCCGGCACCGGGAAGACGGGATCCGGGTCGCCGCCCAGCCGGTCGATGAGGGCACCGACGGTGTCGGCCGGGGCGGCGACGGTGCGGGTGTGCACATCGCGGATGGTGCGACCGCGCACCTTACGAGCGGTGTGTCTCGGATCGTCAACACCAGTTCTCTCGGGCGTACTTGAACGCATCCGGAACCTCCATACGGCAGCGTATGTTTCACCGTACGGTAGCGTATGGTCATGGCGCAGCAACGAGCGGGGCAACAGCGAGCGGGACACCCGAAGACCGGTCACCCAAAGACCGAGCATCCGAAGAACACCGGCAGCCGGCAGCGGTTGACCGCGCGGGACTGGGCCGATGCCGCACTGGCGGCCATCGCCGAGGGCGGGCTCGCGGCGGTGGCCGTCGAACCGCTGGCGGCTCGGCTGGGCACCACGAAAGGCAGCTTCTACTGGCACTTCGCGGGCCGGGACGCCCTGATCGAGGCTGCCCTGGAGCGCTGGGCCGAGGTCGCCACGGAAGCCGTGATCGCCGAGACGGAGGCGGAACCCGACCCCGAACGCCGACTGCGCGCCCTGCTCCTGCGGACCACCGACGCCGCCGTCTCCGACCCTTTGGGGATGTCGCTGCTGGCCACCGCCGCCGACCCCCGGGTGGCGGCCGCGCTCGCCCGGGTCACCGAGCGGCGGATCGGCTATATCGCCGCGCTCTTCGCCGAGTTGGGCTTTTCGCAGGCCGAGGCGCGGCGCCGCGGACTCCTCGCGTACAGCGCGCATCTCGGCCACGCCCAGCTCGGCCGCGCGGTCCCGCAGGCGCTCCCCACCGGGGCGGACCGTACCCGCTATCTGGAGTCGCTGATCGACGCACTGCTGCACCGGGGGTGACGGGAGAAACCGGCGACCGGCCGATAGGTTCCCCACCACCCGCCGACCGGCCGACATCGCGGGGGACTTCCACCCAACGTGACATAACCACCCCGCAAAATGGCCGGAGTTGGCCGAACTGCGTCTAGCCATACACCGTACAGAGGCATGAAGTGGGAATTGACGGGCGAAGCTCCATCCCGCCACACGAACACCTCAAGCCCCTTGTATGGGAGGCAGTTCGATGACCGAAGCACCGACCGCGGCGCCCTTCGCGGCGCCGTCCCGAGCGCCGTCCGAGGCGATCGTCTTCCCTCAGGACCGCTCCTGTCCCTACCACCCGCCGACCGGCTATCGGCCGCTGAGCGGACAGGGCCCGCTCACCCGGGTCGCCTTCTACGACGGCCGCCAGGTATGGGCGGTGACCGGCCACGCCGAGGCGCGGGCGCTGCTGACCGACCGCCGGCTCTCGTCCGACCGCCAGAACCCGGCGTTCCCCATCCCGATCAAGCGCCTGGAGGCGATCCGGCGGGTGCGGACCCCGCTGATCGGCGTGGACGACCCGGAGCACAACACCCAGCGCCGGATGCTGATCCCCAGCTTCAGCCTGAAACGGACCGCCGCCATGCGGCCGGACATCCAGCGGATCGTCGACGGTCTGCTGGACCGGATGCTGGCCCAGGGCCCGCCCGCCGAGCTGGTCTCCGCATTCGCCCTCCCGGTCCCCTCGATGGTGATCTGCGCGCTGCTCGGCATCCCGTACGGCGACCACGAGTTCTTCGAGGAGCAGTCACGCCGCATCCTGCGGGGCGCTACGAGCGAGGAGTCGGAGCAGGCACGCCTCCGCCTTGAGGAGTACCTCACCGAGCTGATCGCCCGTAAGGAGCGCGAGCCGGGTGACGGGCTGCTCGACGAACTGATCGCCGACCGGCTGAAGGAGGGCTCCCTCGCGCACGGGGAACTGGTCCGGCTGGCCATGATTCTGCTGGTCGCGGGCCATGAGACCACGGCCAATATGATCTCGCTGGGCACCTTCACGCTGCTCGAACACCCCGAGCGGCTCGCCCGGTTGCGGGAGCGGCCGGAGCAGATACCGGCCGCCGTCGAGGAGCTGCTGCGGTTCCTGTCCATCGCCGACGGGCTGGTGCGGGTGGCGACGGAGGACATCGAGATCGGCGGCGTGACCATTCGCGCCGACGACGGGGTGCTGTTCCCCACCTCCCTGATCAACCGGGACGCCACGGCGTATCCGGAGCCGGACGCTCTGGACTGGGACCGCTCCGCGCGCCATCATGTGGCCTTCGGTTTCGGCGTGCACCAGTGCCTGGGCCAGAATCTCGCCCGCGCGGAGATGGAGATCGCGCTGGGCTCGCTGTTCACCCGCATCCCGGATCTGCGGCTCGCCGCGCCCGCCGCCGAGATTCCGTTCAAACCCGGCGACACCCTGCAAGGCATGATCGAACTGCCGGTGGCCTGGTAGGTGCCACCGGTGACCGTGGACGAGCGAAAGGGGTCCGGTATGCGGATCGCCATTGACCAGGACGTGTGCATCGGCTCCGGGCAGTGCGCCCTGACCGCGCCGAGGGTGTTCACCCAGGACGACGACGGTTTCGGTCAGGTGCTGCCCGGCCGCGAGGACGGCGCGGGCGACCCGCTCGCACGAGAGGCCGCCCGCGCCTGCCCGGTGCGGGCGATCACGGTCGATGACGCCTGACTGACCGCAAGGGCCGTCGGTTCGCAACGACCGTCCGGACGTCAGACCACCCGGTCATGACGCCCGTATGACGCGTCCCCACTGACTTTTCCCCCAACGGCCCTTTGCCCTCACGACATCCACACCATCGCTATCCACTATCCGTAACCGCAGCGCCCCCGGCTGCACCGCGCTACCCGAACGCCCCCTGGGTAACGGGAAGTTCGAGGACCCCGGTGTCCTCGGGCGCGCTGGTGACCGTCACCGGCTTCACCCCGCGATTGCCTGCGTACGCCGTATCGCTCGCGGCGATCACCAGGCGCAGGCGGTGCCCCGGCTCGTAACGGTGCACGATGGCCGGGAGTTCCACGGTGAACTGCCGGGTCACATCGGGCACCCGGGCCGGGGCGATCAGCCGGTGCACCAGCCTCTTCGAGCCATCCGGCGCCACGTCGTAGAGCTTGGCGAAGAGCACCAGCTTGTCGGCCGCATCGGAGGAGTTCTGCACCCGCTCGGTCCGCGGCGAGATCACCTTCAGCGTCACCCTGGGCGCGCCCACCACATCGACCGGCCTCCCCTCGGCCACCGGGGCGGAGGTCCAGCCCAGAAAGGTGCCCCTCCCGTCGTACGGCGCGAGGTCGGGCAGCCCGAGCAGACCGGCCGCCGGGTTCTCCGAATGGCTGGTGGGCAGCAGGTGGTTGCGGTAGGTGCGGCTGCCGCGCGCCACCTCCGTACGGTCGTCGACGAGCCTGCCGTCACCGGAGAGATAGAGCTTCTGGCCGGCGCCCACGGGGAAGCGGGACGAGGTCGCATACGTCGGCCCCTCGGTGGCCCAGTCCCGGTAGTAGGCGAAGGCCGGCCCGGTGGGCGCCCCCTTGCGGTGGTGCAGATAGCGGTCGAACCAGGCCAGGATCCGCCCGCCGACGTAGCTGCTCTCCAAGTCCCCCTTGCCCAGGTTCAGTTCACCCGGTGCCGGGTTCTTCATTCCGCCGCTGTGGCCCCAGGACTGCCAGATCATCTTGGCCGGGGTGCCCTGCGCGGTGAGGGTGCGGTAGGTGGCGGCGGCCTCGTTGAGGTTGAAGAGGGTGTCGTCCTGGCCCTGCACCAGCAGCGTCGGCGCCTTGACCGACCGCAGATACGAGACCGGGGAGACGCTGCGCACATAGGCGAGCATGGCGGCGGTCCGCCCTGCCGGATACCGCCGGGAATCCAGCAGCCGCTTGGTCTCACAGACCGGCGCGACGAAGTGCAGACAGCCCGCACCGCCCCACCGCGAGGCGGCCAGGCTCGGATGGAGCAGCCCCTGCGCCTCGCCGATCAGGAAGAAGCCGTTCGTCCACTCGTACTTGTAGGCGCCGGGGACCGGCCCGGCTGCGCCCCCGGCGTTGTTGGGGTCGAGGGAGTAGGAGAGGTCGTTCCAGGTGATCAGCGGAATCAGCGCGTCGATACGGTGGTCGACGGACGCGGTCGCCATCTGGATCGCGCCGCCGTACGAGCCGCCGATCATGCCGACCCGGGGATCGCCGCTGCCGTCCTGGGTGACGTAGTCGACCCGGGTGCCGTCGTCGGCCGCGCGCGTTCCGGCCAGCAGATCGACCAGCCCGCTCGCGGCCCGGCCGTCGATCCTGGGGTCGTCGAGGGAGATCGGGCAGCCGCTTTTGCCGAAGCCGAGGCCGGAGTAGGCCAGGGCGACATAGCCGCGGGCCGCGAGCGCCTTGGCGATGGCGTCGGTCGAGCCGTCCGCCTTGCTGCCGCCGAAGCCGTTGGTGGTCAGGACTGCGGGCGCCGGGTGTGCGGCGTCGACGCCGGAGGGGCGGTAGATGTCCGCGTCCAGAGAGCAGGTGCGGTCGCCGGCGCGGACGGTCACCTTCAGCGCGGAGACGGTGTACGGGTCGGTGGCGGATGCGTGTACGGGGGCGGTCAGGGCGAGGGGCGCGGCGAGTGCGGTGCTTGCCAGCAGGGCGAGTGAAGTGCGGAGTACGGAGCGGGACGCGGCACGGGACACGCTGGGCACGAAGGACCTCCACAAGGATGGCCGTACCAACCAGTCGGTAGCAGCGCCTCATGGTGTGACACGAGTAACGGACATGTCAACGACCCTGACAGCGGTTCTTGATGGCACGTCAGTTCAGCGCTGACCAGGCCGAATTCAAAACCAGCGGGTACGCGTACGTGACACACCACACCCGCCCCCACTGGCCCCTCCCTCCCACCCACGCCCGCCGCTGGGGGTACCTCCCAGCGTTAGCTGGGGGAGTCACGGCGAGACGAAACCGCGGCGGGACGGCCGACAACGCGGGAGGCGGCACAGCGCAGCGGACCGGCATCATCCGCGCAACGCCACCCCCGGAACGTCATCCCGAACAAACCCAAAGGTCTGCGCATAGAGCGACAGCTCGGCCTCCACAGCCCGAACGATGGTCTGGGCACGACGAAAGCCATGCCCCTCACCGGCGAAGGTGAGATACGCATGCGGTATGCCGCGCCCCTCCACCTCGGCAAGGAACCGATCGCACTGCACGGGCGGGCAGATCACGTCATCCATCCCCTGGAGCAGCAGGAACGGCGCGGTGATCCGGTCCGCCCGGTGCAGCGGCGAGCGCTCGCGATAGCGCTCCGGCACCTCGGCGAACGGGCCGACCAGCGACTCCAGATACTGCGATTCGAAGTCATGGGTCTCGCCGGTGGCCCAGCCGGCCAGGTCCAGGATGGGGTAGCTGATGGTGCCGCAGGCGTAGAGGTCGGTGGTGGTGAGCGAGGCGGCGGTGGTCCAGCCGCCGGCGCTGCCGCCGCGGATCGCCAGCCGGGCGGGGTCGGCGCTGCCCTCGTCGGCCAGCGCACGGGCGACGGCGGCGCAGTCCTCGACGTCCACCACGCCCCACTGCCCGCGCAGCCGTTCGCGGTACTGCCTGCCGTAGCCCGTGGAACCGCCGTAGTTGACCACGGCGACGCCGATGCCGCGGGAGGTGAAATAGGCCAGCTCCAGATCGAGCACCAGGGGGGAGTGGCTGGTCGGGCCGCCGTGCACCCACACCACATAGGGCGGCAACTCGCCCTCGGGGGCGGCGTATTGGGGGTGGTGCGGCGGATAGACATGGGCGTGGACGTCGCGCCCGTCGGGGCCCGCGAAGGTGCGGCTCTGCGGCTGCGGGTAGTAGGCCGGGTCCACGACGTCGGTGTGTTCGGCGGCGAGGGGCCGGGCGCGGCCGGTGCAGGTGTCCAGCTCGACGATTTCGTAGGAGCGGCGCGGGCCGGCGGCGATGCCGATGACGCGGCTGCCGTGGACGGCGAGGGTGGGGGCCCATTCCGTCCAGGGTCCCGCCGCGTCCACCAGCTCTCCCGAGACGGGGTCGAGGATGCCGAGGGCGGTGGTGCCGCGGCCGTGGAGGACGGCCAGGGTGCCGTTGTCCAGCGGCAGGAACCAGCGCTGCCCGATGGTCCACAGCGGGCCGCCGAACTCCTCCTCCCGGGCCGGGCACAGGCCCCGGCTCGCCACCACGCCGTCGCCCTGCGCGTCCGGGTCGAGGCGCTGGAGCTCCCACCATCCGCTGAGGTCGGAGGCGAACAGCAGCGAGCCGTCGGCGGCCCATTCGATCTGCGCGACGGACTCGCCGCTCTCGCCGCCGCCGGGCGCGGTCGGGCCGAGGTCGCCGACGAGCGGCCGGACATCGGCGAACTCCCCCTTGGCGGTGATCTCGGCCAGCATCACCAGCGTCCCGTCCCAGGGCATCTGGGGGTGGTCCCAGGCGATCCAGGCCGCCCGCCGCCCGTCCGGGGAGATCCGCGGGCCGGTGACGAAACGATGCCGGTAGTCGCTCAACTCCCTTACCGAGGCGCGCTGTTCGGCGGCGGATCCATCCAGCGGCACGGCGGCGATCACTCGGCGCACATCCGTCGGCCGCGGGCCGGTGAACTCTTCCAGGACGCACCACACCTCGCCGAGCTCGGGGCGCAGCACCGGATCCGCCCAGCGCAGTCCGCCGCCGACCACGGAGACGGGGGTCAGCGGGCGCGGCGCGGCGCCGCTGTCCGGCTCGTAGGCGTACAGCCGCTGGTCGGCGAAGTCACTGAAGACCACGAGGGGGCCGCGCTCGGTGACCGTACCGGCCCAGGGCTGGCCGCCGTACTCCAGCACCCGGCTGCGGACGTTCCACGGTGCGGGCAGCGGCGATTCCACGGTGCCGTCCGCCCGTCTGCGCATCAGCGCGCGGCGGCCGCCCTCGGCGGGGCGGGGCTCGGTCCACCAGACCTCGTCGCCGACCACGCCGACGAACGTCGGCCGGCCGTCATGGGACGCCACCGTCCGGGCGTCGATCGGCGACGGCCAGGCGCCGTACGGAGCCGTGGTCACCATGCTGCTGTTCCTCCTTCACCCGGCACCGCGTGGGTGCCCGCCGTACGGTCCTGCGCGCTCCGCCTGCCCGCGGGCGCGCCGTGGGGCCTGTCCCCGGTCCTGCCCCGGATCCTGTCCTAAGCCCGTCTCAGGAAATCGTCGAGGACCCGGACGCCGAAGTGCAGAGCCTCCTCCGGCACCCGTTCGTCCACGCCGTGGAACAGCGCCTGATAGTCGAATTCCACGGGCAGTTTGAGCGGCGAGAAGCCATAGCCGGCGATGCCCAGCCGGGAGAACTGCTTGGCGTCCGTGCCCCCGGACATGCAGTACGGGACGACATGGCCCTGCGGGTCGAACCGCTCGACCGAGGCCCGCATCGCGGCGTACGTCGGGGACTCCAGCGATGCCTCCAGCGCGACCTCGCCGTGGTGGTAGTCCCAGGTCACCTCGGCTCCGGTGAGGGCGTCCATGGTGGTGCGGAACTCCGCCTCGCCGCCGGGCACGACCCGGCCGTCCACATAGGCGACGGCGCTGCCCGGGATCACATTGACCTTGTAACCGGCCTCCAGCATCGTCGGGTTGGCGCTGTTGCGGACCGTCGGCTCGACCAGCTTGGCGCACGGGCCGAGCTTGGCCAGCAGCGCATCGACGTCGAAGTCGGGCGCGGCGACATCGACGTCGAGGTCGTGCAGGGCGGCCAGTTCGCGCAGCGCGGCGCGCACGGTCGGGGTGAGGCGGACCGGCCACTCGTACGCGCCGATCCGGGCCACCGCGGCGGCCAGCCGGCTGACCGCGTTGGCGCGGTTGACCTTCGAGCCGTGGCCCGCCTGCCCTCGGGCGGTCAGCTTCAGCCAGGCCGTCCCCCGCTCCCCCGCCGCGATCGGGTAGAGCCGCATGCCGCCGCCCGCGTGGAAGGTGAAGGCCCCTGATTCGCTGATGCCTTCCGTGCAGCCGTCGAAGAGGTCGGCGTGATGGTCCGCCAGGAAGCCCGAGCCGTCGTGGGCGCTGGCCTCCTCGTCGGCGGTGAAGGCCAGGACGATATCGCGCCGCGGCCGGACGCCGGCCCGCGCCCAGCTGCGGGCGACGGCCAGCACCATGGCGTCCATGTTCTTCATGTCGACCGCGCCGCGGCCCCAGACCACGCCCTCGCGCACCTCCCCGGAGAACGGGTGCACGCTCCAGTCGGCGGGCTCGGCCGGCACCACGTCCAGATGGCCGTGCACCAGCAGGGCCGCGGCCCCGGGGTCCGTGCCGGCGATCCGGGCGACGACGTTCGTACGGCCCTTGGTGCGCTCCAGCAGGGTCGGTTCGAGCCCGGCGTCGGCCAACCGCTCGGCGACGTACTCGGCCGCCGGGCGCTCCTGGCAGGCGCCGTCTCCGGCGTTACTGGTGTCGATACGGATCAGCTCGGAGGTGAAGCGGACCACTTCGTCCAGGGCCTGCTGGTCGACGGGCGCGACGGCGTCGGCGGCCCGGGCGGGACCGACGACCCTGGCGGACCCGGCCGTTTCGGGAACGCCGACGGGTCCGGCGCGGTCCCCCTGCTGCTCAGCCATATTGTTCCTCCACGGCGGAAGAGACGACGGTGGTGACCGCCTTGAAGCACCGGATGGCTTCATACATGTCCTGACTGGTATACGCGACGCGGCGCTCTCCGCTGCGCTCCACGCCGGGCACGCACGTCGCCGCGCCCACCAGATGCTCGGCGTCGAATTCCATCTCGACGCGATGCGGCCCGCGCCGCACCGGCTCGCGCCGCCCCGCCAGCGCCGCCCCCGTCTTCGCCGCGGCCCGGATGTCGGCGGCCGTACGGGCCGGGGGCCGGCACACCGCGGCATACCGCGACACATAGTCCTTGACCGCCACCCTTGGCGCGTCCGGCGCATACCCCAGGGCGTCCTGACACGTCCGGTCGTCGCCGGTGACCAGCACGACGGGCACGCCGTACTCGGCCACCACAAGGGAGTTGAGATACCCCTCGCTGGCCCGGGTGCCGTCGACCCAGACCCCGGTGAGGGTGTTGGCGAGATAGGTGTGCGCCAGGACGCCTTCGGTGCCCGCGCCGGTGTGGTAGCCGACGAAGGCGATGCCGTCCACGTCGCCGTGCTGGACGCCCTCGACCATGCTCAGCGACTTGTGTCGCCCCGTCAGCATCTGCGCCCGCTCGTCGAGCTGCTCCAGCAGCAGATTGCGCATCGTCCAGTGCGCTTCATTGACGAGCACCTCATCGGCCCCGCCCTCGAAGAACCCGGCGATCGCCGCATTCACATCGGAGGTGAACATCTGCCGGCAGCGCTCCCACTGCGGCGTCCCCGGCAGCACATCCGCGGGCCAGGTCACGCCCGTTGCGCCTTCCATGTCCGCGCTGATCAGGATCTTCATGCCTCGTCACGTTACGCGGCCCCGAACAACCCGGCCAGACCTGTGGATAACGCCGGAGGTCCGGACCGGTGGAGGTCTACCCGGGTGGCGCAGCCATGTCCGCGGCGATGGCCCTCAGTGCCGCCAGATGGCGCTGGTAGACGGCCCGTCCTTCGCAGGTCAGCGAGAGCCAGGTCCGCGGGCGCCGCCCGACCCGGCCCTTTTCGATGTGCACCCAGCCCGCCTCCTCCAGCAGCGACACCTGTTTGGAGAGGGCCGAGTCGGTGACCTCGACCAGATCGCGTACGAAGGCGAACTCGGCCTTCTCCACCGGCGCCAGGGCGGCCACCACCGAAAAGCGCACGGGTGCGTTGAGCAGGGGGGCGAGGTCGTGCCGGGGGTGGTTCCCGGCCTGCGGCGCGCCCTGGTCCTGCCCGCCGGTCACGCCGCCCGCCTCCGCTCCAGCAAGGCGCCCGTGACGAGCGGCAGCGCGCACGCCACGGCGGCCACGGCGGCGAAGACGGGGCTGTCGGTGAAGGCCGCTTCTCCGAGCACCAGCGCCAGGACGTAGAGGACGGCCCAGGACGCCATCACGATCCCGTGCGTGAGGGCGAAGCCACGGCGCACCACGCGCTGCCGCGCGGCATACGCGCTCAGCGCCATCACCACGAGCACATTGCCCACCGAGGCGCCTATCGACGCGGCGGGACCGTGCCACAGCAGGACCGCCGGAACGAGCAGCAGTTGCCAGGCGGCGAACATCCACAGATAGCGCACGTACCAGCCGCTTCGCGCCCGCACCTGCTTTTCCAGCTCGGCCGCCCGCCCCAAGGTCTCCCTGGCATCGGCGATTTCGCTCATGGCTCGCTCCCCCTTGCACCTACCGGTCAACTGTTTCCAGGATGGCAAGTACTTGTCGAGTTGGCAAGTAAAAGAGCGGGCAAGGAGGAGGACGAGAGGGCAAGGGAAGCAAGGGCGGGAGGGGGCTTCGGCGCCCCGGCTCGGAGCGCCCGGCTCAGAAGAACCCGTCCGCCGAATCCACCAACTTGCGGCGCACCGCGCGGACGGCCGGGGGCAGCGAGACCGTGGCGGCGGCCAGTACCGCCGTGGCGTTGATCAGGAGCAGGGTGCTGATGGCGGGGCGCTGGGCGATGCCGGTGCCCCAGCCGCTGGTGTGGCCCTGGAGGTTGATGAGCCATTCGGCGGCGCAGACGCCGAGGGCGGTGCCGGGGAGGGCGGCGGTCAGGGTGATGAAGACGGTGGCCGCGACGATGACGGCTGCTATCTGGCGGGGGGTCAGGCCGACGGCCCTGAGGGCGAGGAGGTCGCGGCCGCGGTCGCGTACGGCGGCGGCGACGGTGGCCGACAGTTCGGCCAGGCCGATCAGGACGAGCACGGCTATCAGGCCGATGATGACGGCGCGGACGATCGTGAGCTGATCGGCGGGGTTGGGGATTTCCCGGACCTCCAGGTGGCCGGCGGACGCGTTGGTCAGGGCGTCGCGGACCGCGGCGCGGTCGGCGCCGCGGTGCAGGACCAGGTTGTAGAAGTCGGGGCGCAGCCGGGGGGCGCCGTCGCGCAGGGTGTCCAGGCCGGTGGAGATGACCCGGCCGCTGTCGGACGGCTCGATGCTGCGGCCGACGATGTGCAGGACATGCGGCTGCCCGGCGACGGTCATGCGTACCCAGTCGCCGACCTGGGCGTCGAGGAGGTCGAGCAGTCCCTGGCCGGCGACCGCTTCGTCGGGGCCGCGGGCGGCGCGGCCCTCCGCGACGGTGAACGGGTAGGGGTGCGCGCCCGTTCCCAGCCCGCGCAGCGTGATGGTGCCGGTCTGGCCCGGTACGAGGGCCTCGACCTCGGCGCCCGGGTAGGCGGTCACCCGGGGCTGCGCGGCGAGGAGGTGGCGCAGTTGCTGGTCGCCGAGGGTGTCGGAGCGGGCGGTGAGGGCGGCGGGCAGGCCGACGCTCTCGGGGTGGGCGGTGAAGCGGTCCAGGGTGGCCCAGGCGCCGAGGGCGATGGTGATGAGGAGGAGGGGGACGGCCAGCCGGGCCACGGCCGCCGAGGCGCGCAGCGGGCGGTGGAAGGCGGCGCGCCAGCCGAGCACCAGGGCCGGGGGGATGTGCAGGCCGAGCGCGCGGCGGGTCGAGCCGGAGGCCCGGTGGCCGGAGGCCACGGCGGCGTGGCCTGCCGGCACCGGGGGCACCCGTCCGGCCCGCCAGGCGGCCAGCCAGGTCGCCGAGCCGATGAAGACCACCGCGCCGGCGGGGAGGGCGGCGGACAGCCAGGCGTGTTCGGGCAGGCCCTGCCACAGGGCCAGCGCCTCCCCGATCCGGCCGGGGGCGAGCGGGCCGAGGAGCTGGGTGAGCAGTGCCCCGAGCGCGCCGCCGAGCAGGGCGAAGCCCAGGTGCACGGCGAGGAACATGCGGACCACCTGGCCGGGGGTGCAGCCGACGGCCTTGAGGACGGAGATGTCCCTGAGGTGCCCGTGGACGCGGGTGCTGATGGCGCCGCCCACCGCCAGGGCCGTGGCGCACAGCGCGCCCAGTCCGAACAGGCCGAGCAGCCGTCCCAGGAGCTGGTTGTCGCCCGCGGCCTCGGCCTTGGCCTGACGCCAGGTGGAGACGTCGGTGATCTGGTCGGCGCCGAGCCGGGTGACCGCCCGCTGGACGACGTAGTCGGTGTCCTGGGGGTCGGCGAGGCGCAGCCCGATGGTCCGGCCGCGCAGCTCGGGGCCCGCCTTGGAGGTGGCGAGCGTCCCGGGCAGCACCCAGGCCACGCCCGGCGTCTCGCCCGCGTGGAAGCCCGCCTCGGCGGTGTCGGCGATGCCCACCACCCGCAGCGGCGCGGCGAAACCACCCAACGCGAGGGAGTCGCCCGGTTTGGCCCACATGGCACGGGCCACCGAGCTGTCCAGGACGATGCCGGGGCGTCCGCCCCGGGGAGAGACGCCGCCCGCGTCCCGGGCCGGGTCCAGCCAGCGTCCCGCGACCACCTGTGGCGCGGCGACGCCCGGGCGGCTCGGGGTGCCGCGCAGCTCCAGCGTCGCCTTGGCGCCGCCGAGCCGGAGGCTTGCCGTGGTGCGCACCGTGGCGAAGGGCCCGGAGGCGGCCCGTACCTCGTCCAGGCCGGCCAGGGAGGCGGCCGGGGCGTCGGCCTTGGTGTGGATCCATACGTGGGCGCCGGCGGAGCGGGTGAAGACCCGCTGCCAGGGGTCGGTCGCGTAGGCGAACAGCGCGGTGGCCAGCAGCAGGGAGACGGTGATCCCGGCGGTCGCCAGCACGATGAGGACGGCCTCGGCGCGATGCGCTCTGAGGTGGGCCCGCGCCCAGCGGGACGCCGCGCGCACCGTCAGCCCTTCAGTCTGAGGACGTCGGTCACATCGGCCCCGGGGCGGCCGCCGTCCAGGTGGACGTCGTCGGCCACCTGGCCGTCGAAGAAGCTGATCACCCGGTCCGCAGCGCCGGCCATCCTGGCGTCATGGGTGACCAGGAGGATGGTCTGGCCCCTTTGGTGGAAGCGGCCGAGCAGCCGGAGCACCTCCCGGGTGCCCTTGCTGTCCAGGCTGCCCGCGGGTTCGTCGGCGAGCAGCAGGCTGGGGGCGTTGACCAGGGCGCGGGCCAGCGCGACGCGCTGCTGTTCGCCGCCGGAGAGCTCGCCGGGGGTGCGCTTCTCCTTGGCCGCCAGGCCCAGCTCCTCCAGCAGCTCGGTGCGGTCGGCGCGCGCCTGCTTGGGGGAGCGGCCGGCCAGCAGCGCGGGGAGCTCGACGTTGTCGGCGACGGTGAGGTTGGAGACCAGGTTGAAGAACTGGAAGACGACGCCGATGTGGCGGCGGCGCAGCATCGCCCGGCGCGCCTCGCTGAGCGTGTCGATCCGGCGGCCGTCGAGTTCGATGGTGCCGCTGTCGGGCCGTACGAGCCCGGCCAGCAGATGCAGGAGGGTGGATTTGCCGGCTCCGGAGGGCCCGGTGACGGCGACGAACTCGCCGCGTTCGACGGACAGGTCGACGCCCCGTACGGCGTGCACGGGGGCGGCACCCTCCGGCCGGTGGGTCTTGACCAGGCCGGTGGCCCGCACTATCGGGCCACGCGGCTCGTCGCGGTTCATTCCCACTCCTCTTGGCAGCGTTCCAGCCAGTCCAGATCCGCCTGAAGATGCAGCATCGCGCCCTCGATCAGCAGCTGCGCCACCTTGTTGTCGCGGTCCTCGGCCGCGGCGAGTTTCGACAGGTCGCGCATGGTCTTGAGGTACTGGCGGCGCTGTTTGTTGATCAGTGCGATCGGGTCGGCGGTCCCCGTGTACGGGGCCAGGGCGAGCTTCATGAAGAACTCGTCCCGCACCCGCGGCTCGGCGGTGGACTGCTCGAACCACGCGTCCACCGTCTCGCGTCCCGCCGCGGTGATCCGGTAGATGCGCTTGTTCGGCCGGTCCGACTGCTCGACGTCCTCCCCCTGGATCAGGCCCGCCTTCTCCAGCCTGCCGAGGGTGACGTAGATCTGCCCGACGTTCGGCTGAGGGTATGCCGCGCCCAGGAGGTTCTCAAGGGCCTGTTTGAGTTCGTAGCCGTGGGCGGGTCCACCGACCAAGAGCGCGAGGAGTGGCAGCCGCACGCCTTCCCTCCCCGCCCGTGGTTGTCGGTCCGTGCCTTTCGGCCGGCTGTACGCGTCCGGCCGGTGCCGGATCGCGTCGTGGATTCCTGTGGTCCCGGATTCCCGTGGTGCCGCGGAGCCGGACAGCGCAGCACTCGTCGTGGAGGGCACCGGCTCTACCTGCGGGACCTAGTATCCCCGCATGCCTAACAGGTATACAGGGGGCCTGCCCTCGGGACCGTGAACCCGTCGGCACCGGCGCGAGGACGCGAGGAGGAGCCCATGCGGTGGAAGCGTGCCGCGGGCCGGGCTCTGCTCGTGTGCTCGCTGCTGCTGGCGGCGATTGCCGGGGCCCAGCCCGGCGGTCCGCGCGGCGATACGGACGGCCGCGGCCCGATCACCCTGGTGACCGGCGGCGATCTGACCGGCTATCTGCGCGGGGTCCTGGGCGGCTGGAACGCCCGGCATCCGCGGGAGAAGGTCACCCTGGTCGAGCTGCCGGACGCCGCCGACGAGGTGCGCGCGCAGATGGCCAGCGAACTGCGCTCGGGCAGCGACCGCTTCGATGTGCTGAACATCGATGTGGCGTGGACGTCGGAGTTCGCGGCCGCGGGCTGGATCACCCCGATGGACGGGCGGCGGTTCCCGCTGGGCCACTTCCTGCCCCCCGTGGTGGACACCGCCACCTTCCGGGGCCGACTGTTCGCTGTGCCCTATGTCACAAATGCCGGATTGCTCTACTACCGCAAGGACATCCTCGCCCGCGAGGGCGTCCGGCCGCCGCGTACTTGGGGCGAGCTGGCGCGTCTGGCGAAGACGGTCGCGCCGAAGTACGGGCTGGACGGTTACGCGGGCCAGTTCCTGCCGTACGAGGGGCTGACCGCCAATGTGACCGAGGCGGTGCAGTCGGCGGGCGGGACGGTGCTGGCGGGCGAGGGCGCGCGGGTGACGGTGGACTCCGCGGCGGCGCGCCGGGGGCTGTCCTTTCTGCTGGACGGGGTGCGCGAGGGGTGGATCCCGCGGCGGGCGCTGACCTTCAAGGAGGAGGAGTCCCGGCGGGCCTTCCAGGACGGCAGGCTGCTGTTCCTGCGGAACTGGCCGTATGCGTACGCGCTCGCCCACCCCGGGGCACCGCATGCGGGAGGCAAGGTCGCCGGCAAGGTCGGCGCGGTGCCGCTGCCGGGCCCCGACGGCCCCGGCTCCAGCGTGCTGGGCGGCTCCAACCTGGCGGTCAGCAGTCATTCGCGCCACCAGAAGTCGGCCGCCGATCTGATCGCGTATCTGACGTCCGAGCCGGTGCAGCGGCGGGTCCTCACCGAGGGGGCGCTGCCTCCGGTGTGGGCGGAGCTGTACGAGGAGCCGGGGCTGGTGCGGCGTTTCCCGTATCTGCCGACGCTCGAACGCAGCGTGCTGACGGCCCGGCCGCGACTCAAGAGCCCCCGCTACGACCAGGTCAGCCTGGCCGTGCAGGCGGTCATGCATGACGCGATGGAGCACGACCGGAGCACCGGCGCGACGGTGGCGCGGCTGCGCCGGGAACTGACGGCGATCGTCGGCCGCGGCTGACCGTTCGCGTGATCATCTTCGCCCTCTAGTTACTTGTTAAGTATTCCGAGGGCTTTACATAACCGGCCAAACCCGGGCATCTCCCTGCCATTTTCGGCAGCTTCGTTGACATACAAATGTCATCCCTACTTAACATGCATCCACTCACGGCCCCCCGTGCTCCCCCCACGCTCCCCCACTGACCGGCGAACCGCAGGCCGATTCGGCATGCCCAGGTAAGAACGGAACCACGGCAGATGCTCACCACCTCGGCAGGGAACGGCCCCTCGGCCGGACTCACCCCCTCTCCCTCGCTGGCCCCGCACACCGCTTCGGACACCGCGCGGCGCTGGTGGCGGGACGCGGTCATCTACCAGGTGTACGTCCGCAGCTTCCGCGACACCACCGGTGACGGCGTGGGCGATCTGGCCGGCGTCCGCGGCGGACTGCCCTACCTCAAGAAGCTCGGCGTGGACGGGATCTGGCTCAGCCCGTTCTTCCCCTCCCCGCAGCACGACCACGGCTACGACGTCGCCGACTACCGCGATGTCGACCCCGCCTACGGCGATCTCGCCGCCTTCGACCTCCTGGTGGCCGACGCCCACCGGCTGGGCCTGAAGGTGCTGCTCGACATCGTGCCCAACCACTGCTCCAGCGCCCACCCGTGGTTCCGCGCCGCCCTGGACGAGGGGACGGACGGACCGTCCCGCGCGCTCTTCCACTTCGCCGACGGGCGCGGCGAGAACGGCGAACTGCCGCCCAACAACTGGCGGGCGATGTTCGGCGGACCCGCCTGGTCCCGGGTCACGGATGCGGAAGGGCGGCCCGGCCAGTGGTACCTCCACATGTTCACGCCCGAGCAGCCCGATCTGAACTGGCGCAACCCCGAGGTCGCCGCGGACTTCGAGAAGGTGCTGCGCTTCTGGCTGGACCGCGGGGTCGACGGCTTCCGGATCGATGTGGCCGCGGGCCTGTTCAAGCACCCCGAACTGCCCGACTCCCCCGACCCCTCGGCCGATGAGCGCACCCGCGACTCGGTCAACCCGCTGGCCTGGAACCAGCCCGAGGTCCACGGCGTCTGGCGCGAGTGGCGGGCGCTGTGCGAGGAGTACACCGCCCGCGACGGCCGCGACCGGCTTCTCGTCGGCGAGGTCTCGGTCCGTACGCCCGGCGAACAGGCCGCCTACGTCCGGGCCGACGAGCTGCACCAGGCGTTCTTCTTCCATCTGCTGACCGCGCCCTGGGACATCGAGGTCTTCCGCACGGTGATCTCCGAGGCGCTCACCGACATCGCGAGCACCGGTTCCACCGTCACCTGGGTGCTCAACAACCACGACCAGGTCCGCACCGTCACCCGGTACGCGACCGGGCCGGGCGGCGCGGCCGACGGGGTGGGCCCGGCGCGGGCCCGCGCGGCGGCGCTGCTGATGCTGGCGCTGCCCGGGGCCGCCTACGTCTACCAGGGCGAGGAGTTGGGCCTGCCGGAGGTCGACGATCTGCCGGACGACGTCCTCACCGACCCGATCTTCCACCGTACGGGCAGCCGTGAGCACATCCGCGACGGATGCCGGGTGCCGCTGCCGTGGTCCGGTACGGCCGCCCCGTTCGGCTTCAGCGCACGACCGGACGCCGCGGAGGAGCGGGGGACGTGGCTGCCGCAGCCGGCGTCGTTCGCCGCGCACACCGCGGACCGGGCCCTGGCCGACACCGGATCGTTCTGGCATCTGTACCGCGAGGCGCTCCAGCTGCGCCGCACGCTCCCGCAGCTCGGCGAGGGCACCCTGCGCTGGCTGGAGACCCCGCCGCAGGTGCTGGCCTTCGTCCGCGGCGACGGCCTGGTGTGCGCCGTCAACTTCGGTACCGACGCGGTGCCCGCCCCCGTACCCGGCACCCCCCTGCTGGCCAGCGACGACTGCCCCCCGGGGACGCTGCCCGGCTCCACCGCGGCCTGGTGGATGCACACCCCCGAGTCGCAGCAGCGACACCCCTGACCACCCGGCACCCCGGGCCGTTCGACCGCACCAACCGCAACCGCACCACACAGATCGCTCCGCACAGATCGCACCGCATAGATCGCACCGCACCGACCGCTTCGATCCGACCGCTCCGATTCGATGGGAAGACCACGATGAGACACTCCCCGGCTCGTCCAATGCGTACCGCCCGTACCGCCCTCTCCGGCGCCGCCGTGCTCGGCCTGGCGCTCACCGCGACCGCCTGCGGCGGCAATGCCTCCCCCGGTGGCGGGGACAAGGCGCTCAGCGGCCAGAGCCTGACCGTGGCCGGGGTGTGGACCGGCGTCGAGCAGAAGAACTTCAAGCAGGTGCTGGACGCCTTCACCGAGAAGACCGGCGCCAAGGTCAGCTTCTCCTCCACCGGTGACAACGTCTCCACCGTCGTCGGCAGCCAGATCGAGGGCGGCAACGCACCCGATGTGGTCATGGTCCCCCAGGTCGGCGTGCTCCAGCAGTTCGCGAAGAAGGGCTGGCTGGAGCCGCTCTCCAAGGACGTCGAGGCCGCGGTCGGCAAGAACTACGCCCAGGTGTGGAAGGACTACGGCACCGTCGGCAAGACGTACTACGGCCTGTACTTCAAGGCCAGCCACAAGTCGATGGTCTGGTACAGCCCGCAGGCGTTCTCGCAGGCCGGGGTCAAGCCCGCGACGACGTACGACGAGATGCTCAAGTCCGGCCGTACGCTGTCCGATTCGGGCGTGCCGGCGTTCTCCGTGGCGGGTGAGGCGGGCTGGCCGCTCACCGACTGGTTCGAGAACATCTATCTCTCGCAGGCCGGCGCGGACAAGTACGACAAGCTCGCCGCGCACAAGATCCCGTGGACGGACCCCAGCGTCGTCAAGGCGCTGACCACCCTCGGCAAGCTCTTCGGCGACAAGAACCTGGTCGCCGGCGGCGGTGCGGGCGCCCTGCGCACCGACTTCCCCGAGTCCGTCCAGAAGGTCTTCGGTCCGCAGCCGGGGGCGGCCATGACCTACGAAGGCGATTTCGTCGGCGCGCTGGTCAAGGACGAGCTCAACAAGCAGGTCGGCAAGGACGCCAAGTTCTTCCCCTTCCCGTCGGTCGACAACGGCAAGGCCCCGGTCGTCAGCGGCGGTGACGCCGCCGTGGTGCTCAAGGCCGGGCAGAACAAGAAGGCCGCGATGGCGCTGGTGAAGTACCTGGCCTCCCCGGAGGCGGCCGGAATCTGGGCCAAGCAGGGCGGCTTCATCTCGCCCAACGCGAAGGTGCCCGCGTCCGACTACCAGGACGAGGTCACCCGCCAGGCGGCCAAGTCGCTGACGGACGCCGGCAACTCCGTCCGCTTCGACATGTCCGACCAGGCGCCCGCGGCCTTCGGCGGCACCCAGGGCGCCGGCGAGTGGAAGCTGCTCCAGGACTTCCTGCGCGACCCCTCGGACCCCAAGGCCACGGCCGCCAAGCTCGAGGCCGCCGCGGCCAAGGCGTACCGCAACTAAGGAATTTCCGCCATGCCTGTCACCACCTCCGAGGTGCCGACCGCTCCGCCGGTCGGCACCCGGCCCGGCCCGCCGGACGCCCCGTCCGGCGGGGCCGGTGCCCCCCGGCGGCGCGCGGTGCGCCGCCGCCGGCAGATCGCCGCCGTCTTCCTGCTGCCCGCGCTGTTGCTGCTGGGTGCGCTGGTCGCGTATCCCATCGTCTTCTCCGTGATCCGCAGCCTGTACGACGCCTCCGGCAATCGCTTCGTCGGCGTCGACAACTACTCGCAGATGTTCCAGGACCCGGCCACCCTGCGGGCCATCCGCAACAGCGCGATCTGGGTCGTCTTCGCGCCCGCGCTGCTGACCGGACTCGGTCTGGTGCTGGCCGTCCTGACCGAGAAGATCCGCTGGAAGACGGCGTTCAAGCTGCTGATGTTCATGCCGATGGCGATCTCCTTCCTCGCCGCCGGGATCATCTTCCGCCTGGCCTACGAGCAGGACCCGCAGCGCGGCGTCCTCAACGCCGTCACCGTCGGCATCCACGACAGCTTCCAGAGCCAGAACACCGCTTCCTTCCCCTCCGCCAAGACCCGCATCGGCGACAAGCAGTTGGTGAAGGCCAAGGACGGCTCGTACACCACCACCCGCCATACGGGACCGGGCTCGACCGTCAACCTCGGCCTGGTGGGCGTCGCCCCCGCGGACATGCCCCAGCAGGCCGTACCCGCCGCAGGGGCCGCCAAGGCCCCGGCCGGACACGGCGAACTGCGCGGTGTGGTCTTCCTGGACTTCACCCCCGGTGGCGGCGGCAAGCCCGGCGTCGTGGACCGCACCGAGCGCGGCCTGCCCCGGCTCGCCGTCGAGGCCGTCGACCCGCACGGCAAGGTGGCGGCCCGCGCCACCACCGGCCCCGACGGCGCCTACCGCCTGACCGGGCTGAAGTCCGGTGCGTATACGGTCCGTCTGCCCGCCGAGGACTTCGCCCCGCCCTACCAGGGCGTCGCCTGGCTCGGCCCGGCGCTGATCACCCCCGCCATCATCGGCGCGTACACCTGGATCTGGACC
Organism: Streptomyces gilvosporeus; assembly: GCF_002082195.1. GTDB lineage: Bacteria > Actinomycetota > Actinomycetes > Streptomycetales > Streptomycetaceae > Streptomyces > Streptomyces gilvosporeus. The sequence goes on along the minus strand of NZ_CP020569.1, from coordinate 7,342,581 downwards.
GGCTTCTCCCTCGTCCTGATCGGCGCGGGACTGTCCGCGATGCCGCGCGACGTCCTGGAGGCGGCCCGGATGGACGGCGCCAACGAATGGCAGGTCTTCCGCCGGATCACCGTGCCGCTGCTCGCGCCCACCCTGGGCGTGGTGTTCGTGACGATGGTGATCAACGTGATGAAGGTCTTCGACCTCGTCTACATCATCGCCCCCGGCCCCGTGCAGCAGGACGCCAATGTGCTGGCCCTGCAAATGTGGCTGGTCTCCTTCGGCGGCGGCAACAACCAGGGCCTCGGCAGCGCCCTCGGCGTTCTGCTCCTGCTCCTGGTGGTCCCGGCCATGGTGCTCAACATCCGACGTTTCCGCAGGAGCCAGTCATGACCACCGTGCAGCGAACCGCCGCGCCCCGCCGGCGCCCGCCGCGAGCGTCGAAATGGCTCAGCCGCGGAGCGATCCAGGTCTTCCTGGCCGTGATCGGCCTGGTCTGGCTCACCCCCGCCGCCGGGCTCTTCCTCTCGTCCCTGCGGACGGACACGGCGAACGCGAACAGCGGCTGGTGGCAGGCGCTGGCCGCGCCCGGCCAGCTGTCGTTCGACAACTACACGACGCTGCTGAAGGATTCGGGCATCGTCCAGGCCTTCTGGAACACCGTACTGATCTCGGTGCCCACCACCGTCGCCGTGGTCGCGATCGCCGCCCTCGCCGGATACGCCTTCGCCTGGCTGGACTTCCCCGGCCGCGACTGGATCTTCCTGCTGGTCGTCGCGATGCTGGTGGTGCCGGTGCAGATCGGGCTGCTGCCGGTGGCCAAGATGTTCGGCGCGCTCGGGCTGTTCGGCTCGATCCCCGGCGTGGTCCTCTTCCACACCGCCTACGGCCTGCCGTTCGCCATCTTCCTGCTCCGCAACTTCTTCGCGGAGATCCCCAAGGAGATGCTGGAGGCGGCCCGGATGGACGGCGGCGGGGAATGGCGGATCTTCTCCCAGCTGGTGCTGCCGCTGGGCCGGCCCGCCATCGCCAGCCTGGCCATCTTCCAGTTCCTGTGGGTGTGGAACGACATGCTGGTCGCCCTGCTCTTCGCCGACAACGACTCCCAGCCGCTGACGGTGGCGTTGCAGTCGCAGATGCGGCAGTTCGGCAGCAACATCGGGGTGCTGGCGCCGGGCGCGTTCCTCTCCCTGATCGTGCCGCTGATCGTGTTCTTCGTGTTCCAGCGGCAGTTCGTCCAGGGGATCATGGCCGGATCGGTGAAGTAGCCGCGGTCGGGTCACCTCGGGGCCACGGTACGGAGCGGGTGCGACCGGCGCACCCGCTCCGTACCGTGGCCCCATGACCTCGTACGACGCATTCCACCCCGACCTTCCCGACGCCTCGCCCGGCGATGCGCTCCCCCTGCGCGCCCGGCTGCACCACATCCGCGCCGATGCGCTCGACGCCGACACCGCCCAGACCGGCGGCATGCGCCGCTTCGCCGCGATCAGCGGCAGCACGGTCGGCTCGGAGCGCCTCTGGATGGGGCAGACCCATGTCGCACCGGGCACCGTGTCCGCCGACCACCACCACGGCGCCTCCGAAACGGCGATCCATATCGTCAAGGGACACCCCGAATTCGTGTTCCTCGACGACTCCGGCGGCACCCCCGAAGAAGTCCGCCTGCGCACCTCCCCCGGCGACTACCTCTTCGTCCCGCCGTACGTCCCGCACCGCGAGGAGAACCCGAGCCCCGACGAAGAGGCCGTCGTGGTGATCGCCCGCAGCACCCAGGAGGCCGTCGTGGTCAACCTGCCCGAGCTGTACGTGTTCCGCGGCGGCCCGCACACGGACTGAGCGCGGCCGCCCGTTCGCTACTCGGCCCCGGCGTCCTCCGGTGTGCCCCGGGCCAGTTCGGCCAGTACGCCCAGCGCCTCGGCCAGGGTCTCCAGGGGCGGGGAGGCCAGGGCCAGGCGTACGGCGTTGGGGGTGTGGCCGCGGCCGACGGCGAAGGCGCCCGAGGGGGTGACGGCGATACCGCGGCGGGCCGCGGCGGCGACGAAGGTGTCGGCCCGCCACGGGTCCGGGAGCTGCCACCACAGGTGGTAGGCGTGCGGATCGGCCTGGAGGGCGGGCGGGGCATGAATCTGGAGGGCGGGCGGGGCATCAGTCTGGAGGGGGTGCGGGGCGAGGCGTTCGGCGGCGAGGCGCTGGCGGGCGGCGGCGTCGCGGCGTTTGTCCTCCTCGATGGCGGCGGCGGTGCCGTCGGCCATCCACCGGGTCGCCGCATCGAGCGCAAAGCCGGTGGCCGTCCAGGCCCCGGAGCGCAGGGCCGCCGCGAAGTCCGCCGTACGGCCCGCCGGAGGCATGAGGAACCCCAGGGTCAGGCCGGGCGCCAGGCGTTTGGAGAGGCTGTCGATGACGACGGTGCGCTCGGGTGCCAGGGCGGCGAGCGGGCTGAGATCGTTGCGCAGAAAGCCGTAGATGGCGTCCTCGATGGCGAACAGATCGTGCCGGCGCAGGATTTCGGCCAGCCGCTCGCGGCGCGTGCCGGGCATGGTGAGGCCGAGCGGATTGTGCAGTGCGGGCTGGAGATAGACGGCGCGCAGCGGCGGGGCGTCCTCGATCGCCTCGGGGACGAGGCCGTGGGCGTCCATCGCCAGCGGTACGAGGGTGACGCCGAGGCGGGCGGCGATGCCCTTGACCACGGGGTAGGTGAGGGATTCGACGCCGAGGCGTTCACCGGCCGGGACGAGGGTGGCGATGGCCGCGGCGAGGGCCTGCCGCCCGTTGCCCGCGAAGAGCAGCTGACAGGGGTCCGGGGCCCAGCCGGCGCGGGCGAGGTGCGCGGCGGCGGCGTGCCGCGCACCCGCGGTGCCGGCCGCGCCGACCGGCCGCAGGGCGGGCCCCAGCGCATCGGTGCGCAGCAGCGGCTGGAGGCTCGCCGCGAGCCGGTCCGGCTGTCCGGGCAGCACCGGGAAGTTCAGCTCCAGATCGATCCGCGCCTCCCCCGGCTCGGCCAGCGCGGGCTCGGCCGCCGGCGCCGAGGTCCGTACGAAGGTGCCCCGTCCGACCTCCCCCACCGTCAGCCCCCGACGGGTCAGTTCGCGGTAGACCCGCGCCGCCGTCGAACTCGCGATCCCCCGCCGCCGGGCGTACCGCCGCAGCGGCAACAGCCGGTCGCCGGGCCGGAGTTGACCCGAGGCGATCTCGGCGGCCAGCTCATCGGCGATCGCCCGGTAGTCGTCCATCGACTCTCCCCCTCCGACGCCCGCGGGTCACTCGCCCGTGGTTCGCACAACTCAACATTGCACCGAGCACATTGTTTTTATTGCACCGAGAGATTGCCCTCAATAGCATCGAGGCGTCAAGGCGGCGACCGTCGCCGCAGAAGGGGGAACGCGATGATCACCACCGGATACACGGACGAGGGCACGGACACGGGCACGGACACGGACACCGCCAACACGCTCGTCCTCATCCACGGCCATCCCTTCGACCGCACCATGTGGCACCCGCAGATCGCCTACGCCCGGCAGGCCGGCTGGCGCGTCATCGCCCCCGATCTCCGCGGCTACGGCGAAAACACCGACACCGCGCCGCCCGCCCCCGGGAAGACCCGTCTGGAAACCTTCGCCGAGGACATCATCGGCCTGCTGGACACCCTCGGAATCGAGCGTTTCGTGCTGGGCGGGCTGTCCATGGGCGGGCAGATCGTCATGGAGTGCCACCGTCAATTCGCGCACCGCATACGGGGGTTGCTGCTCGCCGACACCTTCGCCGCGGCGGATACGGACGAGGGCCGGGCACTGCGCCGCACCACGGCCGAGCGGCTGCTGCGCGAGGGGATGGCCGGCTATGCACAGGAGGTGCTGCCCAAGACGATCACTCCCCGCAATGTCCACGCCCAGCCGGCCGTCGCCCGCCACGTCCTGGACATGATGCGCGGCGCGTCCCCCGAGGGCGCCGCCGCGGCCCTGCGCGGCCGCGCCGAACGCCGCGACTACACCGGCCTGCTGTCGGGGATCGAGGTGCCGACGCTGGTCGTGGTCGGCGAGGAGGACGCCTTCACACCCGTCAGCGATGCCCGGATCATCACGGAGCGCATCCCCGGCGCCACACTGAAGGTCATTGCGCAGGCCGGGCATCTGCCGAACCTCGAACGCCCCGCGGAATTCAACGCGGCGCTCGGGGATTTCCTCGACTCACTCCCCTCTCCCGCCGAAGCCGGATCATGAGCGATACACCAAGCCGGATCACCGGATCATGAGCGTTACGCACGAAAACGCATACGCGGCCGCCGAGCGGGCACAGGATCAGAGACCACTCACACAGAAACGCCCGTCCGCCCGCGCCCGCGGGTGGTGACGATCCGGGGTCGGCGCTCGGCACCGGTACAGGGCAACCGCGTACTCGCTGCTGTCCTTGTGCCACGTCGGCACACCGACCACGGGAGACCTCCGCATGCGCACGCCCGCCGGCAGCACCGGTCACCGCCGCACGCACGACTACGACCTGCTCGTCAAGGACGCCCAGCTGCTGGTCGTCGACGGCGCCACCGAGATCCCGGGCGGCTGGATCGCCCTGCGCGACGGCCGAGTTGCCGCGGTCGGCGGGCCCGGCAGCGAACCGGAGAGCGTGGCCCGTACGGTCGCGGCGACGGGGCGGCTGGTCACCCCCGGCCTGATCAACACCCATCACCACCTCTACCAGAACCTCACCCGCTCCTTCGCCCCCGCGGTCAACGGCACCCTCTTCGACTGGCTCACCACCCTCTACCCCCTGTGGTCCGGCCTCGACGCCGAAGCCGTCCATCTGTCCACCTACGTCGGCATCGCCGAACTGCTGATGGGCGGCTGTACGGCCTCGATGGACCACCTCTACGTCCATCCGCGCCCCCGCCTGGTCGACGCCGAGATCCGTACCGCGCAGGAGATCGGCTTCCGCTTCCACGCCACCCGCGGCTCCATGACCCGCTCCGTCGAGGACGGCGGACTGCCGCCCCGCTCCGTCACGCAGACCGACGACGAGGTACTCGCCGACAGCGAACGGGTGGTGACGGCCTATCACGACCCCTCCCCCGGCGCGCTGATCCGCGTCGCGCTGGCGCCCTGTTCGCCGTTCTCGGTGACCAGGGAGCTGATGGTGCAGACCGCGGAACTGGCCGAGCGGCTCGACGTACGGCTGCACACCCATCTCGCCGAGGACCCGGACGAGGACGCCTTCTGCCAGGAGACCCACGGCTGCCGGCCCGTCGAGTACTTCGAGTCGGTCGGCTGGATGACCGACCGTACGTGGGTCGCGCACTGCATCTACGCCCAGGACGACGAGCGCGCCCGGCTCGCCGCGGCGGGGGTCGGGGTGGCGCACTGCCCCAGCTCCAACATGCTGATCGGCGGCGGCACCGCCGCCATCCGGGAGATGCGCGCCCTCGGCATGCCCGTGGGGATCGGCTGCGACGGCTCCGCCTCCACCGACCACGCCTCGCTGTGGATGGAGGCCCGCGCCGCCCTGCTGCTCGCCCGCTACCGCGGCGGCCCCGGGGCGATGGCCGCCCGCGACGCCCTCGACATGGCGACCCGGGGCTCCGCCCGCTGCCTGGGCCGCGACGACGAACTCGGCCATCTGCGCCCCGGCGCCTGCGGCGACCTCGTCGTCTGGAACACCCACGAGGTGGCCCTCGCCGGCTCGTTCACCGACCCCGTCGAAGCCTGGCTGCGCTGCGGCCCGTCCCGCGCCTGGACCACCATCGTCGGCGGACGCGTCCTGGTGGACCGCGGCGAGCCGCAGCTGCCCGAACTGGCGGAGAAATTGCGGGACCATGCGCGGGTGGCCCGCCGCATCCAGCGGCTGAAGTGAGGACCCGGGGGCCGGCTCCTAACGGAACCCCTCGGTCGTCCGCCGGTACGTCGACCGCCGGTCGTCGATCGCGCCGCGCCGGTCGCCGTACACGTTCTCCTGGACCCCCTCCTCCCGCAGGAAGTCGTGCGGGAAGCCGAGCGGTACGGCGCTCACCTCGTCGAGCCGGGCCAGCGCGTCGGCGTCGAGCTCCACGTCCACGGCGGCGAGATTGTCGACGAGTTGGGCCTCCTTGGTGGCGCCGACGATGGGGATGATGTTGCCGGAGCGGCTGCGGAGCCAGGCCAGGGCGACCTGGGCCGGGCTCCAGCCGCCCGCCTCGGCGATCTCCAGGACGGCGGTGAGGGTCGCGTCCTCGTTGTGGTGGCCGCCGCTGTAGGCGCTGTCGACGGTCAGCCGGCCCGTCCCGCCCCGGCGGTACTTGCCGGTGAGCCTGCCGCCGGCGAGCGGGGCCCACGCCAGCACCGCCTGGTCGAACGCCCGGGCCTGCGGCAGCAGTTCGCGCTCGGGGGTGCGCTCCAGCAGGTTGTAACGCAGCTGCGATCCGGCGAAGGAGGTCCAGCCGCGGAGTTCGGCGAGCGTACCGGCCTGGGCGATCTCCCAGGCGGGCCAGTCGGAAACCCCGAGGTAGAGCACCTTTCCGGCGCGTACGAGATCGTCCAGGGCCCGCATCGTCTCCTCGACCGGGGTGAAGGCGTCCCGGGCGTGCACCCAGAGGATGTCGACATAGTCCGTACGCAGCCGGCCCAGGCTTGCCTCCACCGACTGGACGAGGTTCTTACGGTGGTTCCCGGCCGCGTTCACATCGCCGGTGCGGGTGGCGCAGGTGTACTTGGTGGCGACGACGAAACGCTCCCGCCGGCCGCCCAGCAGCTCCCCGAGAATCGTTTCCGAACGACCGCCGGTGTAGTTGTTGGCGGTATCGAGGAAATTGCCGCCCGCTTCCGCATAGACATCGAGCAGGCGGGCGCTGGTGTCCTTGTCGGCGCCCCAGCCGCCGTCCTCGTCCCCGCCGAAGGTCATCGCTCCCAGGCTCAACTCGCTGACGCGAAGGCCGGTTTTACCGAACAGTGTGTAGCGCACGGTGATTCCTCTGGGTCGGTCCGCGCGGTCGGGTGACCGCCCGGCAGACGCTAGGCGCTGGAGCACACTCCAACGCAAAGCCACCGCCCGCCCCCACCCACCGCCCGGTAGGACTTTGCACCCCTCCGGGTGACCGGCACGGCGATGCTCCCGGCAGCGGGCCGGTCCCCCGGTAGGAACGCCACATGATCGAGGACGTGCGCCGTCAGGACGTGACCCACCAACCGGTGCCCGGCCGAAGCCCGGTCGACCTCCGGGGCGTTCCCGAGACGGCGCTGTGGACCGTCTATCACCGGGCCGCCGAGGCCGCCCGTCCGGATGCCGTACTGGCCGATCCCCGCGCGGTGCGGCTGGTGGCCGAGGCGGACTTCCCGTTCCGGGAGCGGCTGGGTCCGGCCCGGCCGGGGGCGGCGCAGGTGCTCGCGCTGCGGGCGCTGGCGTTCGACGGGGTGGTGCGGGACTTTCTGGCCCGGCACCCGGAGGGCACCGTGATCGCCCTCGGGGAGGGGCTGGAGACCCAGTTCTGGCGGGTGGACAACGGCCGGGTGCACTGGGTCACCGTCGATCTGAGCGACCCGCTGGAGCTGCGCAGACGCCTGCTGCCGCACGGCGCGCGGCAGCGGCTGGTCGCCTGCGACGCCCGCGAGCACCGCTGGATGGCGGGGATCGACGCCTCGCGCGGGGTGCTGGTGACGGCTCAGGGCCTGCTGATGTATCTGCAACCCGCCCAGGCCCATGGGCTGATCGGCGCGTGTGCGGCGGCCTTTCCGGGCGGCACGATGGTCTTCGACACCGTGTCACGCCGCTACAGCGCCCGCTCCCGCGACGGGGTACGGGGCCCGGGCGGCCACCGCCTGCCGCCGATGCCCTGGGGCATGGACGCCGCCCAGCGCCGCCTGCTGCGCGCCGAGCACCCGTCCGTCACCGAGGTCACCGACGTCCCGCTCCCGTACGGCCGCGGCCTCCTCGGCCTCCTCGCCCCGCACACCGCCGCCGTTCCGCTGCTGCGCAAGAACCGTCCGCTGATCACCCGGCTGCGGTTCGCCGAGGCGCCCGCCGACCCACCCGGCGGGCCCTGAGTCGCCCCCTACGGCAGCCCGGTCGACCGCCGCGGGACATCAGTCCTCGTGGCCGAGTTGGAGGTCGCGTTCGGTGCGGCCGCCGCCGGCGACCTGGAGGACGGTGGCCACCGGCGGGTATCCGGCGGCGATGACGGTGTACTCGCCGGCCGAGAGGTCCACGAAGCGGAAGAGGCCGTCGGGGCCGGTGGTGGCGGTGTCGACGACGTTGCCGGCCGCGTCCAGCAGCGTCACCCGGGCGTCCTCCACCGGGCGGCCGCCGCCGGCCCGTACGGTGCCGCGCAGCACCGCGCCACCGGCCAGCTCGATGTCCTGGCGGGTCTCGCGGGAGGCGTGGACGGTGACGGGGAGCGCGGCGGGCCGGAAGGCGGGGGCGCTGGAGGCGAGGGTGTATTCGCCGGCCACCAACTCCCCGATGACATAGCCGCCTTCGCGTCCGCTGCGGGTGGTGGCGACGACCTCGCCGCGGACGTCGGTGAGGGTGACCATGGCATCGCGTACGGGGGTGCCGTCGCCGGTGGTGACGGTCCCGGCCAGGCGTCCGGCGCCGCCGAGCACCACGTCCAGCTCGACCGGCCGTTCGCCGACCGTGACGGTGACGGCCTGCGGCTGGTGTCCGCCCGCCGCCGCGATCAGGACGTACGAGCCGGCGCCGGGGGTGCCCAGCGCATAGCGGCCGTCCTCGCCGGTGGCGCCGCGTCCGACCTGCCGGCCGGCGTTGTCGATGAGGGTGAGCGCGGCGCGCGGCACGATGGACCCGTCGTGGTGCTGGACCGTGCCGCAGACCGGGACGCCGGCCGACGAGGCGGCGTAACCGGCGTGCGCGCCATAGGAGTTGGCGGCCGTGCGGGCCCTGGGCACACCGGCCGGGGAGCTCTCGGCGTCGCCGTACGGAAGATGCGGCATCGGGGTGGCCGACGTGGCGGCAGAGGTGTGGGACACCAGTGGTTTCTCTTTCAGGAAGAGGGCGAGCAGGAAACCCAGGGCGAGCAGCGGGGCGAGGCAGCGGACGATCTCCGGCACGGCGTGCGCGGAGGCGGCGAGGTGGGGGGTCAGCTGTCCGGTGAGGCGGGCGGCGGCGAGGGTCCAGAAGAGGCCCACACCGATGCTGCCGCCGAGCCATCGGGCGGTGGTGGTGGCGCGGCAGGCGGCGCCGTAGCGGCACGCGGAGTTGCGTACCGCGAGCACCAGCACCGGCAGGACGAAACCGATGCCGAGGCCGAGCAGGCCGGTCCCCAGGCCGTGGGCGCCGTAGGGGGCGTCCTGCGCCGTACGGGTCAGCAGCCACATGCCCTCGGCGGCCACCGCGCAGCCGAGGAGGGGGAAGATCCGGTGGTGGCCGGTGCGGACGATGAGCCGGCCGGAGACCAGGGCGGCGAGCACGATGCCGAGCAGCAGGGGCACCGTCAGCAGACCGGCCTCGGTGGCGTCGCCCGCCGTGCGCGCAAGGTCCGGAAGCCCGCCGAGGGCGCCGTGGAGGGCGAGGGCGAGGACCGCGCCGACCAGACCGGTGATGCCCACCAGGCAGTCGCGCAGCAGCCGGGGCGGGAGGAGCGGCGCGGCGGCGAAGCGCTCGGCGACGAGGAAGAGCAGGGCGGCGGCGAGCGCACCGGCGCCGAGGCCGAGGACGACCGTCGAGGTCCAGGCATACGCGCCGCCGCCCCAACTGGCCAGCAGCCCGAGGCAGATGGCGCAGACGGTCAGCAGCAGCGCGCCCGCGAGGTCGCGCCGCGGCCGGGCACCGGGCTTCGGCAGCCGGAGCCGGGTGGCGACGACGAGAAACGCCAGCACACCGAAGGGCGCCGTGAGGAAGCAGCCCCAGCGCCAGGAGGCATGGTCGGCGAGGAGGCCGCCGGCCAACGGCCCGGCCACGAAGGCGAGTCCGAGGGCGACGGCGATCAGGCCCCGGCAGCGACGGCGGGAACGGGGCGGGACGAGCGTGGCGGTGACCGCCAGGGCGCCGAGCAGCAGACCGCCGCCGCCGAGGCCCTGGAGGGCGCGGAAGGCGAGCAGTTCGCCCATGGACCGCGACCAACCGGCCGACGCCGAGCCGACGGTGAAGGCCAGGATCGCGAGGAGCAGGGCCGGTTTGCGGCCGAAGAGGTCGCCGAGGGCGCCGTGAACGGGCAGGCCCAGCGCGGCGGCGAGCAGATACGCGGTGACCGCCCAGGGCGTCACCGGCAGTCCGTGCAGCTCACGGGCGATCGCGGGAAGCGCGGGGGCGAGGGCCGTCTGGTCGAGGACCACGAGCAGCAGCGCGGGCATCAGGCCCGCGAGCACCAAACGCGGCCGCCCGGAACCGGGCGGCTTGACTGCGCCGCCCGGTGTGGCCGCGGCGGGTACCGCGGCCCGTTCGCCCCGTACCGCCAGGGTGGTCCCGCCCACGTACTGCCTCCCTTGTCACACCTGCACCACCGCCCATTTCTCGCATCGGGCGATAACGGCAATCAAGTACGACGAAAGGGGGCGTGCGGGGCGGGAAGGGACATCAAGTACGTTGCGCGGGACGCCCATTGGGCTCCCATCAGGCGTTTCCGTGCGAGAGCGATCCGGCGGACCGGACACCGCGGCGCAACGGAAACCACCCGAACCGGTGACCGGCTACTTCTCCATCTCCTTGGCGAGGTTGGCGAGGATCGCGTCGTAGATCCGCCCGAGACCCTTGGGCGCGAAGGTCCGCTCGAAGAAGCCTCCGATCCCGCCCGCGCCGTTCCAGATCGAGCTGACCACGACGTTGGCGCGGCCCTCGCCCGCCGGGGTGACGACCCAGGTGGTCACCATGGAAGAGTTGCGGTCCTTCTCGACGAGCTGCCCATCGGTGGGCTCGTCGACCTCCAGCAGGCAGTCGCGCACGCGCTTGCTGGTGGCCTGGAGCTTCCAGTGGACGAGCGTGCCCTTGCCGTCGCCGCCCTCGCGGACCTCGTACTCGCTGAAGTGCTCGGGCAGCAGCTTCTGGCGCGTGCCGCTGTAGTCGGCGAGCGCATCGAAAACGTCCTCCGGGTCCGCCGCGATCTCACGCTGCGTGGTGGCCTCGACCTGGCCCATATGTGTCGTCCTCCAGTACTCGGCTGCCGGTCCTGCGGTGCGCCGCTTAGCCAACCACCACTGGGCGGCACGCCCAAAATCCGGGGTGACACCAGGAAAGGGAACAGATGTTCTATTATCTGCACGGGGGGGGCTCGACCGGACCCCGAAGGAGGCCCGATGCGCTGGGACAATCTGGGCGACAGCCCTGCCGCGCTGTTCGGTACGGACGTCGTCAGCCGGACGATCGACACCCCCGAATTCCGCGGCATCACCTTCCACGAAGTGCGCGCCCGCTCGATCCTCAATCGCGTCCCGGGCGCCTCCCGGATGCCGTTCGAATGGACCGTGAATCCGTACCGGGGGTGCAGTCACGCCTGCGTCTACTGCTTCGCCCGCAAGACCCACAGCTATCTGGACCTCGACACCGGGCTCGACTTCGACTCCCAGATCGTCGTCAAGGTCAACGCCCCCGACCTGCTGCGCCGCGAACTGACCGCCCGGCGCTGGCGCGGCGACCACATAGCCATGGGCACGAACGTCGACTGCTACCAGCGGGCGGAGGGCCGATACGCCCTCATGCCCGGCATCCTCACGGCGCTGCGCGACCACGCCAACCCGTTCTCCGTCCTCACCAAGGGCACGCTGATCCTGCGCGACCTGGAACTGCTGCGGCAGGCCGCCGAGGTCACCGACGTCGGCATCTCCGTCTCCGTCGGCTTCCTGGACCACGCGCTGTGGCGCACGGTCGAACCGGGCACGCCCGCCCCGTCGCGCCGCCTCGACGTGGTGCGCACGCTCACCGCGCACGGCATCACGTGCGGGGTCCTGATGGCGCCCGTCATCCCCTTCCTCGGCGACGCACCCGACCAGTTGCGGGCCACGGTCCGCGCCATCGCCGAGGCGGGGGCCGCCTCGGTCACCCCGCTCGTCCTGCACCTGCGCCCCGGCGCCCGGGAATGGTTCATGACGTGGCTGGGCCGCCATCATCCGCATCTCGTACGGCGCTACGAGCGCATGTACGCCGGGGGCTCGTATGCGCCGACGTGGTACCAGCGGCGCATCACCCGGCAGGTCCACGAGCTGGCCGCCGAGTACGGCGTGGGGCCGTATCGGCCCGGCGCCCACCGGGGGATCGCGCCCCCGGAGTCACCGGCGGGGCCGGCGGGGCCCACCCAGCTGACGCTTCTGTGACCGTTCGCTGCGCGTTGCTTGGGCCCCACGTTTTTGTCTGCGGCGCCGCGCGTGCTCTCGCCGTTGCGCCTGCGGCGGGCGTTGCCGCTGGCGCGGGGCTGTCCGGCAGCGGCACCGGCCCTACACGGCTCCGCCGCTACGGCCCGGCACCTCCCCGTTGGGGGTGGAAAAAGACGGTGGGGGTGAACCACCGCCTTTCCCCTCCCCCGTCGGGAGGGGCCGCACCGGAGGACGAAGTCCGCAGGGGCGGCACCGCGGCCGACACACAACCCCCGCCCGCCGCAGGCGCAACGACGGGAAAGCCAAAACCGTCGGCCCAGGCAAAGCGCAGCGGACGGGCTACACGCCCAGGCGCGCAAGGGCCGCCGAAGCCGCCGCGGCAAGGCGCGGGTGCGCCGCGGCAGCGGTGAGGGTGGAGACGGCCCGGCGGTCACCGAGCGCCGCCAGACCCTCCACGCAGGCGAGGGCGACGCGCCAATACGGGGTGTTGGGGGTGAGGAGGCGATCGAGCGTAGCGATCAGCGCCGGCACAGACTGCGGCGCGCGCAGTTCGGCAAGCAGCCGAACGGGGTGCAGCGCATAGGCCGTGCGCAACGGATTGGTGGCAAGGGCGGCCGCCGCCCGCGCGGTGCGGGGGTCGCCAAGGCGACCCAGCGCATGCGCAGCGGTCGCGCAGCGGACCGGTTCGCGGTAGTTCAGCAGCAGCACCAGCGTCTCGAAGGCGCGCTTGTCGCCGGCGCAGCCGAGGACGAAGGCGGCGATCTCCCGGGCCCACAGGGGCCGTTCGACGGCGACCAGCATCCGGGCCAGTTCGTCGCGGGCGGCCGGAGTGTTCTTGCGGGCCAGTGCGAGCAGCCGCTCGTAGGCGGCCAGATCGTCCGGGGAGCGGAGTTCGGCCCGCACCCGGTCCGTCAACTCGTGGAATTCCTCTTCCATTTGTCGCTCCCCTCCCGCCGGGCCGTCCCGGGTGACGACGACGTGGCCTGCACCACAGCCTAATGACCCGCGCTACCCCTGGCGCTTCGGTTACCCACCGGTTAACCTGCTGGAACGGGCAGCACCCCTGCTCGGGCGGCCGGTGACGCAGCCGCCAGTAAACGAAGTCGGTTCGAAGTCGGTTCGGCACCGCACTCAGCACGACATCGCAGGAGCACACGGCACGGCCCCGGGACAGGGCTCGCCGCGGCTTCCGCCCCGCCGGCGCTCCCCCGTGACGCTGCGGCTTTTGCGGCATTTCCGCCGTATCCCTCTGGCCGCTGTGCGCTGCGTACGGCCGCGTCGGTGCGACCCCTCTTGCTGTCGTCCCAGTCGTCACTTCTCCCCTACCTCAGGGGAACACCCTTGGAGTCTCGCGATGGGCCCTTCGTCCACCCCTGATCTCTCGACCGAAGTCAGTCCCCTGTCCCTTTCCACGGTCGCCGTCGTCGGCCTGGGCACCATGGGCACCGGTATCACCGAGGTGCTGACCCGCGCCGGCCGCGAGGTCATCGGCATCGACACCGACCAGGCCGCGGCCCGCCAGGCCGTCGCCTCCCTGGAGGCCGCCACCGCCCGCGCCGTGCAGCGCGAGCGGATCACCGAGCGGGAGCGGCAGGACATCCTGGCCCGCTTCCGCACCTTCTCCGACCTCCAGGCCGCCGCGGAGGCCGATCTCGTCATCGAGGTGGTGCCGGAGAACTACGAGCTCAAGCGCCAGGTCTTCGCTGAACTGGACGCCGTGGTCCGCCCCGACGCGATCCTCGCCACCGGCACCAACGCGCTGTCGGTGACCCGGCTGGCCGCCGACTCGCAGCGCCCCGAGCGGGTGCTCGGCGTGCACTTCTTCAACCCGGCCCCGGCCATGAAGCTGGTCGAGGTGGTCTCCTCGGTGCTCACCGCACCGACCGCGGTCGCCGCCGTCACCCAGCTCGCCCGCGACCTGGGCAAGGACCCCATCGCGGTGGGCGACCGCCCCGGCTTCGTCGCCGACGGTCTGCTCTTCGGCTACCTGAACCAGGCCGCCGCGATGTACGAGTCCAGGTACGCCACCCGCGAGGACATCGACGCCGCGATGCGGCTGGGCTGCGGTCTGCCGATGGGCCCGCTCGCCCTGCTCGACCTGATCGGCGTGGACACCGCCCGTACGGTCCTGGAGGCCATGTACGCCGAGTCGCACGACCGGCTGCACGCCCCCGCGCCGATCCTGGGGCAGCTGGCCGAGGCCGGGCTGACCGGCCGCAAGGCGGGCCGCGGCTTCTACACGTACGAGGCGCCGGGCAGCGGCTCGGTCGTCCCGGACGCGGAGACCCCCGCGGCCGACGGCGCGCTCGGTGCGGGCCGTACGGTCACCAGCGTGGGCGTCGCCGGCTCCGGCACCATGGCCAGCGGTATCGCCGAGGTCTTCGCCAAGGCGGGCTTCGACGTCGTCCTGGCCGCCCGCAGCCTGGAGAAGGCGGAGCAGGCCAAGGCCCGGATCGCCAAGTCGCTGGGCCGGTCCGTGGACAAGGGCCGGATGACCGCCGAGGCGCGCGATGCCGCACTGGCCGCGATCACCCCGGCCGGCTCGCTCGACGCCTTCGCCGAGGTCGATCTGGCCGTCGAGGCGGTGGCCGAGGACCTGGAGGTCAAGCAGCAGCTCTTCGCCACCCTGGACAAGGTCTGCAAGCCGGGTGCCGTGCTGGCCACGACCACCTCGTCGCTGCCGGTGGTGGCCTGCGCGCGCGCCACCTCGCGGCCACAGGACGTCATCGGGATGCACTTCTTCAACCCGGCCCCGGCCATGAAGCTGGTCGAGGTGGTCCGTACGGTCCTGACGGCCGACGACGTCCACGCCACCGTCCGCGCGGTGTGCGCCAAGGTCCGCAAGCACGCCGTGGACTGCGGCGACCGCGCCGGCTTCATCGTGAACGCGCTGCTGTTCCCGTACCTCAACAACGCGATCAAGATGGTGCAGGAGCACTACGCCTCGCTGGACGACATCGACGCCGCCATGAAGCTCGGCGGCGGCTACCCGATGGGCCCGTTCGAACTCCTCGATGTCGTGGGGCTGGACGTCTCCCTGGCCATCGAGAAGGTGCTGCACGCCGAGTTCCGCGACCCGGGCCTGGCCCCGGCGCCGCTGCTGGAGCACCTCGTCGCGGCGGGCTGCCTCGGCCGCAAGACCGGCCGCGGCTTCCGTGAGTACGCCAAGCGCTGACGGGAAGGGGCACCCCCGGCCGCGCGCCGGGGGGCCGTGGGGCGGACTGCTGGAGCCTTCGGCCGGCGGTCCGTCCCAGGTCAGGGGGGCGCGGGCGGTACCTGATGCCGCAGGCCGCGTAAATATGCAGTACCGTCCCCACATGTCCCAGCCCGCTCGTACGCCGACCTCCGACGCCACCGACACCAGCACTCCGGGCTCTCGCCGCGCGGCCGCCCAACGGCTCAAAATGCGCCGCGAACTGTCGGCTGCGGCCATGGAACTGTTCGCGACCAAGGGCTACGAGGCGACCACGGTCGACGAGATCGCGGCCGCCGCCGGGGTCGCCCGCCGGACCTTCTTCCGCCACTTCCGCTCCAAGGAAGAGGCGATCTTCCCCGACCACGACGACACCCTCGTACGCGCCGAGGCCGTCCTGGATGCCGCGCCGCCGCACGAGAACCCGCTCGACACGGTCTGCCGCGGCATCAAGGAGGTCATGCGGATGTACGCGGCCGCCCCGGCCGTCTCCGTCGCCCGCTACCGCCTCACCCGCGAGGTGCCCACCCTGCGCGAGGCCGAGATCGCCTCGGTCGCCCGCTACGAGCGTCTCTTCACCCGTTATCTTCTGGGCCACTTCGACGAGGGCGCCCACCGCGAGGGCGACGACGACCCGTTGCTCGCCGAGGTCGCCGCCTCCGCCGTGGTCACCGCCCACAACCACGTCCTGCGCCGCTGGCTGCGGGCCGGCGCCGAGGGCGATGTCGAGGCCCAGCTCGACCATGCCTTCGAGATCGTCCGCGAGACCTTCGGCACCGGCATCGGCGCGGGCCGCACGACCTCCGGGGAGCCGGCCGCCCCGGCTTCCGTCTCCCGGGAGGGCGAGGTGCTGGTGGCCGTGGCCCGTACGGACGCGCCGCTGGACGAGGTCATGCGCACGATCGAGCGGGCGCTGAAGAAGCGCTGAGGGGCGACCCGCACACCACACAACCGCAGCCCGTCCAGCCGCCGAGGCGCTGGGCGGGCTGCGGCGTTCACGCGATGAACGATCAACGATCATCGCTCATTGCGCTCATCTGAACGCCAGGTTTCTCAAGCGAGAAATTCATGGCACTCAGTGTCTTGTCAGATGGCACGCGGTGTCATACGTTGAAGGTGTCCGGGCGACCGGTGCACAGCGACACCCGTGCATCGGTTGTCCCAGCAACCCTTCGCGGCTGCCCGCCCGGACGCCTGCGTCACAGGCATCACACCAGGCGCCCACCCCGCGCCACTACAGCCACACCGGCCGAACCGACGGCATCACCCCTGCACCACCCCCGACGTTCCCTCAAGCCGTTCCCCGAAAAAAACGTGCTTCGCCGGAGGCATCCCGTGAATGAAATCCTGGACGCGATCCTCGCGCCCGACACCACCCGCGACGACTTCGCCGCGCTGGCCCTCCCCGAGTCCTACCGCGCGGTGACCGTGCACAAGGACGAGGCCGAGATGTTCGCCGGCCTGCCCAGCAGGGAGAAGGACCCGCGCAAGTCGCTGCACGTCGAGGACGTGCCGGTGCCCGAACTGGGGCCCGGCGAGGCCCTGGTGGCCGTGATGGCCTCCTCCGTGAACTACAACAGCGTGTGGACCTCGATCTTCGAGCCGATGTCGACCTTCGGGTTCCTGGAGCGCTACGGCAAGCTCTCCCCGCTCACCAAGCGCCACGACCTGCCGTACCACGTCATCGGCTCCGACCTGGCCGGCGTCGTGCTGCGCACCGGACCCGGCGTCAACGCCTGGGGCCCCGGTGACGAGGTCGTCGCGCACTGTCTGTCCGTCGAGCTGGAGTCTTCCGACGGCCACAACGACACCATGCTCGACCCCGAGCAGCGGATCTGGGGCTTCGAGACCAACTTCGGCGGCCTGGCCGAGATCGCGCTGGTCAAGTCCAACCAGCTGATGCCCAAGCCCCAGCACCTGAGCTGGGAGGAGGCGGCGGCGCCCGGTCTGGTCAACTCGACCGCGTACCGCCAGCTGGTCTCGCGCAACGGCGCCGGGATGAAGCAGGGCGACAACGTCCTGATCTGGGGCGCCAGCGGCGGACTCGGCTCGTACGCCACCCAGTTCGCGCTGGCCGGCGGGGCGAACCCGATCTGCGTCGTCTCCAGCGAGCAGAAGGCCGACATCTGCCGCGCCATGGGCGCCGAGGCGATCATCGACCGCAGCGCCGAGGGCTACAAGTTCTGGAAGGACGAGCGCACCCAGGACCCGAAGGAGTGGAAGCGCTTCGGCAAGCGCATCCGCGAGTTCACCGGCGGCGAGGACATCGACATCGTCTTCGAGCACCCGGGCCGCGAGACCTTCGGCGCGAGCGTTTACGTCACCCGCAAGGGCGGCACCATTACTACCTGCGCCTCGACCTCGGGCTACATGCACGAGTACGACAACCGCTACCTGTGGATGTCGCTGAAGCGGATCATCGGCTCGCACTTCGCGAACTACCGGGAGGCGTGGGAGGCCAACCGCCTGATCGCCAAGGGCAAGATCCACCCGACGCTGTCGAAGACCTACACCCTGGAAGAGACCGGGCAGGCGGCCTACGACGTGCACCGCAACCTGCACCAGGGCAAGGTCGGCGTGCTGGCGCTCGCGCCCGAGGAGGGGATGGGCGTGCGCGACGAGGAAATGCGCGCCAAGCACCTCGACGCGATCAACCGCTTCCGGAACGTCTGAACCGGCGAAGAGGTACGGGAGACCGTTTAGATGACTGAGCGTCAGAAGGATCGTCCGTGGCTGATGCGGACCTACGCCGGGCACTCCACCGCCGAGGCGTCCAATGAGCTCTACCGGCGCAATCTCGCCAAGGGCCAGACCGGACTGTCGGTCGCGTTCGACCTCCCGACGCAGACCGGTTACGACCCCGACCACATCCTCGCCCGCGGCGAGGTCGGCCGGGTCGGGGTTCCGGTCTCCCATCTCGGCGACATGCGGCGGCTGTTCCAGGAGATACCGCTGGAGCAGATGAACACCTCGATGACCATCAACGCCACGGCCATGTGGCTGCTGGCGCTCTATCAGGTGGTCGCCGAGGAACAGGGCGCGGACATCACCAAGCTCCAGGGGACGACGCAGAACGACATCGTCAAGGAGTACCTGTCCCGGGGGACGCATGTCTTCCCGCCAGGGCCGAGCCTGCGGTTGACCACGGACATGATCGCGTACACGGTCAACAACATCCCCAAGTGGAACCCGATCAACATCTGCAGCTACCACCTCCAGGAGGCGGGCGCCACTCCGGTCCAGGAGATCTCGTACGCGATGTCCACCGCCATCGCCGTTCTGGACGCGGTGTTCGCGTCCGGGCAGGTCCCCGAGGACCGCAAGGGCGAGGTGGTGGCGCGGATCTCCTTCTTCGTCAACGCGGGCGTCCGCTTCGTCGAGGAGATGTGCAAGATGCGCGCCTTCGGCCGCATCTGGGACAAGGTCACCCGCGAGCGCTACGGCATCGAGAACCCCCGGCACCGCCGCTTCCGCTACGGCGTCCAGGTCAACTCGCTGGGCCTGACCGAGGCGCAGCCGGAGAACAACGTCCAGCGGATCGTGCTGGAGATGCTGGCGGTGACGCTGTCGAAGGACGCCCGCGCCCGCGCCGTCCAACTCCCCGCCTGGAACGAGGCGCTGGGCCTGCCGCGGCCCTGGGACCAGCAGTGGTCGCTGCGTATCCAGCAGGTGCTGGCGCACGAGAGCGATCTGCTGGAGTACGAGGACATCTTCGCCGGTTCGCATGTCATCGAGGCCAAGGTCGACTCCCTGGTGGACGAGTGCCTGGCCGAGATCGAGCGGATCCAGGAGATGGGCGGCGCCATGGCGGCCGTCGAGTCCGGCTATCTCAAATCGCAGCTGGTCTCCTCGCACGCCGAGCGGCGGTCCCGGATCGAGGCCGGCGAGGAGAAGATCGTCGGCGTCAACTGCTTCGAGTCCACCGAGCCCAATCCGCTCACCGCGGATCTGGACACCGCCATCATGACGGTCGATCCGGCCAATGAGGCGCGGGTCGTCCAGGCGCTGCACGACTGGCGGGACAACCGGGACGAGGGCCGCGCCCAGGAGGCGCTGTCCACGCTGAAGAAGACCGCGGCGGGCGACGGCAACCTCTTCGCGGCGACCCTGGAGTGCGCGCGGGCCGGTGTGACGACCGGCGAGTGGGCCTGGGCGCTGCGGGACGTCTTCGGCGAGTTCCGGGCGCCGACGGGCGTCTCGGGCGCGCCGCTGGCCGTCACGGCCGAGGCGGGCACCCCGCTGGCGCTGGTCCGCGACAAGGTCGCCAAGACCGCCGCCGACCTGGGCAGCGGCAAACTGCGCCTGCTGGTGGGCAAGCCCGGTCTGGACGGGCACAGCAACGGCGCCGAGCAGATCGCCGTACGGGCCCGCGATGCCGGTTTCGAGGTGGTCTACCAGGGCATCCGGCTGACCCCGGAGCAGATCGTCTCGGCGGCCGTCGCCGAGGACGTGCACTGCGTGGGACTGTCGATCCTGTCCGGTTCGCATGCCGAGCTGGTGCCGGACGTGCTGGCCCGGCTGCGCCGCGCCGGTGTGGACGATGTGCCCGTCATCGTCGGCGGCATCATCCCTTCGGCCGATGCGGCCGCCCTCCGGGAAGCCGGGGTGGCCGCCGTGTTCACCCCGAAGGACTTCGGCATCACGGAGATCATCGGCCGTATCGTCGACGAGATCCGGAAGGCGAACCAGCTCGACCCCCTGGAGGTCCCCGCATGACCCCTGCGACCCGGCAGCGGCCTCGCCGCTCCTGTCTGGCCGTCCCCGGCAGCAACCCCCGCTTCCTGGAGAAGGCCCAGGGCCTGCCCGCCGACCAGGTCTTCCTGGACCTGGAGGACGCCTGCGCACCGCTCGCCAAGGAAGGCGCCCGGCACACCATCGTCGACGCCCTGAACAAGGGCGACTGGACCGGCAAGACCCGGGTCGTACGGGTCAACGACTGGACCACGCACTGGACGTACCGGGACGTCATCACGGTCGTCGAGGGCGCGGGCGCCAACCTCGACTGCATCATGCTGCCGAAGGTGCAGGACGCCCAGCAGATCGTGGCGCTGGACCTGCTGCTGACCCAGATCGAGAAGACGATGGGCTACGAGGTCGGCCGGATCGGCATCGAGGCGCAGATCGAGAACGCCAAGGGCCTGGTGAACGTCGACGAGATCGCCGGTGCCTCGCCGCGCCTGGAGACCATCATCTTCGGCCCGGCCGACTTCATGGCGTCCATCAACATGAAGTCCCTGGTGGTCGGCGAGCAGCCCCCGGGCTACCCGGCGGACGCCTACCACTACATCCTCATGCGGATCCTGATGGCGGCCCGTACGCACGACCTCCAGGCCATCGACGGTCCCTATCTCCAGATCAAGAACCTCGACGGCTACCGCGAGGTCGCCGGGCGGGCCGCGGCCCTGGGCTTCGACGGCAAATGGGTGCTGCACCCCGGTCAGGTCGAGGCCGCCAACGAGGTGTTCTCGCCGTCCCAGGAGGACTACGACCACGCCGAGCTGATCCTGGACGCCTACGAGTGGCACACCTCGGAGGCGGGCGGGGCCAAGGGTTCCGCGATGCTCGGTGACGAGATGATCGACGAGGCGAGCCGGAAAATGGCCCTCGTCATCGCCGGCAAGGGCCGGGCCGCAGGCATGATCCGTACATCCACGTTCGAGGCCCCGGAGGCTTAAGCGCGATGCAGTTCGGCCGTACCTATGAAGAGTTCACCGTCGGCGACGTGTACAAGCACTGGCCCGGGAAAACCGTCACGGAATACGACGACCACCTCTTTTGTCTGCTCACGATGAATCATCACCCGTTGCACATGGACAGCAACTACGCGGAGCAGACCACCGACTTCGGCAAGAACGTCGTCGTCGGCAACTACATCTATTCGCTGCTGCTGGGCATGTCGGTGCCCGATGTCTCCGGAAAGGCCATCGCCAATCTGGAGATCGAGTCGCTCAAGCACGTGGCGCCGACCTTCCACGGCGACACCCTCTACGGCGAGACGACGGTCCTCGACAAGACGCCCTCGAAGTCCAAGTCGGACCGCGGGATCGTGTACGTCGAGACCAAGGGCTACAAGCAGGACGGCACGCTGGTCTGTGTCTTCCGGCGCAAGGTGATGGTCCCCACGGCCACGTACATCGAGGAGCGCGGCGGCGAGCAGCCCGGCCGCCCCGAGCTCAAGGCCCCTGCGGCCAAGAAGGAGAAGTAGTCACCATGACCCGTCTTGCGCAGACCGAGGGCCTGACCGACATTCAGCGGGAAATTCTCTCCACCGTCCGCGACTTCGTGGACAAGGAGATCATCCCGGTCGCCACGGAGCTGGAACACCGCGACGAATACCCCACGCAGATCGTCGAGGGGCTGAAGGAACTCGGCGTCTTCGGGCTGATGATTCCCGAGGAGTACGGCGGGCTGGGCGAGTCGCTGCTCACCTACGCGCTCACCGTCGAGGAAATCGCCCGCGGCTGGATGAGCGTCTCGGGCATCATCAACACCCACTTCATCGTGGCGTACATGCTCAAGCAGCACGGTACGCAGGAGCAGAAGGACTACTTCCTGCCGAAGATGGCGGCCGGTGAAATCCGCGGCGCCTTCTCGATGTCGGAGCCGGCGCTGGGCTCGGACGTGTCGGCCATCTCCTCCAAGGGCGTGCGGGACGGCGACGATTACGTCCTCAACGGCCAGAAGATGTGGCTGACCAACGGCGGTTCGTCCACCCTCGTCGCGGTGCTGTGCCGCACGGACGAGGGCCACCCGGAGGGCACCGCGCCGCACAAGTCGATGACGACCTTCCTGGTGGAGAAGGAGGCGGGCTTCGGCGAGGTCCGCCCCGGGCTCACCATCCCGGGCAAGATCGACAAGATGGGCTACAAGGGCGTCGACACCACCGAGCTGATCATGGACGGCCTGCGGATCCCGGCCGACCGGGTGCTCGGCGGCCAGACCGGGCGTGGCTTCTATCACATGATGGACGGCGTCGAGGTCGGCCGGGTGAATGTCGCCGCGCGTGGCTGCGGGGTCGCCCAGCGCGCCTTCGAGCTGGGCGTTTCGTACGCGCAGCAGCGGCACACCTTCGGCAAGCCGATCGCCCAGCACCAGGCCATCCAGTTCAAACTGGCCGAAATGGCGACAAAGGTCGAAGCCGCCCATGCGATGATGGTTAATGCCGCTCGCAAAAAGGACTCCGGCCAGCGAAACGACCTCGAAGCGGGCATGGCGAAGTACCTGGCCTCCGAGTACTGCAAGGAGGTGGTCGAGGACGCTTTCCGTATCCACGGCGGCTACGGATTCTCCAAGGAGTACGAGATCGAGCGTCTCTACCGCGAGGCCCCGATGCTCCTGATCGGTGAAGGTACCGCCGAGATCCAGAAAATGATCATTGGTCGCCGGCTGCTGGAGGAGTACCGAATCCAGGGGTGAACGTCCCGATTGGGGCGTTTTCGTCTAGACGAAGATCACACCCCGGTCCCGGACTTCGGCCACGGATTGGCGCTGGCTCTTGGCCAGTTGCCGCCCGCACCCGATAGCATCCCCGGAAAGCCGCCGTCCCCCGTATCCCTACGCGGCATCCTCCGCTACGAAGGTCATTCATGCCCCACAGCCAATCCTCTGCACAACGCGGTCGCGTCCGCCTCGCGCGTGGAGCGTCGCCGTGGCTCCTGCCGACCGTGGCAACGGCGGCGGTCAGCCTGGCCCGCTCCCGTCGCTCGGGACGCTGGGCCGCGCTCGCCGTGCCCACCACCGCCCTCGCGGCGGGCATGCTGTGGTTCTTCCGCGACCCCGAGCGAGAGATCGCTCAGGGCCGTGTCATCTCCCCGGCCGACGGTGTGGTGCAGAGCATCATGCCGTGGAAGGACGGGCGTACCCGCGTCGCGATCTTCATGAGCCCGCTGAACGTCCATGTCAACCGCGCCCCCCTGGCCGGCACGGTGACGTCCGTGGAGCACATCCCCGGTGGCTTCGTTCCGGCGTTCAACAAGGAGAGCGAGAACAACGAGCGGGTCGTCTGGCACTTCGACACCGAGCTCGGCGACATCGAGATGGTGCAGATCGCCGGCGCGGTGGCTCGCCGCATCGTCCCGTACGTGCCCCAGGGCACCAAGGTCGAGCAGGGCGAGCGCATCGGCCTCATCCGTTTCGGCTCGCGCGTCGATATCTACCTCCCGGAGGGCGTCGAGGTGGCCGTCGAGGTCGGCCAGGCCACCACCGCGGGGGTGACTCGTCTTGACCGTGATTGATCCGGAAACACAAGCCGGCTGGGCACCCGAGACCGATGAGGACGGGGACGACATGCCGCTGTCCACGCGGCTGTCAATAGCGGACACCCTCACCCTCGGCAACGCCATCTGCGGCTTCATGGCCGTGTACTTCACCACCACCGGCGTCCTCATCCCGCATCTGACGGGGACGGGCGACGGCGGCATGGCGCGACACAGCGCCGCGGTGGCCGTGATCCTCATGCTGATGGCGTCGGTCTTCGACCTCTTCGACGGGCTCGTCGCCCGCAAGCTGCGGGCCTCGGCGATGGGGGCCGAGCTCGACAACCTCTCCGACCTGATCAGCTTCGGCCTGGCACCGGCGTACTTCGTGGTGACCTGGGGCATGGTCGCCTCCGACGCCAACCAGCGGGTGTCGGTGGTCGCGGCGGTGGTGGTGCTGCTGGCGGTGATCCTGCGGCTGGCGCGGTTCTCCTGCGTGACGCTGCGCGACGGCATCTTCCAGGGCATGCCGAGCCCCTTCGGCGCTCTGACCGTCGTCGCCATCGTGCTGCTGGAGCTGCCGTTCCTGCCGACGCTGCTGGCGATCATCGGGGTGGCCTGGCTGATGGTGAGCCGGGTCGAGTACCCCAAGCCGCGGGGCCGCCTCGCGGTGGCGATGCTCAGCTGGATCGTGCTCAGCATGGGCATGCTCGCCGCCTGGGCACTGGACGCCCCCGGCGGCCAGCTGCTGCTGTGGACCGGCTGCTCGCTCCAGGTGGTCATGGGCGCGATGATCCCGCTGTTCGCGACGGCCCGGAGGGTGAACACCTTCCGCGACAACCGCCGCGAGTCGCGGACGGAGTCGCGCGCCGCGCAGCTGCCCTGACGCGGCGGAGACGACGGACGAACAGGCCGAGGGCCCCGGGTGGATCACCCGGGGCCCTCGGCGTTGTCATGGGGCGCGCGGCGTTGCTACGGGGTCCGTCGCGGCGCGCGGACCGGGCTCAGACCAGGAAGTCGCGGGCGAGGTTCTCCGCCGCCCGCTCCAGCAGGGGGCCCGCCTCGGCCATACAGCGGGCCGGGTCGGACTCCAGGTCCGTCAGGGCGTACGCGCGGCTGATACCGGCCGCGGCGAGCGCCTCCTGGGGCAGCTGGAGGCGCCCGCAGACGGCGACGACCTCGATGCCCGCCGTACGGGCCGCGGCGGCGACACCGGCCGGCGCCTTGCCGTGCAGGGTCTGCTCGTCCAGCGACCCCTCGCCGGTGATCACGAACGTGGCCTGCGCCAGCGCCGGGGCGAAGCCCAGCACATCGAGCATCACGTCGATACCCGGCCGGAAGGCCGCGTCCAGGCCGACCAGCGCGCCGTAGCCGATACCGCCCGCCGCGCCCGCACCCGGTGCCAGGGCGTGCTCGGCGGCCTTGGGGCCGACCGCGGCCGCCAGCACCTCGGCGAAGTGCGCCAGGGCGGCGTCCAGCGTGGCCACGTCGGCCTCACTGGCGCCCTTCTGCGGCCCGTAGACCGCGGGCGCGCCCTTGGGCCCCGTGAGCGGATTGTCGACATCGCTGGCGAGCACGATGTCCGTACGGGCCAGCCGCGGGTCCAGGCCCGACAGATCGGCGGTGGCCAGATCGGCCAGCGGACCGCCACCGGGGGCGACCGGCTTGCCGTCCGCGTCCAGGAAACGCGCCCCCAGCGCCGCGAGCATGCCCGCGCCGCCGTCGGTCGTCGCGCTGCCGCCGACGCCGAAGACGATCGAGGTCGCCCCCGCGTCGAGCGCCGCGAGCAGCAGCTCACCGGTGCCGTACGTGGTCGCCGTCAGCGGCGCGAAAACGCCCTTGGGGAGGTGCTGGAGGCCGGAGGCCTCCGCCATCTCCACCACCGCCGTACCGTCGGCGCGCAGCGCGAAGGTGGCCGTCACCGGCTCGCCGATGGGGCCCGTGACCCGCGCCTCGTGGCGGGCGAAACCGGCCGCGAGCGCCGCCGCGACCGTGCCGTCGCCGCCGTCCGCGACCGGGATGGCCGCCACGTCCAGCTCGGGGACCACGCGCCGCAGACCGGCCGTGACGTGCTCGGCGACCTCTATGGCCGTGAGCGAACCCTTGAACTTGTCCGCGGCGATCAGCACCTGTCCGGTGTGTGTCCTTGCTGCGTCCGCCACCGTGTTTCCCCTTGCTTTCGAACTGGCAGTCGCACCCGCTGCGACCTTATCCGGCGAGGGGCCCCGCCGCACAGGCCATCTCGCTCCGCAGGACCGGCCCGGCGGCCATCCGGGCCGCGGCCCGCGCGGGGTTGCCTTCCGGGCCTGCGCGGCGGCGCGCTCAGGCCCTAGGCTCGCGCCGTGACGACCATGGACTACGCCACCTACATCGCCGGTCTGCCCCGCGTCCTCGCGGGCGCGGGCGCCATCTTCCGCGACGCCGAGGACCGCATCCTGCTCGTGGAGCCCAACTACCGCGACACCTGGATCCTGCCCGGCGGCACCGTCGAGTCCGACACCGGCGAATCGCCCCGGCAGGCCGCCCGCCGCGAGACCGCCGAGGAAATCGGCCTGGACGTCGAGCTGGGCGCGCTGCTCGCCGTCGACTGGGTCCGCGGGGAGGGCCGGCCGCCGCTGGTGTCGTACCTCTTCGACGGCGGGGTGCTGGACGAGGGCCGGCTCGCCGCGATCCGGCTCCAGGAGGAGGAGCTGCTGTCGTGGCGGTTGGTGCACTGGGAGGAGGCCCGAACCATGGTGAACGACGAGATGCGACTGCGGATCCGCGCCGCGCTGGACGCACTGGCCGACGGCCGGGGCCCGGCGGAGCTGGAGGACGGCGTGCCGCCGGCGGGTACCGGGCGGGGCGGGGCGGGCCCGTCGGCCGTGTAGTACCCGGCCGAAAAACCATGATCCCGTGCGTGCCGGATCCCCGTAACGTGTTCTGCGTACACGTTACGGGGAGTCACGGAGGGGTGGCGGTATGACGGAGAGGACAGACCTGGCGACGGTCGAGGAGATCGCCGCGCGGATCGGGCGGGTGCCGGGCGTGGTGGGGGTGATGCTCGGCGGCAGCCGGGCACGGGGGACGCAGCGGCCGGATTCCGACTGGGATCTCGGCGTGTATTACCGCGGCGAACCGGACCTCCCGGCGCTGAAGGCGCTGGCCGCGGAGGTGACCGGCGGCCCCGTGGAGGTCTACGGACCGGGGGCGTGGGGCGCATGGGTCAACGGCGGGGCCTGGCTGGTCCTGCCCGACGGCAGCCATGTGGACTGGATCCTGCGGGATGTGGACCGGGTCCGGCGGACAGCGGACGCCTGCCGCGAGGGCCGGTTCGAGACCGGGATGCAGGCCGGTCATCCGCTGGGCTTCTGGTCGCCCGCCTACCCGGGCGAGGTGGCGCTGGGACGCGTACTGGCCGATCCGGACGGCGAGTTGGCGCGGCTCAAGGAGGAGACGCGGCACTACCCCGAGGCGCTGCGGAAGTCGCTGCCCGCCGGCGCGCTGTGGGACGCCGGATTCTCGGCGACGATGGCGGGCAAGTCGTACGCCTCCGGGGACGTCCTGCATGCGTCCCTGTGCCTCTCCCGCACCGTCGGCGACCTGGTCCAGGCCCTGCACGCCCACCACGGCTCCTGGTGCCTCAACGAAAAGGGCGCCCTCGCCGCGGCCGCGGCGCTCCCCGGCACACCCGTGGACTTCGGGCCCCGCGCCACCGCTCTGCTCGGCCGGCTCGGCTGCACGGCGGAGGAACTGCGCCGTTCGCTGACGGAGGCGGAGCGGCTGGTGGAGGAGGTACGGGCGACGGTCGAGGGGTGAGCGGGAGGGGGCGGGCCGGGCCGTAGGCGACCGGGGGTCGGCGCCCGATCCGGGGATGCCCTATGGGGACATCCGTACGACCGAATGCCCGGATCGGGCGGAAATATCGCCTCTTTTGCCGTCTGCGGCGTATCTGGCGTACTTCCTGGGGAATCCCTCGCGGAGAGCCGTGGGGAGAAGCGCATGCGCGACGCCATCAGCCGTGGCCGCTCGGCGGACGCCGGCGGCGTGCGCGGGGTGCGCGGCCTGCTGCTCGTCGCGCTGCTGGCGCTCCTGCAAGCCGCGCTGCTCGCCGGCCTCTGCCACCTGCCGTCGTCCCGGACGGGCCACTGCCATCTCGACGCCCCCGCCGCCGTATCCGGCATGTCCACGGGGCACTGCGTCTCCGACGGGTCCGAGATGGCCTCGGCCGGAAGCGGCAAGAGGCACCATCCGGGCAGCGGCGCCGGGCGCATCAGCCAGGCGTCGGGCTGCCATTCGCGCCCGCACACCCCCACCGGCCCCGGTGGCAAGGCGATCGGGGCCGCCTCGCTCGCCTCCGCGGCCGAGGCAACGGGCGACGGCTCTCCGCATGCCGTCCGGACCTCCGCGCCCGGCGCGCTCTCCGGGCGGACGGCCGTCCTGCGCTGCTGATCCGGCCCGGCCGAGGTAAGCGCCCCGCCCTGCCCGTATGCGGGCGATCGGGCGTTCTCGGCCTGCCGTCATCACCTCCAGGACGCCCTTACCGCAGGAGACCGGCATGCCTTTTGATGTCTTCGCCGCTCTCGGCGCGCTCGTACGCGCCGAGGCCGCACGCAGTGAAATGAAGTCCGTCCCCAGGCCCGTGACCAACACCGCGCACGAGCGGACCGAGGAGCGGACCGACGATGCGCCCGCGTCGGAGGGACCGGACGCGGCGGGGGCGGTCGCCTCGGGCTCGCCCGGCACCCGCAGGTGCCCGCTCATCGGGACGCTTCGCAAGCCCCTCCAGAAGCTGGCGGCGCTTTTCCGGTAGCAGGTTCGGCGGCCCGATCGCGTTCACCGGCTGATGCCGACCGCATGCCGGAACGTGGTCGGGTCGGTGACGAAGTCGAGCATGGCGCGGGCCACGTCGGAGCGGGTGATGACGCTGCCGGCCGGACCGGCCTCGACGGCGTGGCGGTAGCGGCCCTCCCCCGGCTTGTCGAGGAGGCGGGGCGGGCGGACGACGGTCCAGTCGAGGTCGCAGTCCCGCAGCACGGCCTCCATGCGCTCCAGATCGGTGTAGAGCTCCTTGAGGGCCGCCCACAGCAACGGCCCGAACACCCGGTGGGCGAGCATCGGTTGGCCCGCGCCGGTGCGGTTGAGCGGGCCCGCGCTGACCACGAGCAGCCGCCGCACACCGGTGGCCGTCAGCGCCTCGACGGCGGCGCGGGCCGAGGTGGAGGCGGGGCGGAGAGGATCGTGCCGACCGGCCTGGCCAATACCTGACAGCACCGCGTCGGCACCGTCGACGACGGACTTGACGGAGGCGGCGTCGAGCGGGTCGGTCCGCACGACCGTCAGCCGGCCGTGCCGCGCGGTCAGCTTCTGCGGGCTGCGCAGTGCGGCGGTCACCTCGTGCCCGTCGGCGAGGGCATGGTTGACGAGCTTCCGGCCGACGCCGCCGGACGCGCCGAGAACGGTGATCTTCATGATCTCCCCCAAAGGTGAGTGAACACTTACCCACCAGTGTGGGTGAGTGTTCACTCACCTGTCAATGTAGGCTTGATCCATGACGCACGACGCCACCGACGCCCCCCTGACCGGAGGCGCCCTGACGCGCTCCCGCATCCTCGACGCCGCCGCCGCGCTGATGAGCACCGTGGGCCTGACACGGACGACGACCAAGGTGATCGCCCGGGAGGCGGGCTGCTCGGAGGCCACCCTCTACAAGCACTTCCGCAACAAGGAAGAGATCTTCGTCCGGGTACTGCACGAACGCGCCCCGCAGTACTCCGAGGCGCTGGCCCAGCTGCCGGGCAGGGCGGGCGACGACCGCGGACCGGCCGCGCATCTGACGCAGATGACGCTGGCCGCCGTCCGCTTCTACCGCCGGGCCTTCCCGATGGCGGCCTCCCTCTTCGCCAGCCCGGAGCTGCTGGACACCCATCGCCGCCGCCTCGACGAGCTGGGCACCGTCGGCCCGCAGAACGCCACCCAGCACCTGGCCGCCTATCTGGCCGCCGAACAGGAACTGGGCCGGATCTCCCCCGGCATCGACCCGCACGCCGCGGCCACCCTGCTCATCGGCGCCTGCTTCCACCGGGCGTTCCTCGACCTGTTCTTCGGCGCGCAGGCCCCCGATGACGCCCTGCTCCCCCGCGACGAGGAGGAGTTCGCCCGGGAGACCGTACGCGCCCTCCTGGACGGCGTCGCCCCGGGCGGCGTCGCGTCACCTGCGGAGGAGTCCCCGGCCCCGTAACGTCGGCCGCTCACCGTCCCCGTCCCCTTCACCGCACCCTGTCAGCCGCACTCCTCCACAGGGAACAGCGCCATATCGTCCACCGGGAACGGCGCAGTGCCCTCCACCGGGAACGGACCCTCCGCCGTCCGCTCGAACTCCAGCAGTCGGCGCTTGCGGTCCAGTCCGCCGCCGTAACCGGTGAGGCTGCCGTCGGAGCCGACGACCCGGTGGCAGGGGACGATGATCCCGACGGGGTTGCGGCCGTTGGCCAGCCCGACCGCCCGGGCCGCCGACGGCGTGCCCAGCCGCTGGGCGAGTGCGCCGTAGGTGACCGTCTCGCCGTACGGGATGGTGCACAGGGACGCCCAGACCCGGCGCTGGAAGGGAGTGCCGCGCAGCTCCAGGGGCACGTCGAAGGCGGTCGACTCGCCGCGGAAATAGGCCCGGAGCTGGGCGATGGCGGCGGCGAACGGTGGGGCGTCAGGAGCCACCGGGGCGCCGAAGCTCTCCTGGGGTGGGCGGTGCCGCTGATCGGTCATATAGAGGCCCGTGAGGGCGTCGCCGAGGGCGACGAGGGTGAGCGGTCCCACCGGGGTGTCGGTCAGGACGGTGTGGGTGAGCGGGGCGCCGGGGCGGGTGGTCGGCTGCACGGTCATGATGCGGGCTCAGTTCGTCGGGAGGCGGTTGATGGGGTGGTCGTCGGTCGCCCAGAGGTACTGGACGGCGTAGGCACGCCAGGGGCGCCAGACCGCGGAGTGGCGGATGAGGGCGGCGGGCGTGGCGGGCAGGCCCAGCCCGGTGGCGGCGCGGCGCAGGCCGAGGTCGGTGGGTGTGAAGGCATCGGGGTCGCCCAGGGCGCGCATGGCGACGACCTCGACGGTCCATGGCCCGATACCGGGCAGCGCCGCCAACCGGGCGCGGGCTTCCTCCCGGTCGCTGCCGACGCCGAGGTGCAGCGCCCCGCAGGCGAGGGCGTCGACCACACCGGTGAGGGTGGCGCGGCGGGTACGGGGCATCGCCAGGGATTCCGGGTCCAGTGCGGCGAGCGCGGCGGCGGAGGGGAAGAGATGGGTGAGCCCGCCACCGGGGTCGTCGATCCGCTCGCCGTGTGCGAGGACCAGCCGTCCGGCGTGCGTACGGGCGGCCGCGGTGGAGACCTGCTGGCCCAGGACGGCGCGAACCGCGAACTCGTCGGCGTCGACGGTGCGCGGCACCCGGCGGCCGGGCGCCTTGTCGACCAGCGGGGCCAGCTGGGCGTCCTGGCGGAGCAGATCGTCGACGGCCTCCGGGTCCGCGTCGAGGTCCAGCAGCCGTCGGCACCGGGCGATGGCACCGGCCAGATCGCGCAGGTCGGTGAGCGCGAGACGGCAGTCGATGTGTTCGGGGCGGGGGGTGAGGGCGACGATGCCGTGTCCGTAGGGGAGGCGCAGGGTGCGGCGGTAGGCGCCGTCGCGCCATTCCTCGACGCCGGGGACAGCGGTGGCGGCGAGATGTCCGAAGAGGTTGTCGGGGTTCAGCGGGCGGCGGAAGGGCAGCCGGAGCGAGAGGGTGCCCGGCAACGCGGCGGCCGCGCTGCCGGGGCGGGCGCGGCGGCGCAGTTCCGTCGGGGAGAGTCCGAAGATCTCCCGTACCGTCTCGTTGAAGGTGCGGATACTGGCGAACCCGGCGGCGAACGCGGCATCGGCCATCGGCACCGCGGTGGTCTCCACCAGCAGCCGGGCCGTCTGGGCGCGCTGCGCACGGGCCAGCGCCAGCGGGCCGGCGCCGAGTTCCGCGCGCACCTGGCGCTCGATCTGGCGGGTGCTGTAGCCGAGGCGGGCGGCCAGGCCGGGGACGCCCTCCCGGTCGACGACCCCGTCGGCGATCAGCCGCATCGCCCGCGCCACCAGATCGGCCCGCTCGTCCCACTGCGGCGAGCCCGGACTGGCATCCGGCCGGCACCGCTTACAGGCCCGGAACCCGGCCTGCTGGGCGGCGGCCGCGCTCGGGTAGAACCGCATGTTCTCGGGCTTGGGCGGCACGACGGGGCAGCTGGGACGGCAGTAGATCCCGGTCGTGCGCACGGCGGTGTAGAACCAGCCGTCGAAGCGGGCGTCCTTGGACTGCACGGCGCGCAGACAGCGCTCGGTGTCGGTGTGCATGCCCCCAAGGATTCCGCAGCGGCCGCATCTCTGGCTGGCGGAAAACCGACATCAGCGTTGCGCTACCAGGGCGGGGGCGGGCCGCCGGCTGTCTGTCGGTACGGGGCCGGTTCCTGCGGGTCGCGAAATCAGCCCAGCTGCGCGGCGAACGCCGCATAGGCCCGCTCGTCGAAGAGGACGAACCGCACCTCCTCCACGGCCGTCTCCGCTTCCCGCACCGCCGCCACGGCGATCCGGGCTGCATCCTCCAAAGGCCAGCGGTAGACGCCGGTGGAGATGGCGGGGAAAGCGATGGTGCGGGCGCCCAGTTCGTCGGCCACGCGGAGGGCTTCGCGGTGGCAGGAGGCGAGCAGCTCGCTGCGGTCCTCGGTGGCGGAGTAGACCGGGCCGACCGTATGGATCACCCAGCGGGCGGGCAGGCGGCCGGCCGTGGTGGCGACCGCTGCGCCGGTGGGCAGGCCGCGGCCGTAGTGGGAGGCGCGCAGGGCGCGGCATGCGGCGAGGATCTCCGGGCCGCCGCGGCGGTGGATGGCGCCGTCCACTCCCCCGCCGCCCAGGAGCGAGGAGTTGGCGGCGTTGACGAGGGCGTCGACGGTCTGCTCGGTGATGTCGCCCTGGACGAGGGTGAGGGAAGTGCTCATGGTGTGTGCAGCGTAGGCAGGGGCGGGCGGGGCGGCCAGCGGATTGCGGCATCAGCGGCTGGGACCGCGCCCAGGCGCCGGGCGCGCCACCACACCTCGACGACGGCCCGCAGGCAGGCGGCGCCGGGCACGCCACCGCGCCCTAACGACGCCCGGCAGTCAATCGGCGCCACGCTGCCTTCGCGGCATAGTGGCCCGACATGCCGTGGACACCCGGCCCGGGCGGGGCGGCCTGGGAGCATAGGAAGACCGCCGGGTGCGCGGTCTCGTACGGGTTGCGGGCGAGCTTGGGGCGGATGAGCAGGCGCAGTCCCGCCGCGGAACCGCAGGCGACGTCACCGCCGACATAGTTGGCATTGCGCGCGGCGAGCTGCGGCGGGCCGGCGACCGCGCGGGCCAGGACGAGGTCGCGGAAGCCGGGCGCGAAGCGTTCGATCTGCCGCTCGATCACCTCGGTGGCGTCGCCCTCCCAGCCGTTGGGGACATGGCCGTACGCCCAGAAGGTGTGCTTGCCCTCGGGCGCGCGGGTGGTGTCGATCAGGCTGGGCTGGGCGGTGATCAGGAAGGGGACCGACGGGTCCTGGCCGGTGGCGGCGGCGTTCAGGGCGGCGCCGATCTCGCCGCTGGTGGGGCCGACGTGGACGGTGCCGGCCCGGCGGGCCTCCTCGGCCGTCCACGGCACCGGCTCCGCCATCGCGTAATCGATCTTGAAGCAGCTGGGGCCGTACTTCACGTCCCGATAGGCGTTGCCCAGGCCGGCGATCCGGGCGAGCGCGGTGGGTGAGGTGTCGAAGATGTACGCGCGGGCCGGCGGCAGATCGTCGAGCCGCTTGACCTCGAAGTCGGTGTGCACCACGCCGCCATGGGCGCGCAGCAGTCCGGCCAGGGCGTCGGCGATGGACTGGGAACCGCCGCGCGGCACCGGCCAGCCGACCGCATGCGCGGCGAGCGCGAACATCACGGCGACACCGGCGGTCCCGATGGAGCCCAGCGGCGCGATGGCGTGCGCCCCGAGACCGGCCATCAGGGCGCGGGCCTTCTCGTCCTGGAAGCGGCGGTTGAACAGGGTGACCGGCTGCGCGGCCGCCAGGGCGAAGCGGGCGTAGGTCAGCGGGTCCTTGGGCAGGCCCAGCCACTGCGTCCGCAGGAAGTCATGGGCCAGGGTGTCCCACTTGCCGGTGAACGGCGCGACCAGCCTGCGGTAGGTGCCGGCATCGCGCGGCCCGAAGGACATCGCGGTCTGGCCGACGGAGCGGGCCAGCACACCGGCCGTGCCGTCGGGGAAGGGATGCGCCATCGGGATGTCGGGATGCAGCCACTGGAGGCCGTAGCGCTCCAGGGGCATCGTCGAGAAGGCGGGCGAGCCGACGGCGAGCGGGTGGACGGCCGAACAGGGGTCGTGGCGGAAGCCGGGGAGGGTCAGCTCCTCCGTACGGGCTCCGCCGCCGATGGTGCCGTGGGCCTCGAAGACCTCGACCGACATCCCGCGGCGGGCCAGTTCGACCGCCGCCGTCAGACCGTTGGGTCCTGCCCCGATCACGACGGCATCGAGCATCCTCGGCACCTGCGCCACTCCCCTCAAGTCCGACCCTCGTCGGTGAGGATCAGTTGGCGGCTGCCAGCAGTCCGAGGATACGCCGCGCCGTTTCGGCGTCCCGGGCCGCCGTGAACGGCAGCGCATTGCCGCCGGCTATCCGGAACGGCTGTCCCGCGACCGTACCGCTGGCGCCGCCCGCTTCGTGGACCAGCAGCAGCCCGGCGGCGTGGTCCCAGGCGTTTTCCCAGCTGAAGGCCGTGGCGTCGAGATCGCCGGTGGCTATGTGCAGATACTCCAGGCCGGCCGAGCCGCAGGGGCGTGGGGCGATACCGCCGGTGTCCAGGGCGGCGAGCACCCGCTTCTGCTCGTCGGTGGTGAAGTCGAAGTGGGAGGTGGCGACGTCCAGGACGGCGCCGGCATCGGGGGATCCGGCCCGCAGCGGTACGCCGTTGAGCTGGGCGCCGGCGCCGCGGCGGGCGGTGGCCATCAGGCCGAGCGCGGGGGCGTACGTCCAGGAGGCGAGCACCTCGCCGTGGTGGGCGAGCGCGACGAGGGTGGCGAAGCCGGGGTCGCCGTGGACGAACTGGCGGGTGCCGTCGACCGGGTCGACGATCCAGACGGGCGCGTCGCCGTGCAGGGCGTCGAGGACGCCCGGGTCGGCGTGGACCGCCTCCTCGCCGACCACCCGGGAGCCGGGCAGCAGGTCCGTCAGGGCGGCGGTGAGGTGCTCCTCGGCGCGCCGGTCGGCGACCGTGACGAGGTCGTGCGGACCGTTCTTCTCGACGATGTCCTCGGCGGCGAGCTGCCGGAAACGCGGCATGATCTCGTCGGCCGCGGCCTGACGGACGGCGGCCTCGACGGCGGCCAGCAGCGCGGCGGACAGGTCGGGCGCACCACCGTCCGGGGAGGGGGCGGAGGGGCTGCTCGGCGGGGTCGTCAGGGGCGCGGAGGCCGTCGCGACGGTGTCGGTGAGATTCGTGGTGACTCCCGGGTCTTCGGTACGAAGTGCGTCGATCATGTGTCCATGGAAACACGGGCCACTGACACTGCGGCTGGACCCCAGGTGAACGCCGGGTGCCACGGCGGCCACGGGACGGGGCGGCGGCCGAGACCGAGGGCCGGAGTGCGGACAGGGGCCGGGGCCGAGGGCCGGAGTGTGGGCAGGGGCCCGGGTCAGCACCTGTTTGTAGGCTCCGCTCCATGGTCATGCAGCGCACCACCCTCCCCCGAGCCGCCCGAGGAGTCCGCTGGGAGGGGCTCGCTCTGAGCGTCGACGGTCCGGCGCGTCCGCCGCTGTGCTGGGAGGTCGCCGACGGGGGGCGGCTGGTGCTGTTCCAGGGCGGTGAGCAGGCGGATCGGGTCGTGCTGCTGGCGCGGCAGCGGGTCACGCATCGCGGGGTGCACTACGTCCGCACCGGCCGGTACGCATCGCCGCTGACGCCGCTGCGCGCCGACCTCGCCCGTAAACACCGGCAGGCATGCCCGGACGATGACGACGCCTGGTTCGCGCGCTGGGCGAACCACTTCGCGGACGGGCTGCGAGACAGCGCCGACGGGCCGCTGCACCAGGGCGATTGGCAACTGACCCGCGGTATGCCGTCCGGGTGGGACGTGGCGGCGAACTGGGAACGGCTGCCGCAGCACGACCCGGCCGTCGGCCACATCACGTGGTTCGGTTACGGCGATCCGGACGAGGACCGCCGCGACCTCCTTCCGCTGCGCCCGCTGTCCGCGCCCGACGCACCACGGGTGAAGGCGTACCGGCGCCAGTACCGCGAGGGCGTACTGCCGCCCGTCCTGGTCTGGTGGGTCGGCGGCCTCAACTCGCTGGTACTGCTGGACGGGCACGACCGGCTCGCGGGCGCGCTCGCCGAGGGCGGCCGCCCGGCCGTTCTCGTCCTCGCCCGCGAGTCGTCGGAGCGGTGGGCGAGGTGGGTGGCCCGGCCGATCATCCGCGACTACGAGGCGCGCCTCGCGCCGCTGGAACAGGCATGTGCGGACGGCGATGCGTCGGCGACGATCCTCGCCGGCGCTGCGAGCCGCCAACTGGCGCGTCAGCTGCGCGATCTCGAGACCGCCCCGGATCTCACCCGCTCCTGGCCGCTGCCCGGCGGCTCGGACGCCTGGGACGCGCTCGCCCGTCACCACGCGCCGGGCTGGCACCCCGATCCCACCCGCTAGAGCGGCGCGGCACCGCGCGAAAACCCCCTCGCCCTCCCCGCACCCCCGTGCCTACGCTCACGCCATGACCGGCACCGAGCACAGCCCCGCCCCCGATCCGGCACCCCGCCGCCCCCTCGTCGCGATCCTGAGCGGTGCCGGGATCTCCACCGACTCCGGGATCCCGGACTACCGGGGCCCGAACGGGCTGTGGCGGCGCGACCCGGAGGCCGAGAAGCTGGTCACCTACGACGCGTATATGGCCGATCCGGAGATCCGGCGGCGGTCGTGGCGGATGCGGCTGGAGAGCCCGGCGTTCCGGGCCCGGCCGAATGCCGCGCACGAGGCGGTGGCGCGGCTGGAGCGGTCCGGGACGCCGGTGCGGGTGATCACCCAGAACGTGGACGGGCTGCACCAGCTCGCCGGGATGCCCGCACGCAAGGTCCTGGAACTGCACGGCACGGTGCGCGCCGTCACCTGCACCCGCTGTCATGCCCGGTCGGCCATGGAGGAGGCGCTGGAGCGCGTGGTGGCGGGCGAACCGGATCCCGCGTGTCTCGTCTGCGGCGGAATCCTGAAGTCCGCGACGGTGATGTTCGGGGAGCGACTGGATCCGCAGGTGCTCGGTACGGCGCTGGGCGTGGCCAAGGCCGCCGAGGTCTTTCTCGCGGTGGGCACCACGCTCCAGGTCCAGCCCGCCGCCTCGCTCGCGGGGGTGGCGGCCGACCACGGCGCCCGGCTGATCATCGTCAACGCCGAGCCGACGCCGTACGACGACCGCGCCGACCGGGTCATCCGGGAGCCGATCGGCAGCGCGCTGCCCCGGTTGCTGGACGATCTGGCCGGATCCTCATCGGCCACGTGACGCCGGTCGGCGTCATGAGCATGTCGGATAGGGTTTTCCGCGCGACGGAATCGTCGCAGGAATCCATCACCCGGGGGAGTTTCGGTCCATGCATCCCGTTGCACGCGGTTTTCAGATACTGCTGCTTGTCGGGGGGCTGTTCATGCTCTTCGTCGCGGCCACCACGACCGGCCATCACGGCACGGACTCCTGGAGGTGCGAGACCCGGGCGAAACGCGACGACATTGATCCGCACCAGGAGCAGACGTGCAACGGCGGCGGCACCGACGACTCCTCCCTCGTCCTGGCCCTCGCCGGTGTGGGCCTGACGATCGGCTCCGTTTCGATCTCGATCGGCGGCCGCCGCACGCCCGCCACCGGTGCCGCGGCCGTCCCCGCCGCCCCGCAGCAGCCATACCTCCCCCAGCAGTTCCCCGTACAGCAGCCGGGCCAGCAGCCGGTCCAGCCCCAGGGGCAGCCCCCGGCCCAGCCCCAGCCCTTCCAGGGCACACCGCCGCAGCAGCCACATCAGGCGCAGCTGCCGCAGAACTTCTGACGACCTCCTGACGGCCACGGCGCTTACGGTGGTGGCAGGCGGCCTTCGGCGGGGCCGCAGGGAGCGTGAGGAGAGTGACCGTGCCGCACACCCACCACGGTGAGTACAAGGTCCCCGGCGGCAAGCTGGTGACCGTCGATCTCGATGTGGTGGGCGGGGCGCTGCGCGGGGTGCGGGTGGCCGGGGACTTCTTCCTGGAGCCGGACGAGGCGCTGGATGCCATCACCGGGGCGCTGGAAGGCGCCCCGGCGGACACCGACGCCCGCGGGCTCGCCGCGCGGATCGATGCGGCGCTGCCGTCCGGGGCGGTGCTGTTCGGGTTCAGCAGCGAGGCGGTGGGGGTCGCGGTCCGGCGGGCCGTGGGCAACGCCGCCGAGTGGACCGACTTCGACTGGCAGATCATCCACGAAGGGCCTCAACCGCCCGCGCTCCACATGGCGTTGGACGAGGTGCTGACCACCGAGGTCGCGGCCGGCCGCCGCCCGCCGACCCTGCGGGTGTGGGAGTGGGACCGGCCCGCGGTGATCATCGGCAGCTTCCAGTCCCTGCGCAACGAGGTCGACGCCCAGGGCGCCGAACGGCACGGCGTCACGGTGGTGCGGCGGGTCAGCGGCGGCGGCGCCATGTTCGTCGCAACGCGAAGGCACTACGCCCTCGCTTCCTAGCCGCCATACGACACCTAGGCGCACAAAGCGCGGCAATCGAGACAAGGTTCGGCCGGAAAGCACCTACTCTGCGCGATTGTGAGCACCACTGTGACAACCGCACCACTCCGGCTGCGCCCCTTGGAGGAGCAGCCCGCCTCCGCCGGGCGCCGCAAGCGCGGCTTGATCTATGTCCGGGTCTCGAAGGCCCGTGAGGACATGATCAGCCCCGAGCTCCAGGTCGGCCATGCTCTCTCTCGCCAGGTCGGAGAACATCGACGTCATCGCCGAACCCATCATGGACCTCGGCGAGTCGGGCCGCCAGTTCGAAGAGCGCCGGATCGAAGAGATCAAGCAGATGGCGCGCGACAAGCAGTTCGACGTACTCATCCTCTGGATCTGGTCCCGCTTCGGGCGCACCCTCCGAGAGTCACTCCAGCACCTCGATACGCTCATGGACTACGGCGTCGAAGTCCGGGCTGCCAAGGAGGACTTCGACGGCAAGACGACCATCGGCCGCTTCGCCATCGCCCAGATGCTCAACATCGCCGAACTGGAGTCCAATCAGAAGGCCGACTCCTGGCGCGACACCTTCGAGCGCCGGCGGAACAAGGGTCTCCCCCCACTCCAATCGCGGCCGGTTCGGGTACTACCGCTGCGGTCCTGCCCCAAGTGGGAGTTTGGCAAGAAGCTGGAAACGTACCCGAAGTGCCGCAACGGGATACTAAAAGATCGTTTCAGAATGAGTTGAGCTGTGGGTCTTGTGCTTGGCGATCTTGGTCGGCAGGCTATCCGGGGCGTGTTGATCTTGTTCCGGACGACCTGTGGGAGCGCGTGGCTCCGCTGCTGCCAC
The DNA here is from genome assembly GCF_002082195.1 of Streptomyces gilvosporeus. Taxonomy (GTDB): domain Bacteria; phylum Actinomycetota; class Actinomycetes; order Streptomycetales; family Streptomycetaceae; genus Streptomyces; species Streptomyces gilvosporeus. The sequence continues at coordinate 7,303,415 of NZ_CP020569.1, read as the reverse complement.
CCGCCCCCGAGCGGCGCCACCACCGCCCCGGACGACTGCGCGCCCCGGACCGGGCGGACCTCGCTGGCATCCTGTACGTGCTGCGGACCGGTGTCGCCTGGCGCGACGTCCCCGCCGAGACCGTGGGCTGCTCCGGAGTCACGGCCTGGCGCCGGCTGCGCGATTGGACCGAAGCCGGCGTCTGGCCGCGTCTACACGCCGCCCTGCTGGCCGAGTTGCGTCGCGCCTACCTGCTGGACCTGGACGACTGCGCTGTGGACGGATCGCACGTCCGCGCGCTCAAAGGGGGGACCACGTTGGCCCCTCGCCCGTCGACCGCGCACGCCCCGGCTCCAAGCACCACCTGATCGTCGACCGCCACGGAACCCCACTCGCCGTGACGCTCACCGGCGGCATTCGCCACGATGTCACCCAACTCCTGCCACTGCTGGACGTGATACCGCCCATCCGGGGCCTGCGGGGACGCCCCCGCCGCAGGCCCCGGCGTCTGTATGCCGACCGGGGCTACGACTTCGACAAGTACCGCCGCCTGCTATGGAAGCGCGGCATCAAGCCGCTGATCGCCCGACGCGGCGTCGCCCATGGCTCCGGCCTGGGCAAGGTGCGCTGGGTCGTCGAGCGCGCCTTCGCCTGGCTACACCAGTTCGAGCGGCTCCGCACCCGATACGAGCGACGCGCTGACCTCCATCAGGGACTGATCGAACTTGCATGCAGCATCATCTGCCTCCGGCGACTCCGAACGGCATGTGATGCCGGACAGCTGAGCGGCATTACCCGGTCAATGGCGGTCTCCATGTGTGGCCGTACTGCGGGCGTGCCGTAGCGTCCCCGATGTGGCGAGGACATTGCGGATCGCGGTTGCGCAGAGCACGGTGCCGCAGGACCCCACCGACCGGGAGTCACTACGGACGGCCGGTCGGGAGATCCGGGCCCTGATGGGCGAGGCAGCCAGAGTTGGCGCGCGGCTGGTGCAGTTCACCGAGGGGGCGCTCACCTACCCGAGCAAGCACGTGATGACGGCCAGGCCGGGCGGCCACCACGTCCTGGCGGACTGGAGCCGCGCCGCCTGGGAGGTGCTGCGCGAGGAGGCTGAAGCGATCGCCAGGTGCGCCGGCACGCTGGGCCTGTGGACGGTGTTCGGGTCGATCCATCCGCTCACCGAGCCGAACCGGCCGCACAACAGCCTGTATGTCGTTTCGGACCGCGGGCGCTTGGTCGCCCGGTACGACAAGCGGTTCCTGTCGCACACCGAAGTCTCCTTCCTATATTCCCCCGGCCGTGATCCGCTGGTCGTCCAAGTGGACGGCTTGCGGTTCGGCTTCGCGCTGTGCATCGAGGCCAGGTTCCCGGAGCTGTTCGCCGAGTACGAGCGCCTGGACGTGGATTGCGTGCTGTTGTCGGTGATGGCCGACGACGCCTCGATGGCGCACCTGGCCCAGTCGTACGGGACGCTCTACAACTACTGGGTGGGCTACTGCGTTCCGGCGCAGTACAGTGCGACGGCTCCGGCCGGGATCGTGGCTCCGGGCGGGCGGTGGCTGACGCGCGCCCCCGGCCGCGGTCGCCCCGCCTTGGCGGTCGCGGACATCGACCTGGACTCGCAGGACCCGGACATCGACGCGGCCCTGCGGTACGCGCGCCCGTGGCGCCGCTCGGCCCGGTCCGGGCTCTATGAGGGGCGGATACCGGTGGGCGATCTCCGTAGCGAGACCCGCACGGCATTCTGAAACCACCAGTAAGACCGTGTCCTATGTGGTGAGGCGGACGAGTCGCTTGTAGCAGCACAGGGCGGCGGCGAGTCCGAGAAAGGCCAGGTAGTTGCGGGGATCGCGCTCGTATCGAGGGCTGAGTCGGCGGTAGCCGGACAGCCACGACATCGTCCTCTCGATCACCCACCTGCGACGGCCCAATCGTTCGCTGGACTCGATGCCTTTGCGGGCGATCCGGACTCCGATGCGCTTGCCGCGTAACCATCTCCGCAGGTCGGGCCGGTCGTACGCTTTGTCCGCGTGCAGGCGCTCGGGCTTGAAGTAGCGGCCGCGATGGGGGTCGTGTCTCGTTTGGTGACCCGCCACCATGGGCTTCAGTCCTTCGCTGTCGTGGGTGTTGCCAGCTGAGACGCCGACGACCAGGGGCAGTCCGTTCGCGTCCGACAGGATGTGCATCTTGGAGCCCGGCTTGCCCCGGTCCACGGGGCTCGGACCTGTGTGTTCGCCCCCTTTTTCGCCCGGACGTGGGCGGTGTCGAGGACGACGCGGGTGACGTCGATGAGGCCGGCGTCGTCGAGTTGGTGCAGGACCGCTTCGTGCAGACGTGCCCAGACGCCGGCTCTGGACCAGATGAGGAATCGGCGGTGGGCCGTGGACTTGGAGACGCCGAAGCAGGGCGGCAGTGCCCGCCATGCACAGCCGCTGACCAACACATAGATGATGGCCGCGAACAGCGTCTCATCAGGGGTGTTGGCTGTTCCGCCGCCCTGCGGCCGTGTTCGTTGCTCCGGGATCAGCGGCTTCGCAATGTCCCACAGCCCGTCCGGCACGATCCAACTCCACGTTCCCCGCCCCATACCGGGTCAACGTCCGCCTCACCACATAGGACACGGTCTAAGACGTCATCTCATTTGGCTCGGTAAGCTTGCGGGCGTGGTCTCGATCGTTGAGCGGCTGGTGCCGGATGAGTTGTGGGAACTGTTCCAGCGGGTGGTTCCGGAGGCTCCGTCGAGACCTCAAGGCGGCGGCCGACGCCGGCACGGTGACCGGGAGGTACTGGCTGCAATCGTGTTCGTGGCCACGTCGGGCTGTACGTGGCAGCAGCTGCCGTCCGCGTCGTTCGGCCCGTCCGGAGCGACCGCTCACCGGCGCTTTGCCGAGTGGACGAAGGCCAGGGTGTGGGCCAAACTTCATCGCCTGGTCCTTGACGAGCTCGGCGCCCGCGGCGAGGTTGACTGGTCCCGCTGCGCGATCGACTCGGTGAACATGCGGGCCCTGAAAAGGGGGACCTGACAGGTCCGAATCCTGTCGACCGGAGCAAGTGCGGCTCGAAGATCCATCTGATCACCGAGCGGACCGGTCTGCCCCTGTCCGTCGGAATTTCGGGAGCGAACCTCCACGACAGCCAAGCACTGATCCCGCTCGTGAAGGGCATACCACCCATCCGCTCCCGGCGCGGGCGCCGGCGACGCAGACCGGCAAAGCTGCACGCCGACAAAGGATACAACTACGACCACCTGCGGCGATGGTTACATGGCCGCGGCATCAGGCACCGCATCGCCCGCAACGGCATCGAGGCTCGACCCGACTGGGCCGCCACCGCTGGACCGTGGAGCGCACGATGTCCTGGCTCGCCGGATGCCGCCGCCTGCACCGCCGCTACGAGCGCCAAGCCGAGCACTTCCTGGCCTTCACCAGCATCGCCTGCACCCTCATCCACCACCGCAGAGTCACCAAATGACATGACGTCTTAGCCGCTGATGTCGAGTGCCGTCCCGTACAGCCGAGATACCTTCAGTCGGATGACCACCCGGCGCTCGGCGACCAACTGCTCCAGGAGTGCGTCCTCGTCCTCCGGCCGCGCGGCCTCCGGGATCATCGCGAGCAGCTCTCGCCCGGTCGCATCCCCCGGCGTGGTCGTGATCTCGGAGACCTCGGCCTCGCCCTCGGCCACGGCGAACGACCATACGTCGCCACCCGGAACATGCACGGCCGCGCGCGGGTCACGACGGAGTTGGGTGCGACCCCCTGTGGTTCCGTGCAGTTGCACGGCCCACCCTTATATGCCGTGTGGGGCACCCGAGTTCGGGTGCCCCACACGGCGCACCGGGTTTGCGAGTGAAGCCACTACCAAATACAGGCAGTCTGTACGGAGCATGTCCGTTTCACTCATGACCGGCCCCGGGTGCCTGTCGTTGCGCCCACAACCGCTGCCAGTCTTGCTCACCGGACCCTGCCAATCGCGTGGCTACGCCGAGCACGCGCCGTGTCGCCCTCTTAAGCCATGGTCCACGGCAGCTGTCCTCTCGGCACATCGTCGAGGAAGCGGGGAAGCGTGACCTTGATGTTCAGGAAGAACTCGGGCCGGTTCGCCTGATCTTCGCCTACAGCAGCCGCAAGCGTGGCAGCGCCGGTGCTCCCAAGCCACATGCCGCGCGTCAGGTCGGTGATGTAGTGCTCCAAGCGCACGGCGGCATGGCGTATGTCGCCGTGACCCACGGTGAACAAGGAAGCGTGACCGGAGTTGGCCGCACCGATGGCAGCCAGGAGCTTCGCCGGTACGACGTAGACGTCACCACTGCGAGGTATGAGCCAGTACGTCGCCGTCGGACTGCGTTCCAGCAGGGTGTCGAGCTGCAGGCGCTTGATCTTCCACGCATCGCTCTGTGAGGCGCTAGGAATCAGGGCGTTGGCCTTCTTGACCTGAACCAAGTCACCGATCCTCGTGGTGAACCGGCCTGGAGCGGCGATTTCCAAGACAATACCGATATCCGCGCCGGTCGACTTCTCCGCCTTCTTGGTCTCCTGCCGGGTGGCCAGTGCTACCTCAGGGGACCCCGGATCGGCCCAACGCCCAACCCCCGGTCCGGCTGCGAACCGCTGCCGCAGCTTCTCCAGCAGGCGGGCAGTGAGCACTTCTTCCTCCTGCGCTCCGGAACGAGCCACGAAGCCCATGAAGTCCTCGACTGCACCCGCTACCGCGCCGCGCGTCAGATCCTCCAAGTCAGTGGCAGCCAGCCACGTCGACGACGGTGCACCAAGAGGTCTTGGGAAGACATGACGCCGGGCGTCCAGGGAACTGCCCAGCACGTCGAGCAGCTTCTGCTCGACGGGGCTGCTGCCGTCGGCCAGAGCCTGGACCCCCTCAGCCCGGCGCCGGACTTCTCGTACCTCGCTCTTCGTACTCGCCTTTATGGCCCTTCGCACCGACGGACGCTGCTCTGCCAGGGCCAGAGTGAGTGTCACATCAAGATCATTCAGTCGGCGTGCGAGGGCGAAGAGCCATGGAAGCGACTTGGACCACAGCGAGGGACGACGACTCACCTTCTTTTCCACCCGGGAACGGAGCCCCGCAGCCTCCACGGGATAGCGCTCCAGGCTGAGCAGAGTCAGATCGCGCCACAGCTCCGCCAGGGCACGATCGGTGTGCGGCGCCAGCGACTTCATCACCACACCGGCATGCTCATCTTGCTCGAGCTCGGTCATGGCCTCGGCAACACCTGCGGCTATCGCCGCTGGAACGGGCAAGGCACCGGCAAAGCGATCGGGATCCCGAAGGCGGGCCATCCACACCACCAGGTCAGGAGCACACGGATATCGGCGCCCGTCCGTGATCCAGCTCCTGGCCGTCAACCCCAGCAAGAACTGCTCGACCAGGGAGTCGTACTCACCAACCAGCCCTTCGATGCCTCTCGCCATCGCAAACTCAACGGTTGGAAAGGGGTGTCTGGACAGTGCGTCCAGGCAGCAGCGGGGACACCTGGAGTCCGATCCGTCGCGGTAGTCGCGATGCTGGATGTGATCCATTAGGCGACTGTACGGGGCACGGCCGACATTTCACCGCGGAGTCACCAGATGGCAGACGCATACCTGGATTCCGCAGTCGAGTCGGGCTGTACGCCGGGTTCTGTTCCCCTACAAGGAGACAGCCAGGTCGGCATCCCTTCCGCCCCTTCACCCCTCCAGTGCCTTTGGGCCGCGCCTCCACTCGCCACAAGCAAGCATTAAGGTGAAATCCGAGTGATGTGCGCATCTGCCCGAATGGCAAAGCAACAGGCGCAGCACACACCGCGCACTGGAAGGAAACAAAGCCGTGCATGGCGAGTACAAGGTGCCCGGCGGCAAGCTGGTCGTCGTGGATCTGGATGTCGAGGAAGGCGTCCTGCGCAACGTGCGAGTCGCCGGGGACTTCTTCCTGGAGCCGGATGACGCGATTTTCTCGATCAACACAGCCCTTGAGGGGTCCCCCTCATCGACGGACGCTGCGGGACTGGCCGCCCGGATCACGGCGGCACTGCCGGAGTCGACCGTGATGCTCGGGCTGACAGCGGAGGGCATCGGCATCGCTGTCCGGCGGGCCCTGACCCACGCGACCGAATGGAACGACTACGACTGGCAGCTGGTGCACATGGAGCCGCAGGCGCCGGCCCTGCACATGGCGCTGGACGAGGTGATCACCACCGAGGTGGCCGCTGGACGGCGAGCCCCGACCCTACGGGTATGGGAGTGGGCCTCGCCTTCCGTGGTGATCGGCAGCTTCCAGTCCCTGCGGAACGAGGTGGACCCCCAAGGGGCCGCGAAGCACGGCATGACCGTGGTTCGCCGTGTTTCCGGTGGTGGCGCCATGTTCGTAGAGCCCATGAGTACGATCACGTACTCCCTGTCCGTGCCGGAGTCCCTGGTCTCGGGCCTCTCCTTCGCAGACAGCTACTCCTACCTCGACGACTGGGTGCTGGGCGCACTCGGCGACATGGGCATCAAAGCCTGGTATCAGCCCCTGAACGACATCGCCACCGAGGCCGGCAAGATCGCCGGTGCCGCCCAGAAGCGCATGGTCGGCCCTGATGGCGGCCCGGGAGCCGTCCTCCATCACGTGACGATGTCCTACGACATCGACGCCGCCAAGATGCTCGAGGTGCTCCGCATCGGCAAGGAGAAGATGTCCGACAAGGGCACCAAGAGCGCCAAGAAGCGCGTCGACCCGCTCCGTCGGCAGACGGGCCTCGCGCGGGAGCAGGTCATCGAGAACATGATCGCTTCCTTCCGCGACCGCTACGGGCTGACCACCGGAGACGTCACGGCGGAGGAAATGGCCCGCGCGGAGGAACTGGTGCGGACGAAGTTCGCCACCGAGGAGTGGACGGCGCGCGTGCCGTAAGCGCCGCGCCCTGACGGGTGCCGCGCGGCACCCGTCAGGGCGAGTAGGCATCCCCTCCCCCACGCGGCCCCACTCGCCCGGCGCCGCCGTGCCCGGGCCGGTCAGTCCCAGAGGCGGCCGGTGTCGAGACTGAGGGCGTAGGCGCCGTCGGGTCCGGCGACCGTGAGGTGGGAGTCGGGGGAGAGGGCCAGCGCGCGGCATGGGACGAGAAGGGGGACCTGGCGCATGCGGCTGGTGGGGAGGTGCCACAGATGGAGCGTCGCGTCGTTCCAGGCGACCGCGAGGACGGGACCGTCGGCGGTGTCCGCGGCGGCCATGGAGGTGACGAGTGCCGGGCGCTGTTCGACCGGGACCGGCATCGGCTCGGCGGAGGTCTCCCAGAGGCGGACCGTGCCGTCCATGGCCGCGCTCATCACCAGGGTGTGCCCGTCGTCGGGGAAGGCCAGGCAGGTCACGGCGGTGATGGGGGCCGCATGCAGCGCGCGGGCGCGCGGGCCGGTGTAGTGGGCTGCCCGGTCCCAGACGTGGACGTTTCCCTGTTCGTCGCCGACGACTGTGGTGCCGCTGCGGAGGCACTGGCCGATGGCCGAGGGGGTGACGACCGGGTTCTTGAGGGCGGCCTGTCCGTGGTGGGTCGCGATGTGGTCGAGGACGCCGGTGGGATCATCGCCGGTGGGGTGCAGGGTGCCGGTGTCGGTGAGCAGGAGCAGAGACCCGTCGCGGTGCACGGCGATGCCGTGCGGGCGGGCCGAGCCCGGCGGGAGGAAAGGTGCGGGTGCGGAGCTCAGGCCGGTGGCCGGGTCGAGCAGGGTGACGTCGCCCAGCGGGTCGGCGGCGAACAACTCGCCCTGTCCGGCAGGCACTTGGGCCAGCGCCGTGATGACCGCGTCCGGCCGGGCCCAGACGGCCGTGAAGACATGGGCCTCGGCGAGGGGCAGCAGATAGCGGGCGAGTCCGGGGCTGGTGCCCAGCGCCGCGGCGTGGAGCAGGGCGGCGCGCTCGGCAGGGTCGTGCTCGGTGTTCGACAGTTGGGGCGCCGCCAGCCGCCAGGTGGACCGCAGCCCCGGCGGGGCCGGTATGCGCTCGTCGGCCAGGCAGGCTGCGATGGACACCGACGACCCGTACAGCAGGTACCCGGGGTCGGTGAGCAGGGCGCGGACGGCTTGCTGGGAGTCGGGGGCGAGCAGCGCCCGGTCGAGGGCGTGTTCGCGGGCGGCCTGTGGGGCCTGGTCCCAGAGCGGGCGGCCATCGCGGGTGCGGGGGACCTGTGCCATGAGGTCGGCCGTCGGCGGCTCTGCGAGGGGCCCGGAGGGCGCGTCGCCGACGTGGAGGGTCTCGACGGATGCGGTGTGCGCCCAGTCATCGAGGAGGCCGCTGTCCCCGACTTCGACGATGGCCCGGGTCCCGGGAAGCTCCAGCAGGGGGACGAGAAGCTCCTCGACCAGGGTCGCCGGACGGGCCGGCGGCAGGTCGGCAGGCCCGCGCCCGGAGCGGTGGAGGTCGGGTACGAGCAGCATCAGGGGCCGCTGGTCGACGACGAGACGGTCCAGCAGACGGGTCGGCGAGAGCGGGCCGTAGCCGAGTTGGCGGCCCAGCTCCCAGGCGAAGGCGTCCGTGAGCATCCCTTCCGCGAGGACGGCCGCATGGACGACGGTGCGGGGGTGTCCGGCCGATCCCATCAGGAACCAGGCCAGTAACTGGCTCTTGCCACTGCCCCTCGCGCCCCGGACCAGGCAGACCCGGGGGCGCTTCGGGGAGGTGTCTGCCGCCCAGTTGAGCAGCGCCGGTCCGTGGGCCGCCGCGGCCCCGTCCAACGGCGGCCAGGCGGCGATGTCGGGGCCGGCCGGCGCGGGGGCGGTGCTCATTGTCCGGCCGCCGGATCGTTCGCCTCTCCCTGGCCGTCGGTGTTCTCCCGCAGGCTTTGGATGCCTGCGGCCCGTGAGTCGGCGGACTCGCCGTAGGGGAAGCTGTGCGTCATCTCGGCGTGCGGAAAGACCTGTGCCAGCCACATCGAGCAGTAGTGGCCGGGCATGAAACAGGGCGCCAGGTCGGTGTGCACGCGCAGGACCTGCTCCCGCTCGACCCCGGCGGCGTTCAGGCTGTCCCACAGCCGCTCCTCGGGATGGAGGGCGATGGCGCCAGACCGGGTGACGATCTGCTTGTCGCCGGCGGCGTCGACGTACTCGAAGGCCGCGTAGTTCTCGACGCTCGCGGTGTCGCGGATGTCGTCCAGCACCAGGGGCCACCAGTTCTCCCGCCCCGCGAACGCCACGGGATCGTCCGCCTTCAGACGCTCCGTCAAGTCATCGAAGGCCGACGCGGCGGTCTGCGGCCGGTCGGTGCTCAGGATGACCCGCAACGCCTCGCGCAGTTCCAGCAGGCCGGCGGCGAAGGCTTCGGGCGAGGAGCTGACGAACCGGTCGTCCTCCTCGAAGTCCAGCAGAACCGCCCGTACCGTTCCCTCGGCGTCGGCGCACAATTCGAAGCCGTTGTCGCTGCCCAGCCGCGCCCAGGCCGCGCATTCCGCGCGGGCGACGACGTGCCCGGTCGCCGCGGCGTATTCGCCCAGTGGTACCGGATCCTGCTGACGGGTGACGAAATAGGGGCCGGCCCGCCACGGTACGGAAACTCCGGCAAGGCGGTGCGTCGGCGTGCCGACGGGATCTTCGGGACCAGTCGGCCCGAAGGTCCGCAGGGATGCGTCTTCAGTCACCGGGGCGGCGCTCCTTGGGCGGCGTTCTCGTACTTGCCGGACAGCTCATCAGTAGTCGTATTCGGGATCCACGATGGAGGTGAGGACATCGAACCAACGAGATTCCTGATTTTCCAATGCGGCGGGGTCAATAGCCCTCATCGCGGCCTCGACGCGCGAACGAGCGGCCTCGGGGTCGAAGAGCGCGTCATCGCCCTCCCATTCGAAGTCGAAATGGGGACGCTCGGCCTGCAAGACGTACAGGAAGTGGACAAAATGCCGGAGCTTGCTGTTGAAGAGGTAGATCTCCCCGTCCTGGGGCAGGCAGTGCACCTTTCCGGTTTCCGGGTCGAGCACGATGCTGTCGTAAGGGATCATCCCCAGCGGGATCCACCTGTCGGCGCCCGGCGGGACCTCGGAATAGCGATCCGCCAGTTCCCAGTCGAAGTCCTCCGCGATACGCCGGAACCGTTCTCCCAACTTGTTGTCCAAGCCGAACCACGGGTTCTTCCCCACGGGGAGCCCCAGTGTGCGCAGCACTTCCCTGGCATCCGGATCCGCTACGGCGTCCAGCCGACTCTCCGGGACGGTGACGAGCTCGGCCGAGGTGAACACGGTCTCAAGCGCTTGACGACTGAGGTCAAGAGGGTTGGTGGTCATGCGCCGTTCCTGTCGCTGGCTAGGGAGGAGGGAAGTCTATCTACTGGCCCGCAGCCCGTCGAGATAGTTCTCCATCGCCTTATTTCCGGCAGCTCTCGATGCCGGGGTATTCCCGTATTCGACGCTGTGCGTGACCTGGACGTGCGGGAGTCTTTCGGCCATCCATGCCGAGCAATTCGCAGCCGGGCCGCAGGGCGCCCGTTCCGTATAGAGCTCGCGTATTCGACCCCCTTCGCCCTGTCTCAGGAACGGGGTTCCGATCATTCGTTCCGAATGGGCACCGACATTCACTCCGTCGCTTCGGTGACTTCGGCCGACGAGGATGAAGTCACCCTTGCCGTTTGCGCCGGTGACCCGGGCCGCCGCGTAGTTGTTGCTCGTGAACCCGCCGGGTTTCTTCGTGCCGTAGCTGTTGTCCGCGTGGCGGGCGAGCTGCGTGGCCTCGGCGAGGTCCGAACTCCCCAGCGGCACCTGTGTGGAGGACGCCGTGGGCCGAGGAGTGGTCTTGCCCTCAGAAGCGTCCTTCAGCAGGGCGTGCCGCTCGCCTTCCTTCGGGGCTCCGACCGACGAGCTCTGAAGTCCGAGCCGCTCCTTGTCCTCTGCTGTGAGCGCTTCCTTCTTGTATCTCTCCTCCGGGGTCTTGGCATGAGGGTCGTGGCGCAGGCGGCTGATGTTTCCGGCGTCGTCGAGGTGGTATACCGGCGTCCCTTCGGGCCTCGCACGCTTGGCGATTCTCTCCATCTCCGCCGCGTGCTTGGCATCGTTCTCCAGATGATTGTCGGCGACCCGCTTCAGCCGTTTCCTGGTGTCTTGATAGAGATTCTCGACGGCCTTTCCGGCGTCCTCACCCAGGGTTTTGCCGAGTTTGGCCGCGCCGTGCTCCAGCGCCTGGACGATCTTGTTCGTCACTCGAATCTCACCGCCGTCGCCATACCCCGGGATCCTGCGGCGTGCGCGGCTACCTCAGGAACCTCGTCCCTGTTCACCTTTGGCCCCTGGGCGTCGACAAACTGGCGCAACGCGATGACTTCGCTGGTGAGTTCCCTTGCCAAAATGACCCCCCGTCACCTCTGCACTCACGCCAGAGTCGCGCACGGTCGGCCGGTTGGCGGCAAGGGGAAGGCAAAGCTTCGACAAGAAATGGGCGCCTCGGCCCGCCTGCCCTCCTCGCGGCCCGGAGTGCCTGGCGGTGTCTGGTAGGTGACGAGACGTTGGCCGTCGGATTGCTATCACCTCGAAAGTGAGGCACATCGCGCCGACCTCCGGGCGCCAGAAGTGCTTCTGACCACCGCCGCCCGCCTGTACGTCGTAGCACTGACACAGCCGGCGAACTCAAGGCTCTTCACCAAGAGTTCGCCGACGAGCTGGGCTGGGGCCCGTCTGATGGGTCGTTCAGCCCTCGCCAACTTCTAAGGTGGCCCACAGAACTCGAAACACGATCTCGTTGAGATGTCCCGTTTGAGCCGAAGCGCGATCTGAGGCTGCCCGGCGGCAATGTCTTCCACCGTGCTCTGGCTCATCCGTACGCCGACGCCAGAGCGGACATGGGTCGGCTGAGGTCGAGTCGGCACATTTCAGGTGGTGATGGCCGTCCTCGGGCGATGACGCGAACGGGGGCAGGCACCAGCAGGACCCGGGGGGCCTGCACCAGTGCGTCGAAGTTCGCAACACGTGAGGCTGAACTGGACTTCTTCGAATCGCACTTGGAGGAACTCGTGGTCATCCCCACCTCACTCTCGTCGCGCAGCAGAACCCGGCGTCTCGGCGGTCTCCGGGCGCACGTGGCAGCCGTCTGCTGTGGCCTACTGCTGAGTGGGGCGACCGTCGCCACCGCTGCGCCCGCTGATCACGCCCAGGCGCAGGCGCAGCTCGAGGAGCGTGGCCGGGGCACACTGGTCTCCGCAGAGAAGCTGTACACGCTCGAGACCCCGCAGGCCGTGGCCGCCGAGCTGGGCGCCGCCGGGTTCGAAGACGACACCGTCCGCTACGGCGTGGTTGCGTACCGGCTGGTCTACCGGACCGTCGATCCATACGGACGGCCCACGACGGCCAGCGGGCTCTTCGCGCTGCCGCTCACCACAGAAGGACGGTTACGCGCGGTCTCCTTCGCGCACGGCACTGGCAGTCACAAGGACGACTCCCCGTCCATGCAGCGCGGCAAGTTCGTTTCCGCACCGGTGATCGCGCACGCATCGGCCGGTTCCGCGGGGGTCGCGCCCGACTATCTGGGGATGGGCAAGGGACCCGGTTTGCACCCCTGGATGGACATCGGCTCCGAGACCACGGCATCCCTGGACATGCTGCGAGCAGCCCGAGCCTTCGCGCCCCGCACCGGACATGTGCTGGAGCGCAAGGTCATGGTCACCGGCTTTTCGCAGGGCGCCTCAGCGGCGCTGGGGCTCGGCCGGGCTCTGGAGGCGGGTGAGGACCGCTGGTTCAGGCTGGACGCGCTGGCACCCGTCAGTGGCGCGTACGACTTCGGTGGCACGGAGCTGCCCGCCCTGCTCGAAGGCAGGGTGGAACCCAAGTCCGGTGTGCTGTATGCGGCGTACACCCTGGTGGCGTTCAACCGGCTCCACCACGTCTACGACAGCCCTGGCGAGGTGTTCCGAGCCCCTTATGACAGCACCGTCGAGGCGCTCTTCGACGGTGCCCACACGGGGGAGCAGCTGATGCGGGGCACCCCGGGCACCCTGGACGAGCTGTTGACTGAGCACGGCCGCGAGCTGCTCGCTCATCCGACGGGGCCGCTGGCGGCGGCGCTGCGCACAACCGGCGCCGTATGCACCGGCTGGGCCCCCAGTGCGCCGGTTCGGCTGTACATAGCGACCGGGGACGAGCAAGCTGTCACCGCCAACACCGAGCACTGCCAGGAGGCTTTGCACAACAATGGCATGGACGCCCCGGTCGTCGATCTCGGCGCTGTCGACTACCAGGGATCCCGTCATTTGGGGTCCAATGTCGCGGCCACGTCGGCAATCGTGCGCTGGTTCGGTGAGTTGCGCCAGCGGTGACTTGAACGTGAGAGCCGCAGGCCGGTGAAAACTGCCGTACTGCCTGACCCGATGATGACAAGCGACGTGATGCCCCGTTGACAACCACTGTGCCTTGTCGCCGGCAGGACGGCAGATCGGCCGCTCTTGTCGGTAACAACCAGCTCCCCCCCCCGGCACACTGGTCGGGCGTGACCGGTCTGGCGATTCGGCCGTTCGTGATGATGTGAGCACTCGGCCGTGAACCGTGGACGATGACTTGTGGGCGCTGGTTGAGCGTTGCTGCCGCCCTGGCCCGAGCGGCCGCCGGGACCACGGCCGATGGCAGACCGGCTCTGTCTCCACGGCGTCCTCTACCTCCTCTACAACGACATAGTCTGGCAACTCCTGCCGCCGGAGCTGGGGTTCGGCTCCGGACAGACATGCTGGCGGCGCCTGGAGCGGTGGCAGCAGGCAGGGGTCTTCGACCAGCGCCTTGAGCCGCCGCAGCTTGTCGAGCTGGGCGGCGGCCGGGCCGAGCAGGCAGAAGCGGTCGACGATGGTGTCCGGGACGAAGGCGGTGTCGGGGTTGTCCGCCCGGCCGTGGTGGGAGTAGTCGTACCCCTTGCGGGCCTTGATGTAGTCGGTCAGCGCCTCGGGACCATGCCGGAGTGTTCGCCGTAGCGGGAGACCAGGTCGGCAACGTGGTTGCCGACCATGCCACCGAACCAGCGGCACTGCTCGCGGGCGTGGTTGCGGTCGTCGCCCACATAGGCGGGGCGGCGACGCAGATCGTGACGGCGGACGGATCGCGCCCGGCGTCGGCCGCGGCCTCCCGTACCGCCTTGATCATCCACTCGGTGAGGAAGGGGTCGGCCAGCTGAAGGATGAACCCGTCCGCCAACCGACCCGCCACCGCAAGGGCTTTGGGGCCGTAGGCGGCCATCCACACCGGCAGCCAGCCGTTCTCGATCCAGGGGATGCGGACCCGGTGGCCGCCGCCGAGGTCCGCCTCCCTGTCCTCGGCCAGATCGCGGATGACGCCGATGGCCTCGCCCAGCCGGGCCAGGGTGTTGGGCGGCGGGTGTGTTCCAGAATGCGGCTGTAGATGACGAACGGTTCCTGCCACAGGACGGCCGAGTCGAAGGTCCAGCTGTAGCGGAATCCCTGGCGCTCGGCGCGGCGCATCAGGTCGACGACGGCGGAGGCGGGCGGATCGGCCTGGAGGACGACTCCGAAGTCCACGGCGGCGCTCCTTAAGAGCGTCCGCCAGTAGATCACCGGATGGCGGGGGCTTCGGCGGCGGTTGGGCCGGCGATAGAGGGTCCATGCCCGGCGGATGAGGCTACGGATGGTGATGATCGCGGCGGCGAGGGCGATGAAGAACTCGACGCAGACGCGGCGGCGTTCGGTGCACCGACGGAGCTTGCCGAAGTTGTTCATCCACGAGTTCGTGCGCTCCACGACCGGTTGCTCGGGCAGTGGGCCGAGCGTCTTGGCGACGTCGTCGTAGTGGTCAAGGGTGGCGGGCAGCAGGGTGTGATCGCGAATGTTGGCCGGTGCAGGCTCGGTGACCAGCGGGATGCCGTACGCCTCGGTGAGCTGTGAGCGTTTGACGCCTTGTTTGGCCCGGTCGACGGGGCTCTTGCCCGCGCGCTCGCCGCCCGAGGGCGCCTTGGTGTGGCAGCCGTCCGCGCTGAGCCGTTCCAGGTCGAGGCAGATCATGCGGTCGTAGGAGGCGAGCGCGGCCAGACGCAGGGCCTCGCCCGCGCCGACGGCTATCCACTCGTCACGGCGCCTGCGCAAGGTGGTCGCCGAGCACGTCGCGTCCGCCACTCGCTCATACCCCATCCCGGACACCAGTACCTCGATGAGCTTGTCGAAGATCACCTCATCCGGGATCCGTCGACGATGACATCCCAACGGATGGGTGGTGACCCGCTGCGGCAATGACGCCAGGGAACTCCTCACGGATGGGCGCGATGATCAACGATGGCGCGACAGGCACATCTCCTCCTGCGAGCACAGAATTCTCCCCGCTCCGCGGGGCGGCGGCGCCTGGTCAGCGAGCGGCGCTCTCGGCGACCGGCTTCTCCTCGGCCGCTGAACGTTGCGCTGTGGCGGGGGATCGCAGCAGGGTGGCGGCGAGGAGGAGAGCGACGGCGACGAGGCCCGAGCCGATGCCGAAGGCAAGCTGGTAACCACCGGTGAGTGCCGAGGCGGTGCTTGCCCCCTCGCCCAGCAGGGCCTCCGTATGCGAAGTGGCGAGCGTGCTGAGGACCGCGAGGCCGAAGGCGCTGCCGATCTGCTGCATGGTGTTGAACATGCCGGAGGCGATCCCCGAGTCCTGGGGCGTGGCCGCTGACATCGCGAGCGTGGCCAGCGACGGCATCGCGAGGCCGAAGCCGATGCCCAGCGGCAGCAGCGCGGGCAGGACGTCCACGACATAGCTCCCGCCTGCCGGTACGCGGCCGAGGGCGGCGAGACCTGCCGTGATGAGCGAGAGTCCTGGAAGGAGTACGGCACGGGGGCCAAAGCGCGCGATCAGCTTGGGCGAGAGGCCGAGGGACAGCGCGCCGATCGCGACCGAGACCGGAAAGATGCCGAGGCCGGTGTGTATCTCGTCGAAGCCGAGCACCTTCTGCAGGTAGAGCACGCACAGGAATTGGAAGCTGAACATCCCGGCCACCATGAGGGCCTGGATACCCATCGCTCCAGAGACGTTGCGCGAGCGGAACAGGCGCAGCGGCAGGAGTGGGTGGGTCGCCTTCGCCTGGCGGGCGACGAATGCCAGGAGCAGGGCGAGTGCCGCGGCGCCGAAGCTCAGCGTGTGTGCCGAAGTCCAGCCGTAGTTCGTCGTCTCGACGATCGTGTAGACGCTGAGCATCAGTGCGGATGTGACCAGGAGCGCGCCTACGACGTCGGTCCCCTTGCCGAAGCGGACACCGTGCTCGGACGCGAGCACGCGTCCGGCCGACAGCGCAGCCACGATGCCGATCGGTACGTTGACGAAGAAGATCCAGTGCCAGCTGATGGTCTGCGTCAGGGCGCCGCCGGCGAGGAGGCCCATCGAGCCACCGGCGGACTGGACGAAGCTGTAGACGCCGATGGCCTTGGCCCGCTCCTTCGGCTGTGGGAACAGGGTCACGACCATGCCGAGAGTGACGGCGGAGGTCACCGCACCGCCGATGCCCTGGACGAACCGGGCGGCGAGCAGCATCGCCGGGTCCTGGGACACACCGCACAGCAGCGAGGCAGTTGTGAAGATGCTCAGACCGGCGATGAAGACGCGCTTGCGTCCGATGAGGTCGCCGAGCCGTCCGGAGAGCAGCAGCAGGCCACCGAAGGGGACCAGATAGGCGTTGACCACCCAGGCCAGGTCCGACGGGGAGAAACCGAGGTCCCGCTGGATGGACGGCAGCGCCACGTTCACGATGGTCCCGTCGAGGATGACCATCAACTGCCCGGCACAGAGCACGGCCAGTGCCGACCAACGTGATGTCTGTGCTGATGCGTTGGTTCTCCGCACGGGGATTCCTTCCAATGGTGCACGACTTGTTACAGCAGTCATCCTCTGTAACCATGACGCGCGGCGAAAGGAGGCACTTTCATGTCACGCAGTCACACCGATGTGTCCGACCAGGTCAGCAACGAGGCGTGCCCGCTCACCGAGGTCCTCGACCACGTCGCGGGCAAGTGGAGCATCGGAATCCTCGTTGCCGCCGCACACGGACCAGTCCGGTTCACCGAGTTGGAACGCGCCATCACAGGCATCAGCCGACGCATGCTCACCTTGAACCTGCGCAAGCTGGAACGCGACGGCCTGCTCATCCGGACCGTCTACCCCACCGTGCCGCCCAAGGTGGAATACAGCCTCACGCCCATGGCCCGCGAACTCCACGCAAGCCTCACCGGGCTCGTCGGTTGGGCAGAACGCCACCGAGCCGACATCACCGCCGCCCGCGCCACCTACGACGCCGGCACGGCACCGGCTCCCTGACGCCTACGGAGGACCCAGCAGGCGTGGAACGATCGCCTACTGGCGGATGCTCTTAGGCGAATTCACTCAATGGCGCCGTGACTGCTTCTTGCCACCGGTCTCGGTGGCCGTCGGCTTGCAGTCGGTAATAAAGGGTCTCCCGGCCCTCGTCATCGGCTGAGCCTGCGTGGTCGCCGATGTTATGCGCGAGCAGGTAGTGAGCGAAGATTACGCTGCCGGCCGGGCCGACCGCTTGCACCGGATCGCCGAGTTCGATCTTCGGGTACGGTCCGGGTGCCATGTCCTCAACTCGGCTGAGGGCATCCGCTCCCCGCTCGGCGAGATACCGGCCGAACCTGAGGTGAGTACCAGGCCACAGCCACAAGTTGCCCCGCCCGGGTGACGTGTGATCAGTGAGCCACGCACCCGCGAGCAGGGTGAAAGTCCCCGGTCGGCCGTCGGGTTCCGTCGGCGTCAGCCCGTCGACATGAGGCCCTCCTGGGCGGTGCGGCCACGGGGGGACCGTGGTGGCCACCTGTACGCCTTCCGGCCTCTGGATTCCCAGCCCACCACGGAGCAACTGCCTCGCCAGTTCTTCAATCTTTGTCTGGGAGAAGAAGTCGAGCAGTGGATGCCCCTGGTCTCCGAACTGCCGAAAGATGAAGTGCGGACCCGTATGTCCCTCGGCGGGAGGCTGCTTCGCCAACATGGCCGCAACCACCTTGCGTCCGACGGCGACCTCTCGAGGAGTCAGCACGCCCGGGACCACAAGGTATCCCTGCTGACGGAACGTCGTCCTCATGTCCTCGGTGATCACGGTAGCCACCGCCTCAGTCCAGCAACCGATAACCCTTGTGGGCAAGCGAATTACCGGGGCAGACAAGGCGGTCACCACGGAGCCGATCTACAGGCCGGCGCCGCACCAGCACCAACCCGATGCCGACGACCGTCAGAGCGGGGACCCGACCAACGCTGAGGTCGACACCGGGCTCGCCAAGCTTGACCTGGCCGGCTACTGCCCGCTGCGGCTTCGCCGTGCGGACCAGGCCGGAGACGCGAACTGCGACACGAGCACGTTCTCGTGACGGCTCGGGTTCAACGCTTCTCCTTGTCTGCTCGGCAACTCGGACGGCAGCGACCCGCCTGGCGAAACCCTTCGGTGTCGTGGTGGCCATTCTCAGTCCGAGCGCGGGACT
Organism: Streptomyces gilvosporeus; assembly: GCF_002082195.1. Lineage (GTDB taxonomy): Bacteria > Actinomycetota > Actinomycetes > Streptomycetales > Streptomycetaceae > Streptomyces > Streptomyces gilvosporeus. The sequence goes on along the minus strand of NZ_CP020569.1, from coordinate 7,285,049 downwards.
GCTGGCGACGTCGAGCGTGTGAAGGTGCGGCGGTAAGCAGTGGGGGTGGTGTCCAGTGCGCGCCGGAAGTGCAGCCGCAGGTTGCCTGCCGTGCCCAGCCCGCAGTCCCGCGCGACCTGTTCCACCGAACGGTCCGTGGTTTCCAGCAGTTCCCGCGCCCTGCCGAGCCGGGCGTTGAGCAGCCACTGCAACGGGGTCGTGCCCGTCTCCTCGCTGAACCGGCGCATGAAGGTGCGCTGCGAGAGGCCCGCGTGCCGGGCAAGCACGCGCAGCGTGAGCGGCTCGCCGAGCCGGTGCAGGGCCCATCCACGGGTACCGGACAGCGACGCCTGACCGGCCACCGCGACGGGAGCCGGCACGTACTGGGCCTGCCCACCGTCTCGGTGGGGGGCGGCGACCAGACCGCGGGCGATCTGGTTGGCCACCTCCGCTCCCAGGTCGCGGCGCACGATATGCAGGCACAGGTCGATGCCGCAGCACACCCCGGCCGAGGTGAGCACGTCGCCCTCGTCGACGTAGAGCACGTCGCGGTCGACCGTGACGGCCGGGAAGCCCCGCTCGAAGTCGTCGATGTGCTTCCAGTGGGTCGTGGCGTGCAGCCCGTCCAGTACGCCTGCCGCGGCCAGCGCGAACGCGCCCGTGCAGATCGACACCACACGCTTGCCTCGGTCGCCGGCTTCGGCCAGTGCATCGAGCACGGCGTCCGGCACCGGGAGGATCGGTTCGAATCCCGGCACGATCACGGTGTCGGCGGTGCGCACCTGTTCCAGGCTCCCGTCGGCGACCAGTGCGAAGCCCGCGGTGGTGGCCACCTTCGTCTCCAGCGCGCACAGGGTCATCTCGTAGGGGGTTTCCGGCCGGGTGGTGAAGATCTGCGTCGGGATCGCCAGGTCGAGTGGGGTGACCCCGTCCAGCGCCAGGACCGCGACTCGATGCACTGCCATGGCAAGATTCTAACGAAGTGAGGAAAGTTTGCCTCTCACCAGGTCAGGGCGGTAGCGGCCAGGCTGAAGACATGACCGGACCTACCTACGAGGCGACCGCCGACCTGATCACGCTGCCCGGCACACCGCTTGCCGACGCCGTCGTGAACCTCATCCGGCCGGTGGAGACGCCGTCCGTCTTCAACCACAGCATCCGCAGTTACCTGTTCGCCCGGCTGGTGGCCGGCCGTCTCGGCCTGGCCACCGGCCACGACTACCAGGACGACCTGTTGTTCGCCGCGTGCGCAATGCATGACCTCGGCGTGGCGTCGGACGGACCGCACAACCAGCGGTTCGAGGTCGAAGGCGCCGACCGGGCCGCCTCATTCCTGACCGACCGCGGAGTACCCGCAGCCGACGCCGACCAGGTCTGGCAGGCCATCGCCCTGCACACCTCCCCGGGCATCGCGGAACGCCGAGGAACGCTGTGCGTGCTCGTCCGCGAGGGTGTCGCCCTCGACTTCGGCAACCCACGGGACGCCAACCACCTCGACGCCGTCACCGACGAGCAGGCCGACGCCCTGCACGCCGCCTATCCACGGCTGGACATGAGTCGCTCACTCACCGACGCGATCGTCGAGCAGGCCGCGAAAGACCCGAAGAACGCCCCCCGGCACACGGTCCCCGGCGAACTCCTCCGCGAACGCGAGAACTTCGGCCGGACCCGGCTGGAGCACACCTGCCACTCGTCCCGCTGGGGCAACTGACTCCACGGAGCCCACGACCCCGTCAGCAAGGAAAGGGAAGCACCGCAATGACCGTCCATACCGTCGAGGTCCCCGAGGACAACGCAGTCTTCGGGCAAACCACCAGCGCCTTCGCAAGCTTCGGCTATTCCGCCGCGGTCCGCGCGCACGGCCTCTTGTTCATCGCCGGAACGATCGGTCGCCGCGCCGACGGAACCATCCCGGACACCATCGAAGAGCAGACCGAGATCGCCGTCTCGAAGATCGAAGAGATCCTTCGACTGGAGAACCTCGACACCTCCGCCCTCGTCGACGTCACCAGCTACCACGTCGACATCCGCCAGCACCTGCCCGGCTTCATCGAGGCCAAACAGCGCCTCGTCCAAGCGCCCTACCCGACCTGGACGATCATCGGGGTCAGCGGCCTCGCCAGCCCCGGACTCCTCGTCGAAATCCGCGCGACCGCCGCGTATCCCGACGCACCTCGGTAGACCGCCGCTCCCGGGCCCAGTAGCCCGCCCATACGCCCCAGAACCCCCAGACGAAGACTCCCACGGCGTGCTGGTGGGCCCGGCAGGTGGTGCAATCCACGCTCACCATCGACCAGTCGATGCGGCCCTCGGCATCCGCATCGGCCAGGACGGCCGCGTAGACCTCGTCCCACGTGCCGTCCGCCGACCACCGCCTGTGCCGCTCATATGCCGTCTTCCACATCCCGGTACGGCGCAGCTCACTCGCACCGTCACGTGCCGACGGCTGTCCTCGCCCGCTCTCCGGCCATCAGGACCACATAGACGAGGAGTGACGCCCCGAGCCCGACGGCCCACCCGTAGTCAGCGAGCGGCTTGAGGAACGGGATCAGTCCGTCGATCGGGAACGGCCCGGCCTTGTCCCCCTTCGCGTCGAGCGTCGAGTAGGACCCGCCGACGGCCAGCACACCCCCGACCGCGAATGCAACGAGGGCCCGCCAGTTCCACCCACCGCCGTACCAGTACCTTCCACCCGCCACGTACAGGTCGACGAGATGCAGCACGGTCCGCCGGATGATCCAGTAGTCGGCGATCAGGATGCCGGCCACCGTACCGAGTAGCCCGCCGACGACGCCGAGCCACGTGAAGATGTACAGCTCGGGCGTGGACGTCAGCTTCCACGGCATGACCAGCACGCCGACGACGCCCGTGATGATCGCACCCGTACGGAAGTTGATGACCTTCGGCGCGAGGTTCGCGAGGTCATAGGCAGGAGAGACGACATTGGCCGCGATGTTCACGGAGATCGTTGCCACGAAGACGGTGACGAGTGCGAAGAGCAGACCGAAGACGCTGTCCGTCTTGCCGGCCAGCTCGACCGGGTCCCAGATCGCGGCTCCGTACACCTTTTCCGAACCGGCTGTTACCAGCACCGACATGAGGGCGAAGGCCGTCATGGTGGTCGGCAGGCCGAGGGTCTGGCCCCAGACCTGTGCCCGTTGGCCCTTGCCGAAGCGCGTGAAGTCGGGAATGTTCAACGACAAGGTCGACCAGAAGCCGATCATGCCCATGAGTCCCGGGAAGAACACCTTCCAGAAGCCCGCGCCCCAGCCCACCCTCGACGGCTCGTGCAGCAACGGACCAAAACCACCCGCCTTGTTCGCGATCCAGATCAGCAGCACCACGGCGCCCACGAGGACGAACGGCGCCGCCCAGTTCTCGAAGCGGCGCAAGGCGTCCATCCCCCGGTAGATGAGGGCCAGTTCGAGCGCCCAGAAGATGACGAAGCACAGCCAGAGCGTCCACGGGTAGCCGCCGATCTTTCCCGCGTCGGCCCATCCTCCGAAGATCTTCCCCAGCAGTACGAAGATGCCCTGGCCGCCGATCCACGTCTGAATGCCGAACCAACAGCAGGCCACCGCGGCCCGCACCATGGCAGGCAGGTTCGCACCGCGGATGCCGAACGAAGCGCGGGCCAGGACCGGGAAGGGTATGCCGTACTTCGGTCCGGCGTGGCCGGTGAGCAGCATCGGGAACAGCACAAGAACATTGGCGAGGGCGATCGTGAGGACCGCCTGCTTCCAGTCCATGCCGAGCGCGACCAGGCCGGAGGCCAGGGTCCAGGACGGGATGCAGTGGGCCATGCCGATCCACAGGGCCACGAAGTTGTACGTGGTCCAGCGACGTTCGACGAGCGGGACGGGACGCAGATCCTCATTGGCGTAGCGGCTGCCGACCGGATACGCGTCAGCGGTCAGCTCGATGCCGGCGCCTTCGGCCGGCGGTATCGGAGACGAAGACGGGGAGGGGATGGCGTTGGTCATGGGCAGTCCGTTCGATGAGGGGCCGGCGGTCAGGCCCTACGGAGGACGGCGGAGCATAGCCATGCGGGGGATGTGAACTGCCTTGCCGGACAGACCGGATGACGAGGGTGTCGAGGGGGCCGGTAACTTGCCGGTCATGAGGTCAGCGCGGGGATGACGTTCTGGCCGTACTGGTCGATGACCTTCTCCTTCGCGTCATGCATCGCGTACACCGCGAACTGGTCGACGCCCAACGCCTTCAGGGCGCGCAGCCTTTCGACATGCGCGGACACCGGGCCGATCAGACAGAACCGGTCCACGATCTCGTCCGGTACGAACTTCGTGTCCGGATTCCCGGACCGGCCGTGGTGCGCGTAGTCGTACCCCTCACGCGCCTTGATGTAATCCGTCAGCTGCTGCGGCACCATGCCGGAGTCGGAGCCGTACTTCCCCACCAGGTCGGCCACGTGGTTGCCGACCATCCCGCCGAACCAGCGGCACTGCTCGCGCGCGTGGCCGAGGGCCTTTGGGGAGTCGTCCTCCGTGACGTACGCGGGCGCGGCGACACAGATCGTGACGTCGTCCACCGAGCGCCCGGCGGCCACCGCCGCGTCCCGCACCGCCTTCACCATCCACTCCGTCAGGAACGGGTCCGCGAGCTGGAGGATGAAGCCGTCGGCCTCCTCGCCGGCCATCTTCAGCGCCTTGGGGCCGTACGCCGCCATCCATACCGGAACCTCGGCTCCCTCCCGTACCCACGGGAACTTGACCACCGTGCCGCCGAGATCCGCCTCGTCGCCGCGCCCGAGCGCCCGGATCACCTTGATCGCCCCGCTGATCCGCGCGAGCGTGTTCGGCTTACGGCCCGCCACACGCATCGCGGAGTCGCCGCGTCCGATGCCGCACACGGTCCGGTTGCCGTACATATCGTTCAGCGTGGCGAAGGTGGAGGCCGTGACCTCCCACGTCCGCGTGCCCGGGTTGGTGACTATCGGGCCGACGATCAGGCGGTCCGTCTCCGCGAGGATACGGCTGTAGATGACGAACGGCTCCTGCCACAGCACGCACGAGTCGAACGTCCATCCGTGCGTGAATCCGACGTCCTCCGCACGCTTCATCAACTCCACGACCTCGGAGGCGGGCGGGTCGGTCTGTAGGACGAGTCCGAAGTCCATGGTTGATTCATGCCCCTTACTGATCATGTACGAATCGGCGAGCCGCAGCCACACTGCGCCCGCTGAACGGTCAACGGCTGCTGAATTCCTGCCGAGGCTGGTACTGCGGACGGTCACCACGACGTTCGCAGCGCGCGACGTGCAGGTCTGGTTAGTTCAGGTACTGACAGGTGCCGCGCGGGATGTACGCGCCGTGTCCGGCCCGACCCGTGAACTCCCGCTCGGTGATGACGAAATCGCCGCGCGACAGGACCGTCTCCACCCGCCCGGTCAGCCGCTTGCCCTCGTAGGCCGAGTAGTCGACGTTCATGTGGTGGGTCGCCGCCGAGATGGTCTGTTCGGCGTGCGGGTCGTAGATCACGATGTCGGCATCGGCGCCCGGCGCGATCGTGCCCTTCTTCGGGTACAGCCCGAACATCCGGGCCGGTGTCGCGCAGGCGATCTCGATCCAGCGGCGGCGCGAGATATGTCCGTCGACGACGGCTTGGTGGAGCAGGTCCATGCGGTTCTCGACTCCGGGCAGCCCGTTCGGGATCTTGGAAAAGTCGCCGCGGCCGAGTTCCTTCTGCCCCGAGAAGCAGAACGGGCAGTGGTCCGTCGACACCACCTGGAGGTCGTTGGTGCGCAGGCCGCGCCAGAGCGCGGCCTGGTGTTCCTTCGGGCGAAGTGGCGTACTGCAGACGTACTTTGCTCCCTCGAAGTCGGGCTCGGCGAGGTTGTCCGTCGACAGGAACAGGTACTGCGGGCAGGTCTCGCCGAAGACCGGCAGGCCATCGTGGCGGGCGCGCGTCAGCTCGGCGACCGCTTCCTGTGCCGATACGTGGACGACGTACAGCGGCGCCCCGGCGACCTGGGCCAGCTTGATCGCACGATGCGTCGCCTCCGACTCCAGGAGCGCTTTCCTGACCTCGCCGTGATACCGCGGATCGGTCTCGCCTCGCTCCAGTGCCTGCTTCACGAGCACGTCGATCGCGATGCCGTTCTCGGCGTGCATCATGATCAGGCCGCCGTTCTCGCCGGCCCGCTGCATGGCGCGCAGGATCTGACCATCGTCGGAGTAAAAGACCCCCGGATACGCCATAAACAATTTGAACGAGCTCACACCTTCGCCGACAAGACCGTCCATTTCCTTGAGCGTCGACTCATTTACGTCAGACACGATCATGTGGAACGCGTAGTCGATGGCGCATTGGGCATCGGACTTGGCGTACCAGGCATCCAGGCCCTGGCGCAGCGCCTGGCCCCGGCTCTGGACGGCGAAGTCGATGATGGTGGTGGTGCCGCCCCACGCCGCCGCCTTTGTACCGGTCTCAAACGTGTCCGAAGCGGAGGTGCCACCGAACGGCAACTCCATGTGCGTGTGCGCGTCGACCCCGCCCGGGATCACGTACTTGCCGGTGGCGTCGACGGTGCGGTCCGCCGACCGGCTCCAGCTCTCCGCGGGTGCGCTGCCGTGGGCGGCGAGGGCGGCGATCCGGCCCTCCTCCACCAGGACGTCGGCGTGCATCTCGTCGGCGGCGGTGATCACCAGTCCGCCCCGGATGACCGTACGGCTCGTCATCGCTGCTCCCTACCTGACGTCCACCTGACGCCACGTCATAGCTGGTCTACACCCGTAGATGCCGGTCGAGAAGGAGACACCGTAGAAGCATGTCACCCACCGTGGCAATACCGTGACGGTTGATCAGCGGCGATGGCCGTGTTGCGGCGACGATCAGCTGGACGGTTGAACGCCCGGTGGCGATCGGAGCGCGGGCCACCGCTTGTGGGGGACCGGCCGCGGAGGGGTGCGGGAGCGCCGCGGCGGGCAGAACGAGGACGCCGGAACGGCCCGCGCCACGAGAGGACACCCGACCCAGCCCCCGGACACGGACACGGAAGACCGGAGCGCCACACCGGATAGCGCACACCGAACGCAGAAGACCGGACGTCACAGCACACCGGACGCCAGAAAGGGCGACACGTCATGGAGCACAGCACGCCGTGGGAGTTCTCCGACGACCGCGGGCGCCTGGCGGTGGCCGGGGACCGACCGTTGAGGATCGTCGCGTACATACAGGCGGGGGCCACCCTGTGGGACCACGGTATCCGCCCCGTGGGGCTCTTCGGGTCCCAGCACGACGGCGGCGCCCCCGACCCGGCCAAGGCGGGCGAGCTGCCGCTCGCGGACATCCCGTATCTCGGTTCGGGCCATGCGCTGCACCCGGACGCCCTGCTGGCGGTCGAGCCGGATCTGGTGGTCGCCGTCACCTACGACGGCGAGCAGATCTACGGGCTCGATCCGAAGACCGCGCTGGAGCTGGAGACGCATGTCCCGGTGGCGGCCGTGGCGGTGGGGCCGGGGCGCGGGCTCGCCGAGGTACGGGAGCGGTTCGCGGCGCTCGCCGGATCGCTGGGCAAGGGGGAACCACTCGGCGCCGCACGGGAGTTGGACGCGGCGGAGGATGTGCTGCGGCAGGCGACCGGGGGGCCGGTGCGGCCCCGGGTGTTGGCGCTGTCGCCCGGCGACCGCGAGCGGGTCCATCTGGCCCGGCCCGGCGCCTGGCCGGATCTGCGGGCACTGTGCGAGCACGGCGTCGAGCTGCTGGAACCGGCCGCCGGGTCCGGTGCCAACTGGTCCACGGTCGGCTGGGCGGAGGCGGCCGGGATGCGGCCGGACATCGTGCTGGCGGACGCCCGGTCGAATGCCGCCCGGCCCGAGCGGCTGCGGGCGGACGAACACTGGCGCGCCCTGGAGGCCGGCGCGCGGATCCTGCCGTGGAACCCGGAGGCGCCGTGCAGCCGCCGGGCGCACACCGGCTTCTTCACGCTGGTGGCGGACACCGTACGGGACGTACTGGCGGACCGTTAGGGCCTGCCCGATGGGTCATGGCCGGGCCCCCGTCCAGAAGGACGGCGGCGGGGCGGGCGGCGAAGTACCCGCCCCTCGGCGCGACCCCGGCTACGAGCCCACCAGCCTCCCCTGCGCCTCCTCCAGCGCCTGGGCGAGGAGTTCCGCGCCCTCCTCCGCCTCCGCGACGGTCAGGGTCATCGGGGGTGCGATCCGCAGGGTGGCGCCGCCCTGGCCGCCTTTGCCGACGAGGAGACCGCGTTCGCGGGCGGCCTCCAGGACCAGCGAGGCGGCCTCGGGCGAGCGGTCGCCGGTGCCGGGGCGGACCAGTTCGACGCCGATCATCAGGCCGCGGCCGCGGACCTCCCGTACGACGTCGAGTCCGGCCGCGACGCCCCGCAGCCGCTCGATGAGCAGACCGCCGACGCGCCGGGCGTTGCCCTGGAGGTCGTGTTCGAGGAGGTAGGTGAGGTTGGCGAGGCCCGCGGCCATGGTGATGGGGCTGCCGCCGAAGGTGGAAATGGAGTTCGCGGGCAGGGAGTTCATGACCTCGGCGCGGGCGACGACGCCGCCGAGGGACATGCCGTTGCCGATGCCCTTGGCGAAGGTCAGCAGGTCCGGCGGGCCGTTGTCGGCGTGTGCCTGCCAGCCCCAGAAGTGGTCGCCGGTGCGGCCCCAGCCGGTCTGCACCTCGTCGCTGATCCAGAGGATGCCGTGGCGGGCGAGGACCTCGCGGAAGGCGGCGTAGAGGCCGTCGGGGGGCGCGGTGAAGCCGCCGACGCCCTGGACCGGTTCGGCGATCAGGGCGGCGACCCCGCCCGCGGTCTGGTCGAGCACGTCCTCCAGGTCGGCGACGCAGGCCGTGATGTAGTCGCGGTCGTTCAGGTGGGCGTAGGGGCCCCGGGTGCGGATGCCGCCGTGGACGTAGAGCGTCTGGAGGGGCGAGAGGCTGGTGGGCGACCAGCTGTGGTTGCCGGTGACGCCGACGGCGGAGAAGGACCGGCCGTGGTAGCTGTTGCGCATCGCCAGGATCTGGTTGGAGCGGCGGTAGCAGGTGGCCAGCAGGAGGGCCGTGTCGGTGGCCTCGGTACCCGAGGTGGTGAAGAAGACCCGGGCGTCGGGGATTCCGGAGAGCGTGGCGATCCGTTCCGCCAGCTCGACCATGGGGCGGGAGAGGTAGAGCGTGGAGGTGTGCAGGATGCGGCCGGCCTGCTCGGCGACCGCCTTGGTCACCTCGGGCAGGGCGTGTGCCGTCATGGTGGTGAGGATGCCGCCGAAGAAGTCGAGGTAGCGGTTGCCCTCGGCGTCCCAGACGTGGCGGCCCTCGCCGTGGGTGATTTCGAGGGGGCGGTCGTAGTACAGGGCGAGCCAGGAGGGCAGGACGGCCTGGTGGCGGGCGTGCAGGCCCGGCGCATCATGGGGGACGTGGGTCACGGCCGCACCAGCCCGTCGTAGGCGTCGGGGCGGCGGTCGCGGTAGAACGCCCACTGCCGGCGGACCTCGTCGATCAGGCCGAAGTCGAGGTCGCGGACGAGGAGTTCCTCCTTGGAGTCGCTGGCGACGTCGCCGACGAACTGGCCGCGGGGGTCGACGAAGTAGCTGGTGCCGTAGAAGTCGTTGTCGCCGTACTCCTCGACGCCGACGCGGTTGATCGCGGCGATGTAGTACTCGTTGGCGACGGCGGCCGCGGGCTGTTCCAGCTTCCACAGGTGGGAGGAGAGGCCGCGGGAGGTGGCGGAGGGGTTGTAGACGAGCTGGGCGCCGTTGAGGCCCAACTGCCGCCAGCCCTCGGGGAAGTGGCGGTCGTAGCAGATGTAGACGCCGACCTTGCCGACGGCCGTGTCGAAGACCGGCCAGCCGATGTTGCCCGGCTTGAAGTAGTACTTCTCCCAGAAGCCCTTGAGCTGCGGGATGTGGTGTTTGCGGTAGCTGCCCAGGACGGTGCCGTCGGCGTCGACGACGGCCGCGGTGTTGTAGTAGAAGCCGGACTGCTCGACCTCGAAGACCGGGACGACGATGACCATGCCGGTCTCGCGGGCCAGCGCCTGCATCCGGCGTACGGTCGGGCCGTCGGGTACGGGCTCGGCCCAGCGGTAGTGCTCGGGCTCCTGGACCTGGCAGAAGTACGGGGCGTTGAAGACCTCTTGGAAGCCGATGATCTTCGCGCCCTGCGCGGCCGCCGCCCTGGCGTACTCCTCATGCTTCGCGATCATCGATTCGGTGTCGCCGGTCCAGGTCGCCTGGACCAGTGCGGCACGCACAACATCGGCCATGAGCTGCTCCTTTGTCGCTGCGTCAGCCTGCGCCCACGCGGGATCCACGCCGACGCCTGCGCCACCGCACCTGCGGGATCTACGCGTGTGGAGGTGACCGTAAGCCCCGTCACGCACGGTGGCAAGACCATCTCTTTGCGCGGCGCGTCCGGCCGGGCACCCCTGTGCGGGCTCAGCGGTGGGCGATCCGCAGGGCGTGGGCGATATCGCTGTGGCGGTGCGGGGAGACGCTCTCGGCCGCGGCCAGCAGCAGGGGCCCGAGCGCGTCCGGCGCCACCGCCTCCGCCGCGGCCGCCTCCTCGGGCGTACGGGACCGTACGAGCGCGGCCAGCAGCTCCAGGGCCTGGGCGCCGCGGTCCCGTTCGAGCAGCGCGAGCGCGGTCAGGGCGACCTCCTCGACGGGGCGGGAGACGGCCTGCCGCAGCAGCGCGGTGCCCTCGGCGCCACGGTCCGCGGCGGTCAGCGCATCGGCGGCCGCGGCGAGCCCGTCGGGCGGCAGACAGGCCGCCTCCCACAGCAGGGTGGGGACGTCGAAGGAGAGTCCGGCGCGCTCCAACTCCTCTATGAGAAGAGGGAGTTCGGCGGCCGGACGGTGGGCGGCGGCGCAGAGTTCGGCGTAGGCGAGGCCGCCGTCGCCGGTGGCGCGGAGGCGAGTCAGACGGGAGACGGCGGTGGCGGCGGCGACCCGTTCCTCGGCCGCGACCTCGGGCGGCGGGGAGTCGGCCGGGCCGCCGTCGTCCGGCCCCTGTTGCAGGGCACCGGCGAAGCGGGCGCCGCGCGGGGTGGCCCCCTGGGCCGCGGCCGGTGCAGGGATGTTCACGTACTCCTCCGGCGCCTCCTCCGTCTCCTCCAGCCCGGCGAACCGGGCCCCTCGGGGACGCGCGGGCCGCTTGGCCTTCCGCCGTCCGGCCCGCTCCCGCCCCCGGGCCTCAGCCCGGCCCAGCGCCTCCAGCCGGGCCCGCAGCTCATCGGCCCGGGATGCCGCGCGGGCATGATCGTCCCGCACCCAGGCCAGATCCTCGGCAAGCCGCGCCTGCGGCGGATGTGCGGTCCGTGCGACCTCCTGGAGTTCACCGGCCCGCTGTGCCGCGCGCCGCTCCTCGCGCACCATCGCCGCCAGCCGCTCCTCCAACGCGGGGCGGCTGCCCGGACGGGCGTCGATGTCGGCGACCGCGTGCGCATGCAGCCGCCGGGCCCGTGCACCCGCGGCGCTCGCACCCTGTTCGCCCGGCAGCTCCGCGAGGTCGTACAGCAGCGACTCCACCACGTCCCACGGCGGCACCTCCCGCCCCTCCAGGCAGGCCCGCAGCCCCTCGGGGTCGCGCCGGGCGAAGACGCCGTACCACCCGGCCTCCGGGTCGAGCCGCCAGGCAAGATCCGTCAGAAAATGCGCGAACTCCTGGACTGCATCGCGGGGTTGTGCCCCTGACATGCCTTCGCCTCTCCCGCTCGCCCGGAGCTCTCGCCTTCGTCCGCATCGCACACCGCCGATGTTTCGACGAGGGCGACTCCGCGCTACAGACAGGTTACGGACCGCGCACAAGCTCCCCCGGCGTCGACGAAAACAAGCCAGGACAATACGACAGGGAAACTTGCAAGATTGCCTTGCAAGTTTCCCTGTCGACTGCCTATCCTCGCCCCATGCCCGATACGAACCAGGAACGCCTCGCGACGGATCTGGGCGCGGCCGTGGGCCTGCTGATGCGACAGCTGCGCGCCGCCTCCCCGCAGGGCGAGCTCAGCCCCACCCAGCGCGCGGTACTCCGCCGGATCGACACAGACGGACCGGCCACCATCGCGGCCCTGGCCCGCGCCGAGCTGGTCCGCCCGCAGTCCATGCGGGTGACGGTGGGCGCACTGGAGGAGCTGGGGATCCTCTCCCGCAGCCCGCACCCGACCGACGGGCGGCAGGTCATCTTCTCCCTCACCGAGGAGGGTCGCCGCACGCTCACGGCCATACGGCAGGCCAAACACAACTGGCTCGCCGTGGCCATCGCGGAGCGGCTGACCCCCGAGGAGCAGCACACCCTCGCCACGGCGACCGAGCTGATGCGACGGCTGATGCAGCCATGAGCGGGCCGGGCCGTTCCCTTCGCCCCGCCGCTGCCGCGGGCGCGACCGTCGCTGCCGGTCAGGGCCCCGGCGAGGCACCGGACCGGGCCTTCGGCGCCCGCTTCATGACCCCGTTGCTCCTCGGCTCCCTGCTCAACCCGGTCAACTCCACGATGATCGCCACCGCGCTGGTGACCATCGGCCGCACCTTCCACGTCGGACCTGCCGGCACCGCCTCGCTGCTGTCCGCGATGTATGTCGCCAGTGCGGTGGGACAGCCCCTGATGGGGCGGCTGGCGGACCGCATCGGGCCGCGCCGGGTGTTCCTCGCCGGTGCGGTGGCGGTCTGCGCGGCGGGGCTCGTCGGGGCGCTGGCCCCCACCTTCACCCTGCTGATCGTCTCCCGGGTCCTGCTCGGCATCGGCACGGCCGCCGCCTACCCCGCCGCGATGGCGATGCTGCGCGCCGCATCGCGGCGAACGGGCCGGCCCACCCCCCGTACCGTCCTGGGGCGGCTCTCGCTCGCGGCGCTGGGCAGCGCCGCGCTCGGCCCCACCCTCGGCGGACTGCTCGCCGCGACGGCAGGCTGGCGTGCGGTCTTCGGGATCAATGTGCCGCTGGCGGTGCTGACGCTGGGATGCGGGCTGGCCTGGCTGCCGCGCGACGAGAAGATCCCCCGCGCCGACCGGGACCCGGCCGCGTCCGGTGCCGCCCTCGACCCCCTGGGCATCGCGCTGTTCGCCGCGACGCTCACCACCACGATGTTCTTCCTGCGGGACCTCGCGCACCCCCAGTGGCCGCTGCTGGCCCCGGTCGCCGTCCTGGCGGCCGTGCTGGCCTGGTGGCAGCTACGGCATCCGGCCCCCTTCCTCGACCTGCGGATGCTCGCCCACAACGGCGGGCTGCTGCGCACCTACCTCCGCCACGGACTGACGTATCTGGTCATCTACTGCGTGCTCTACAGCTTCAGCCAGTGGCTGGAACAGGCGCACGGCTACTCGTCCTTCCACGCCGGGCTGATCATGCTGCCGATGTCGGGGATGGCGGCCTTCTGCGCGCTCGCGGGCGCCCGCACGAAGGGCATCCGCGCCCCGCTGACCGTCACGGCGGCGTGTCTGGCGGCCGGCGGTGCGGTGCTGCTCGTCCTGCACGGCACCAGCCCGCTGCCCCTGCTGCTGTGCGCCGGGGTGCTGATCGGCGTCCCGCAAGGGCTGGCGTCCACCGGAAACCAGGCCGCCGTCTACGCCCAGGCCCCGGCCGACGGCGTCGGCGCGGCCTCCGGACTCCAGCGCACCGCCCAGTACCTCGGCGCGCTCACGGCTTCCAGCCTGATCGGCCTCCTGTACGGGCAGCGGGCCACCGACTCGGGCCTGCACCACATCGCCCTGATCGGCATCGCCCTCGGTGCGGTGCTGTTCCTTCTCACCGTGACCGACCGCGCCCTGCGGACAGGCACCGGAAACTGACCACATCCCTCAACTCACCATCCCGTCAAGCACGTTCACCCCACCTTTGGAGCCTCCCATGACCGCCACCACCCTCGACCCCCAGACCGCCCTGGTCCTGATCGACCTCCAGAAGGGGATCGCCGCGCTGCCCGGGGCCCCGCTCCCCTCCGCCGAGGTGATCGAGCGCGGCGCCCGGCTGGCGGCCGCCTTCCGTGCGCGTGGGCTGCCGGTCGTGCTGGTGAATGTCACCGGCGGCGCCCCCGGCCGTACGGAGACCTCGCTGCGCGGGGCCACGCCGCCCGCCGACTGGGCCGAGCTCGTCCCCGAACTCGACCGGCAGCCCGCCGACATCACCGTCAGCAAGCAGCACTGGGGCGCCTTCCACGGCACCAGCCTGGATCTGGAGCTGCGCCGCCGCGGTGTCACCCAGATCGTGCTGGCGGGCATCGCCACCAGCATCGGCGTCGAGTCCACCGCCCGCGCCGCCCATGAACACGGCTATCACGTCACGATCGCCACCGACGCGGTCACCGACTTCGACGAGGCGGCGCACCGCAACAGCCTGGAGAAGATCTTCCCGCGGCTGGGCGAGACCGACTCCACGGAGGCGATCCTCGCGCTGCTGGGCTGAGCCCGCCGGGAGCCCGGTCCGGCCGTCACACCACGGCGGCCGGCCGGTGCTGGTGCCAGCGCAGATCGTCCTGGAGCTGCGCGGCCAGCGAGATCAGCCGGGGTTCGTCGTGGGCGGGTCCCAGCAGCTGGGCGCCCAGAGGGAGGCCGTCGGTGCTGAAGCCGGCCGGAACGCTGACGCCGGGCCAGCCCAGGACGTTCCAGGGCCAGGCGTAGGGGCAGGCGGCGATCATGGCTTGATCGGTGCGCCAGCCACTGAGTTCGGCGAAGGTGCCGATGCGGGGCGGCGGGGTGGCCGTGGTGGGGGTCAGCAGGACGTCGTAGGGGCCGAAGAGGGCGCCGATACGGCGTTGTTGGCGTCTTTCGGCGGCGCGGGCGCGGCGCAGGACGGGGCCGCCGAGGAGGCGGCCCATCCGGACGGATTCGCGGGTGCGGGGGTCGAGCAGGCGGGAGTCGGGGACGCGGGCGGCCCATTCGCCGACGCCGGCGGTGGCGCGGGGGACGAAGGAGAGGCCGACCAGCCCGTAGTCGGGGTCGGCCTCCTCGACGAAATGGCCGAGGCGGGCCAGCGTACGGGCCATCTCGGTGACCGCGGCGCGCACTTCGGGGTGCAGCTGTTTGCGGGTGAAGGTGATCGCCGGTTTCCAGGACAGGGCGATGCGCAGCCGGCCGGGGTCGCGGCCGGCGGCCTCGCGGGCGGCGATGGCGGGCGGCCGGTGCAGATCGCCGGGGTGGTTTCCGCTGGCGACGTCCAGCAGGAGCGCGGCGTCCTCGACGGTGCGGGCGAGCGGGCCGATGCCGGTGATGCCCTGGAACGCCTCGGCGTCCGGCCAGGTGGAGATGCGGCCGCGCTGGGGTTTGATGCCGATGAGATGGGACCAGGCGGCGGGGATACGGACCGATCCGGCGCCGTCGGTGCCCAGCGCCGCGGGGACCAGACCGGCGGCCACCGCGGCGGCCGAGCCGCCCGAGGATCCGCCGGGGGTGTGGTCGAGGTTCCAGGGGTTGCGGGTGTCGCCGAAGGCGGGGCCCTCGGTGAACGGCCACTGGCCGAGCTCGCAGGCGTTGGTCTTGCCGACGATGACGGCGCCGGCCGCGCGCAGCCGTCGGACGACCTCGGCGTCGTGCTCCTTGGGCGGGAACCGGCCGGCGCAGCCGAACGCGGTGGGCTCGCCCGCCACGTCGGTGTCGTCCTTGACCGCGACGGGCACGCCCAGGAGCGGCAGCCGTTCGCCGGCGGCCAGCCGCCGGTCGGCTGCCGCGGCCTCGGCCATCGCCGCCTCGGCCCGTACCCGCCGGAAGGCATTGACGGTGGGCTGGGTGGCCTCGATGCGTTCCAGGGAACGGCGGACCAGCGCGGTGGAGGTCACCCGCCCCTCGGCCAGCGCCCGCGCCTGGTCGGCGAGCCCTTCGGGTGCTCCGGCCGGCGATGCGGGGCGGTCGGGCCCGGTTCCGCTGTCACGGCTCTCGTCAACGCTCACGGTGCGTGCCCTCCCTGGGACCGTTCTCGGCGAACGGTCCCAGGAGGTTAGTGGGCACCGTCGTGGCCAGCAACGACGCCGCGCGGTGGGCCACATGGACGTAACACGGACGGCACAGCGGGCCGCGGCGCCGGGTGCGTGCGGACATGCCTCAGGGCTGCACGACCCTCGCCGAGCCGCCGCCGCGGCGTACCTTTTCGGCCGCCGCCAGCCAGCGGCCGCCCGGCAGCGGCTGGATGCCGGTCGCCGCGCCGATCTCCGGGTTCTGTTTGAAGGTGTGGCCGAGGGCCTCCAGTTGGCGACGGAGCGGGCTGTTCCACAGGGCCGGTTCGAGTTCGGTGGCCGTCGCGTTGCGCTGGCTGGCGCGCGGGGCGGCGATGGCGTCCACCAGGGGCATACCGCGGTCGAGGAAGTTGACGAGGGTTTGCAGGACGGTGGTGATGATGGTGGCGCCGCCGGGTGAGCCGAGGGCGACGACCGGCTTGCCGTGGCGCAGGACGATGGTGGGGGAGATGGAGGAGCGCGGGCGCTTGCCGGGGCCGGGCAGGTTCGGATCGTGTACGGCCGGGTCGGCGGGCGCGAAGGAGAAGTCCGTCAGCTCGTTGTTGAGCAGGAAGCCGCGGCCGGGGACGACGATGCCACTGCCGCCGGTCTGCTCGATGGTGAGGGTGTAGGCGACGATGTTGCCCCATTTGTCGGCGACGGTGAGATGGGTGGTGTTCTGGCCCTCGTAGGTGGTGGGCGCGGCCTTGTCGGCGCTGCGGCAGGGCTCGGGGTGGCGCGGGTCGCCGGGGGCGAGCGGGCTGGTCAGGGCCTTGTCGTCGCGGATGAGGCAGGCGCGGGAGTCGGCGAAGCGCTGCGAGGTCAGGCCCCGGGTGGGGACGTGCTCGTAGGCGGGGTCGCCGACCCAGCGGCCGCGGTCGGCGAAGGCGATCCGGCTGGCTTCGATGTAGCGGTGCAGATACTGCTTTTCGGTCAGGCGGGAGACATCGCTCTTCTCCAGGATGTTGAGCGCTTCGGCGACGCTGGTGCCGCCGGAGGAGGACGGGGCCATGCCGTAGACGTCGAGGCCGCGGTAGCGGGTGTGGGTGGGTGCCTGGCCGAGGGCCCGGTAGCCGCTCAGGTCGGCGGCGGTCAGATCGCCGGGGCGCACGTCGCGGCTCGATCCGGGGCGTACGGGGGGCTTGCGCACGGTCCGTACGATGTCGCGGCCCACGTCGCCGGTGTAGAGCGAACCGACGCCCTTGGTCGCCAACTCGCCGTAGGTACGGGCGAGATCGGGGTTCTTGAGGGTCGAGCCGACGACCGGGAGCCTGCCGCCGGGGAGGAAGAGGCGGGCGGTGGCGGGGAAGTCGCGGAAGCGGGCCTCGTTGGCGGCGGTCTGCTGCCGGAAGGTGTCGTCGACGGTGAAGCCGTCGCGGGCCAGTTTCCGGGCGGGGCCGAGCACCTGGCCGAGCGAGCGGCTGCCCCACCGGCGCAGGGCGGTGTCCCAGGTGGCGGGCGTACCGGGGGTGCCGACGCTGAGGCCGCTGGTGACCGCGTCGGCGAACGGGATCGGTTTGCCGTGGTCCAGGAAGAGGTTCTGGTCGGCGGAACGCGGGGCGGTCTCGCGGCCGTCGAGGGTCCGTATGGTGTGCGTCCGGGCGTTGTAGTAGACGAAGTAGCCGCCGCCCCCGATGCCCGACGAGTAGGGCTCGGTGACGCCGAGGGCGGCGGCGGTGGCCACCGCGGCGTCCACGGCGTTGCCGCCCCTCTTGAGGACGGCGATACCGGCGGCGGAGGCGTCCGCGTCGACGCTCGCGACCGCACCGCCGTGACCGATGGCGAGGGGGGTCTTGGCGGGCGTGGCGGTCTCGTGGGGTGCGGGGGTGCGGGGCGGGGCGGACTGGGCGGCGGCCGGGGCCGCCAGCAGGGAGCCGGCCAGTGCGGCGGCCGCCCCCAGGGAGGTGAGGCGTCGAACGTTCGGCATTCCGGGGTGTCCTCCAAGACATGCACGGCGGGGACGGGGGCCCGGAGCCTACTCGCGGAGGGGCCGCCACAGCAGAGGGCAAACCCGGGCAAGCCCTCCCGCTCCCCCGCCCGGCCTCGAACGCATACCCGGACAGCCGCTACGCTCGCCCGCCATGGATGACACCCTGATGCTCCTGACCGCGGCGGTCGTGGCCCTTGCCGTGGGCCTGGCGGCCGGCTGGGCCGTGCAAGCGGCGGTGGCCCGCCGGAAGCTGACCCGCGAGCAAGACTTCTTCGGGCTGCCGGACGGCTCGGAGTGCGTGCTGGTCACGCACCGGGACAACGCGACGGCCCACTGGAGCATCCCCCGGCATGACGCGCTGGCGCTGCTGGGGCTGGCCGGGGTGATCGAGAGCTGCGGTGCGCACCCGGAGGTGGCTCCGCATGACACCGGTCTCCAGGGGTTCGGCGCCCGCACCGAGTTCTGCGTCGGCGATCCGACGGCGCACCGGCGGCTGGGAGCCCATGTGGCCAATCTGCTGCCGGGCGTCTCGGTGCACCCGGGCGACGAATCGGGTGCGGGCCGGGGCACCTTCACCATCGGCGGTACGGCGTACCGGATGGAGCCGGGGGCCGTCGAGTACGTCCTGCTGGCGCGGCTGACGGCCGGTGAGGGCGAGCGGCCGGTGTTCCTGGCCGCGGGGCAGCGGCCGGTCACCCACCGGGCGGCGGTACGGCATCTCGTGCGCAACCGGGGCGCGCTGGCGCGCAAGTACCGTTCCGGCGGCCAGTTCTGCCTGCTGCTGAAGGTGGTGAACTCGCAGGCGTACGGGCCCGATGTCGTCGAGCTGGTCGCCGATGTCACCAAGGCGGCGCTGTCGCCCGCGAGCACGAAGGGGCACCGGGCGGCGGCCTGAGGGCGCGGCGCGCCCGGCGGGCGGCCGCGCGCGCGATCTGTAAGGCTCGTGGGCATGAGCGCCCGTCTGCGTGCCCTGCTGCTGCACTGGACCGGGGCGGTGCCGGTCCTGGCGGTGGTGCTGCTGGCGCTGAGCTGGGGGCGGTCGCTCCCGATACCTCTGGTCGTGCTGGTCTCGTGCTTTCTGGCGGGGGCGGTGCTGGCCGCGGTGCACCACGCCGAGGTGATCGCGCACCGGGTGGGCGAGCCGTTCGGGTCCCTGGTCCTGGCGGTCGCGGTGACGATCATCGAGGTGGCGCTGATCGTCACGCTGATGGCCGACGGCGGCGAGAAGAGCGCGGCGCTCGCCCGGGACACCGTCTTCGCCGCCGTGATGATCACCTGCAACGGCATCGTCGGACTGTCGTTGCTGGTCGGCGCCCTCAGGCACAAGGTGGCCGTCTTCAACGCCGAGGGCACCGGCGCCGAACTGGCGGCCGTCGCGACCCTGTCGGGCCTCAGCCTGGTGCTGCCGACCTTCACCACGACCACGCCGGGGCCGCGGTTCTCCACCACACAGCTGATCTTCGCGGCGCTCGCCGCCCTCGCCCTCTACGGGCTGTTCGTCACCACGCAGACGGTGCGGCACCGGGACTACTTCCTCCCCGTGGTCACGGCCGACGAGGTGATGGACACCGAGGAGCACGCCGAGCCGCCGTCCGGCAGGAGGACGCTGGCCGCGGTCGGACTGCTGGCGCTGGCGCTGATCGCGGTGGTCGGGCTGGCCAAGGGGGTGTCGCCCACCATCGAGTCCGGCGTGGCCGCGGCCGGTCTGCCGTCCTCCGTCGTCGGCATCGTGATCGCCCTGCTGGTGCTGCTGCCGGAGACCATCGCCGCCGTACGGGCCGCGAAGCGCGACCGCGTCCAGACCAGCCTCAACCTCGGCCTGGGCTCGGCGATGGCGAGCATCGGCCTGACCATCCCCGCGGTCGCGGCCGCCTCGGCCTGGCTGCCCGGCCCCCTGTATCTGGGCCTGGGGGCCACCCATATGGTGCTGCTCGCACTGACCGTCATGGTGGGCACGCTGACGGTGATCCCCGGCCGCGCGACGCCGCTCCAGGGCGGGATGCATCTCGCCCTGCTGGCGGCGTACATCGTGCTGGCGGTGAGTCCCTGACGCACCCCGGGTGACGACTGTCACCCGGGGCCGGAGGACCGCATCGCCCCTCGATGGTTTATCGTTCAATCGGGAGCACCGCGGAAACCAAATTCCGAATGCCTCCCCCACTTACCGCCCCGGCCGGAACCCCCCGTTCGGCCTGGGGCCCGCCCCGGCCGAAATCCCCCGTTCGGCCGGGGCCTCTCCTTTTCCGGGCCCCGAGGCTCCGGGCTCCGGGCCGCCCCCGGGACCCCGGGCTTTCCCGGGGCCCGCGCCCGCCGCCACGGTGCCGAGCCCGGTCACCTCAGATGCGAGGCCCCGTTGACGTCCAGCACCGCGCCGGAGGACCAGACCGCATCGGGCGAGGCGAGATAGTGCACGGCGGCCGCCACGTCCTGCGGGGTGGCCACCCGGCCGAACGGACT
Source organism: Streptomyces gilvosporeus (assembly GCF_002082195.1). GTDB lineage: Bacteria > Actinomycetota > Actinomycetes > Streptomycetales > Streptomycetaceae > Streptomyces > Streptomyces gilvosporeus. The sequence continues at coordinate 7,264,790 of NZ_CP020569.1, read as the reverse complement.
CTGCCGCCGGACCTCGTCGGTGATCCGCTCCGCGACCCGCTCGGTGCCCACGAAGCCGGGCGCCACCGAGGCGACGGCGATCCCGTACGGCGCCAGGTGCACCGCCAGCGACTGGCCCATGGCATGCAGCGCCGCCTTGGACGCCCCGTACGCCGGATGGTCCGGCTCGCCCCGGAAGGCCCCCCGCGAGCCGACGTTGACGATCCGGCCCGCCACCTCCCGCTCGATCATGTTCCGCGCCGCGCAGTAGCTGAGGTGCGCCGCGCCCAGCACATTGACGTCCACGATCTGCCGCCAGGCGTGCTGCCACTCCTCGAACGACGTGCGGTCCAGCGGGTGGGCCGTATTCGCCGCGGCATTGTTGACCAGCACATCGACGCCGCCGAGCCCGTCCACCGCCGCCTCGACGACCGCGGCCGCACCGTCCGGCGTCGCGACATCCCCCTGCACCAGGACATGCCCGCTCCCCGCCAGCCCCGCGAACGCCGCCTCGGCCGCCTCGCGCCGCGACCCGTAGTGCAGCGCCACCCGGTCCCCGCCCGCGGCGAACCGCTCCGCGACCGCCCGCCCGATCCCCCGCGAACCGCCCGTCACCAAGACCGCCCGGCTCATGCGCCCTCACCCCTGTCCGTGTCCGCCACTGAATGATCATGGCCATGGTAAGGATCACGGCCATGGCAAGGAGGGCGGAGGGGCCGGGGGCGTCACCCGTCTCCCCGTGTGGACATGCCGGGCCGGGGCAACCCGCGTTGAATGCTGAGTGTCGGATGCGCTCTGTTCATGCCGCCCCTTCTGGGGGCGGCATGGAGCCGCCTCCGGGGACACCGAACGCCGGCCCGGTGTCCACCGGCCTCCCAGGCCCCCCACGGCCCCGCCTGGCCACCGGCCCCGTATCCCCCGATCATCGACATATGGCCCCGCATATGGCCCAGCCCGCCGACTCCGGGTTCCTCCCGTACCCCGAGATCCGGCCGATGCTGGCCACCGTCGGCCCGCTGCCCGCCGAGTACGAGCAGGCGGCCTGGGCGTTCGAGGCCAAATGGGACGGGGCGCGCTGCATCGTCAGCACGCCGGGGGACGGGACGCTCCGGCTGGTCACCCGGGCCGGCAACGACGCGACCACGACCTATCCCGAACTGGCCGGACTCGGTGAGCAGCTGCGCGGACGGCCCGCGGTGCTGGACGGCGAGGTCGTGGTGCTGGACGCGCGGGGGCGGCCCGACTTCGGGCTGCTCCAGCGTCGGATGGGGGTGGTCAATCCGCGCCGCACGGCCCGGCTGGCCATGGAGATTCCGGTGCATCTCGTCCTGTTCGACGTGATGCATCTGGGGCAGTCGCTGCTCGGCGCACCGTATTACGAGCGCCGCGGGATCCTGGCCCAGTTGCAGCTGCGCGGCCCCAACTGGTCGGTACCCACCTATGTGGAGGGCCGGGGGCAGCAGGCGTGGGAGGCGTCGCTGCGGGGCGGTATCGAGGGGGTGGTGGCCAAGAAGCTGCACTCGCCGTACACGCCGGGCGTACGGTCACCCGAGTGGCGCAAGACCAAGCATCTGGTGACGCTCGATGTGCTCATCGGCGGCTGGACGGAGGGACACGGCGGGCTCGCCGGGCTCCCCGGCGCCATTCTGGCGGGAATCGAGGAGGCGAGCGGGCTGCGGTATGTCGGCTCCGTGGGCTCGGGCCTGTCCGACCGCGAACGACGGGATCTCGCGCACTATCTGGGGGTGATCCCCCTGGGCCACTCCCCTTTCCTCAACCCCGTGGACGTCACCGGCGCCCACTGGGTCGAACCCCGGCTCATCGCCGAGATCACCTTCACCGGCTGGACGTCGGCGGGACGGCTACGGCATCCGATCTGGCACCGGCTGCGCACCGATCTGACGCGGCTGGGCTGATGCCGTAGGCGGGTAGTGGCGCCGTAAGGCGGGCTTTGGTGCCGGCGAGGGCCGCGTACTCGTCTTCCCGGCCCGATACGGCGTCGAATGCTTCGAGGCCGACGGGCAGTTCTCCGCTCCACTGCACTGCACCTGCCGCGTCCGCGGCGCGACACCCGGCGGTCACGCACTGCAACCCATCGGTTCTCGTCGGTGTTCTTATTGTCGAGGACGGTGAGAGTGTCCACCGCGCCACCGACCCGACCACCGGCCACCGACCCGGAGCCGCCATGCCCCAGCCGCAGCCCACCCCAGCCCCGGACGACGCCAACGCCCTCTTGGGCAGAAAGCCGTTCAAGCGCTCCAAGAGTCACTTCGCCGACCGGATTACCGCCGATGGCCGGTACGGATGGCCCGTGGAGTCCGGGCGCTATCGGCTCGTCGTCAGTCGCGCCTGCCCTTGGGCGAGCCGGGCCGTTGTCTCGCGGCGGCTGCTCGGGCTGGAGGACGCCCTCTCCCTCGCCATCGCGGACCCGATCCAGGACCACCGCAGCTGGCGCTTCACCCTGGACCCGGGCGGCCGCGACCCCGTTCTGGGCATCCGGTATCTCAGCGAGGCGTACAACGCCCGCGAGAAGGACTACCCCGGCGGGGTCAGCGTGCCGGCCGTCGTGGACGTCGCCAGCGGGCAACTGGTCACCAATGACTACCAGCAGATCACCCTGGACCTGGCGACCGAATGGACCGCGCTGCACCGCCCCGGTGCGCCCGATCTCTACCCCGAGCCGTTGCGTGCGGAGATCGACGAGGTCATGGCGGGGGTCTACCGCGACGTCAACAACGGGGTGTACCGGGCCGGTTTCGCGGCCGGACAGGACGAGTACGACGCGGCCTGCCGCGATGTGTTCCGGCGCCTGGACCTGCTGTCCGAGCGACTGGCCGACCGTCGCTACCTGGTGGGCGACAGCATCACCGAGGCCGATATCCGGCTGTTCACGACGCTGGTCCGCTTCGACGCCGTCTACCACGGTCACTTCAAGTGCAATCGCAACAAGCTGGCCGAGGCCCCGGTCCTGTGGTCGTACGCCAGGGACCTCTACCAGACGCCCGGCTTCGGCGACACCGTCGACTTCCAGCACATCAAACAGCACTACTACCGGGTGCACTCCGGCATCAACCCGACCGGGATCGTCCCGCTCGGCCCGGACCTCGGCGGCTGGCTGACGCCGCATCACCGGGAGCAGCTGGGCGGGCGCCCGTTCGGCGACGGGACCCCGCCGGATCGGGTGCCGCCGGGCGAGGAAGTGCCTGCGTCGGGACGTCCGGGGCCTTGGGCCGGTGAGTGAGCGAGGAGGGAAGCCCGTACGCCGGAGGGGGCCGACGAGGACGTGAGCCGGAGGGAGCCGACGCGGACGGCTCGCCTCACGCGCCCCGTTCGCGCCCCTCGCCGCCCCCGGAGCCGTCGGCGCCCCCCTCCAGCCAGCGGCCGTGTGCCTCCCAGGCGGCCTGTTTGCTGATCCCCTGGGCGGCGCCGATCTGCGACCACGAGGCACCCAGGGCCCGTGCGGAGCCCACCGACGGCTGCCTCCCGTAGGCCGCCTTGCGCGCGATCACCTCACCGAGCGCCAGCATTTCCAACGCCTCGTCCCTGGACAGTGGTTGGGCGTCCGGTTTCCCGGCGAGCGCATCGCGTAGCCGGAGCGCGTCATAGCGGGCGGCGGCGGTCACGAGGGTGAAATGCCCTTCGAGGCTCTCGGGAGTCAGCATGGGGTCAGGATTTCGTCATGCAGGCTTGACGTCAAACGGGAGCGACAACTCACCCACCCCGGCAACCACGCGCCCACACCGCGACGTTACCCAGCCGTAACCTACCGATGGGTTACCAGAGGTAAGGGGCGGACCTTACTCTCCAGTCAACTCGGGCCCCGTACGCCCCATCTGTCCCCGGACAGCGTGCGCGCGGCTCGCATCGAGATCTGGAGCAGAGAAGATGACGCCCTTCCGTACGACGACGTCCCGTACGACCCTGCGCGCCGCGATCGGCACCGTCTCCGCGGCCATGGTCGCCGGCACCGTCCTCACCGTTGCGCCGGCCACCGCCCAGGCGGCACCGGCGAATCCGGCCGCCGTATCCGGCGCACCCTCGGTGAAGTTCGTCGACATCAAGGGCGAGGGCGGCATCACCCTCAAGGCGAATGTCTTCACCCCGGCGGGCGCCGAGGGGTCCCGGCGTTACCCGCTGATCGTGCTGCCCACCAGCTGGGCCATGCCGCAGATCGAATACATGGCGCAGGCCAAGAAGCTGGCGGACGCGGGCTATGTGGTCGTCGGCTACAACTCGCGCGGTTTCTGGCAGTCGGGCGGCGAGATCGAGACGGCCGGTCCGCAGGATGTCGCCGATGCCTCGAAAGTCATCGACTGGGCGCTGGCCCATACGCCCGCCGATCCGCACAAGGTCGGCATGGGCGGGGTCTCGTACGGGGCCGGAATCAGCCTGCTGGCGTCGGCATTCGACAAGCGGATCAAGGCGGTTGCCGCGCTCAGCGGCTGGGCCGATCTGATCGGTTCCATCTACAGCGGCCGTACCCAGCACCTCCAGGCCGCGGCGATGCTCGGCGGAGCGGGCGAGCTGACCGGGCGTCCCAGCCCCGAACTCCGCAGGATCCTCAAGGACTTCCTCACCTCCAATCTCGCCAGGGAAAAGGACATGATCGCGTGGGGGAAGAAGCGCTCCCCCGCCACCTATCTCGACAAGATCAACGCCAACGGTGCGGCGATCATGCTCGGGAACGCCTGGGGCGATTCGCTCTTCCCGCCCAATCAGTACGCCGCCTTCTACGAGAAGCTGAAGGGGCCGAAGCGGCTGGAGTTCCGGCCCGGCGACCATGCGACGGCCGAGGGGCTCGGGCTCTTCGGGCTGCCCAACGACACCTGGACGGACACCAAGCGGTGGTTCGACCACTACCTCAAGGGCACCGACAACGGCATCAACCGCGAGTCGCCCGTCCTGCTCAAGTCCCGTTCCACCGGCGCCTACGAGGGCTACAAGAGCTGGAAGGACGTCCCGTCCGCGCACCGCAGGATCGCGCTGGACGGCAGCCGGCAGATCCACACCAATCTCGACTCCGGCGCCGACGGCGGGCTGATCTTCCTCTCCAGCATGCTGGACCAGTTCTTCCGGCTGCCGCCGATGGCCTCCGTGCCGCTCCTGCCGCGCTCGCTGGCCGCGGTCTGGCAGTCCGAGCGCTATGAGACCGGCCAGCGGGTGCGCGGGACGACCCGTCTGCACACCACCATGACCAGCACCGCCGACAGCGGCACCGCCATCGCCTATCTCTACGACGTCGGCCCGCTGGGCCTGGGCAAACTGGTCACCCACGCACCGTTCACCTTCTACGGCAAGACCCCGGGCAAGCCGTTCGGGGTGGATCTGGACCTCTTCTCGACGGCATACGACGTCCCGGCCGGGCACCGGCTCGCGGTCGTCGTGGACAGCGTCGACCCTCTCTACATCGCGCACAATCCGTACGGCGCCCGGCTGACGTTCTCCTCACCGGCCGGCGATCCGTCGTATGTGTCGGTGCCGGTACGGGACTGAGGGCGCCCGGCCGCAGGGCGCGGGGGCGCTCCGGCATCATCGGGGTATGCGAAACCACGGGTCACAGCCACAGCGCCAGCCACACCTCCCGACCACCGAGGCCGCCGTCACCGCGATCCGCGGGATTGCGGAGGAGTACGGGCTGGAGCTGGCCGTGACCGACGACATCGGCGCGGACCAGACCTCGCGCCGTACCTCGGCGGGGCTCTTCACCGTCCTGGATGCGGACGGCTCGCTGCCGCACGAGGCGTACGTGGAGCTGGGCGGGTCGCCCGCCGTCACCGTGCAGCTCTTCCCGGAGGACGATGCGAAGATCACCGTCGAGGGGGTGGACTTCCCGGATGTCCCCCGGGACGCGGTCCCGGCCTTTCTGCGGTCCGTGTACGGCGGGCTCGTGCAGGTCAGGCGCCGGGTGTTCCCGCCACGCGTCTGGCTGGTGGTCTCGCTGCCCGGCGATGAGACGTACAAGGAGCTGGTCTTCCCGCACGCGCTCACGCCCTGGCTCGCCCGTCGCCTGCGCTGAGCGGCGGCCCGGCGGCTCCCGGGCCGCCGCCCCCGCCGGGCCCGCCGTCTGCGCCGCGGTGCCCCTCACCCGTGCGGCGCCTGCTGCATGCCGGGCAGCAGGGTCCCCGGCTCGGGCGGGGCGACCTCGGCCGTTTCGACCTTCGGGTTGCGGCGCTGGCGCTTGGCGACCCAGTTGGCCAGCCAGGACAGCAGCATGCACATCCCGATGTAGATCGGCGAGATGATCATGACGACGGGGATGAACGGCAGGTCGTAGTCGAGGTTGGAGGCGATGAGCTTGCCGGCGTGGAGGAACTCCTCGTAGGTGATCAGGAAGCCGAGCGAGGTGTCCTTCAGGGCGACGACCAGCTGGCTGATGACCGCGGGGAGCATCGCCCGGACCGCCTGGGGTACCAGAACATGCGTCATGACCTGCGTTTTCAGCATGCCGAGCGCATAGGCGGCCTCCCCCTGCCCGTGCTCAACGGAGTTGATGCCGCCGCGGAAGACCTCGGCGAGCACCGAACCGTTGTAGAGGGTCAGACCGGCGACGAGGGCGGGCAGCGGGGCGACCTTCAGCGCCACATAGATGAAGAAGATCATGACGAGGACGGGCATCGCCCGGAAGAACTCCACCACCAGCGTGCTCACCCAGCGGACCGGCCGGTGCACCGAGAGCCTGCCGACCGCCAGCACCCCGCCGAGCGCCAGCGACAGCACCGCGGCGAAGCCGAAGGCCCGCAGGGTGTTGCCCAGGCCCCTGAGCAGCAGTTCCTGAATGCCCTTGTAGGTGAAGGGCGCCCATTTGGCGGCGGTGAACTGCCCGGTGGCGAACAGGAGGGAGACGATCCAGGCGATCAGGGCGCAGATCGCCACCGCACCGATCAGGCCGTAGAGGCGGTGGCGGGCCCGGGTGCGGGGGCCGGGGATGTCGTAGAGGGCGGTGGTGGTCATCGGGCGACTCCGTAGCGCTTCTCCAGCAGGGTGAAGAGCGCGCTGATGGTCAGGGTGACGATCAGATAGCCGACGGCGATCCAGACGAAGGTCCACACGATGCTGTAGCCCAGCTCGTTGAGGGGTTTGTAGACGCCGAGGAGTTCGGTGACGCTGAAGGCGCCGGCGATCGCGGAATTCTTGGCGAGCGCGATGAGGGTGGAGCCGATGGTCGGGATGACCGAGCGGAATGCCTGGGGCAGGACGATTTCACCGAGGGTCTGGGGAAAGGTCATGCCCAGGCTGCGGGCCGCCTCGCCCTGCCCGACCGGCACGGTGTTGATGCCCGAGCGCAGCGCCTCGCAGATGAAGGCGGAGGTGTAGCAGCCCAGCGCGAGGACGGCGAACAGCTGGAAGGGCAGGACGACCCCGAAGCGCGGCAGGCCCAGGACGACGGCGAAGAACAGCAGGGTCAGCGGGGTGTTGCGCAGCACCGTCACCCAGGCCGTGCCGAAGCCCCGCAGCGACCCGACGGGCGCGACGCGGAAAGCGGCCATCAGAAAGCCGAGCGCGAGGGCGAGCAGCGAGGCGTAGACGGTGAGTTCGACGGTGCCCAGCAGGCCCTGTCCGTAGAGGGCGAGGTTGTCGAGGAGAACGTTCATGGGCTGGTCCTAGGTCCTAGCCCGCCGGGTAGCGGACGATCGGGGGCGGCTGGGGCGCGGGCACTCCGGACAGGCCGAGGGTCGCGTCATACGCCTTCTTCCAGCTGCCGTTCTTCTCGTCGGCGGCGAGCGCGGCATCGAGCGCGAAGCGCAGGGCGTTGTCGGCGCGCGGTACGCCGACTCCGTACGGCTCCTGGGAGAACGGCTTGCCGACGACCTTCAGCTCGTCGGGCACCTTGGCGGCGTAGCCGAGCAGAATCGCATCGTCCGTCGTCACCGCGTCCACCTGATACGTCAGCAGATTGTCGACGCAGGCCGAGTAGGTGTCGTAGGTGACCAGTTGGGTCCTGGGGTACTGGGCCTGGATGCGCTGGGCGGGGGTGGATCCTGCCGCCGAGCAGACGCGTTTGCCGGCCAGGTCCGCGGGCCCGCGGATGTCGTTCTCGTGGCGGCGGACCAGCAGCGACTGGCCGGCCAGGTAGTACGGCCCGGCGAAGCCCACCAGCTTCTTGCGTTTGCCGTTGATGGTGTAGGTGCCGACGTAGTAATCGATCTGGCCGTTTTGCAGGGCGGTCTCGCGGTTGGCGGAGGAGATCGTGGTGAAGTGCAGGGTGGCGGGGGGAAAGCCGAGGGCGGCGGACATCATCTTGGCGATCTCGATGTCGAAGCCGGTGTAGCGCCCGGAGGCCGGGTCCTTCTCGCCGAGGTAGGGCTGGTCCTCCTTGACGCCGACGATGAGATACCCGCGGCGTCTGGCGCGTTCCCAGGTGGGCGAGGCGGGCAGGGTGAGGTTCCGGGCGACGGGGTAGGTGGGCAGTTCGCTGCTCTTGGGGCCCTTGACCGGCGGGCTGCCTTCCCGGCCGCAGCCGGCGGCGGCCAGGGCGAGTGCGGTGAGAAGGAGTGCCACCAGGGCGCGACGCAGGTACGGGAGGGGAGGCGGGAGGGGAGAGTACGACATCGCGGCGCCCCCGTTCAGTGCTTGAGGATCTTGGAGAGGAAGTCCCTGGCGCGTTCGCTGCGCGGTGCGGTGAAGAAGTCCTCGGGGGTGCGGTCCTCGACGATGCGGCCGTCCGCCATGAACACCACACGGTTGGCGGCGGAGCGGGCGAAGCCCATCTCATGGGTGACCACGACCATCGTCATGCCCTCGCGGGCGAGCTGGCGCATCACCTCCAGCACCTCGTTGATCATCTCCGGGTCGAGGGCGGAGGTCGGCTCGTCGAAGAGCAGCGCCTTGGGCTCCATGGCGAGGGCGCGGGCGATGGCGACCCGCTGCTGCTGGCCGCCGGAGAGCTGGGCGGGGTATTTGTCGGCCTGGGAGGCGAGTCCGACGCGGTCGAGGAGTTCGCGGGCCCGCTGCGCCGCCTCCTCTTGCCGCTTCTTACGGACCTTCATCGGCGCCAGCATGATGTTGGCCAGGACGGTCTTGTGGGCGAAGAGGTTGAAGGACTGGAACACCATGCCGACGTCGGCCCGCAGCTGGGCCAGCGCCCGGCCCTCCGCGGGCAGCGGTCTGCCGTCCAGGTGGATGCTGCCCGACTCGATGGTCTCCAGGCGGTTGATGGCCCGGCACAGGGTGGACTTCCCGGACCCGGAGGGGCCGATGACCACCACCACCTCCCCGCGGCCGACGGTGAGGTCGATGTCCTGGAGGACGTGCAGCGCGCCGTAGTGCTTGTTGACCCCGCGCAGTTCGATCAGCGCCTCAGCGGCCATATGCAGACCTGCCCACTTTCATCCGTCCCGGGTGCGGCCGTACCGGGTGCGCCCGTACAGCGCAGCGCCCGCAAAATACCGGGAGGAAAGGGGCGATTCTCCCCGGACACGCACGGAGGGAAGGATGGGCGCGGCCAAACCACGGCGACGGAGGAACCCCGCGGCCCGCCGGCCGCCGGGCGGCTCAGTTCTCCGCGACCTCGGCGTAGACCTGGGACAGCTCGGGCGCGCCGACATCGGCCCACTCGTGCCCGCAGGTCACCACATCGATCTCCCGCCCGGACGACAGCCGCACCACCGGCTGCCCGTCCGGCCACACATGCCAGACGGCCCCGGACACCGTGCGCACCACGACCGTGCCCAGATACAGCCCCGCGTCATTGCCGAGCCAGGGCGCCACCTCCGGGTCGTCCCGCCACACCGGTCGCAGCTGGTCGAGTTGTTCCAACGAGCTGACGGTGTCGTCCAGTTCGACCCCTTCGACGGCGGCCTGCGCCCGCAGCAGCTCGCATTCGGACAGCAGCTCGACGACGCTGTCGGGGTCGGCGCTCACCGACTCCGCGAGCGGTACCGACGGGTCCGGATATGTGCGCTTACGCCACTTGTCCAGGAAAGACAGGTTCATGGTGCGAGGGTCCCACCCGCACCCGCACCCCGGCCACAGGCGCGCGGCGCAACAATGCCCGAACGCAGCCTTGACGCCCGCCGCACGCCTCCCTACCTTCATGGCGCCCCCCGCCCCGCGCCGCCAGGCGACGCCGTTCGTTGCCCGCGGCCCACCGCAGGGAGGCACGTATGCACAGACGCCCCAGGGGCACCACCCTGGCTCTGCTGTTCACCGCGACGGCGCTGTCCGCGACCGCGCTGCCCGCCACCGCCCTCGCCGCGGCGGCCCCGGCACCGTCCCGCCCGCTTCCCCTCGCGCGACTCTTCGACAACCGGGCGGTCAGCGACGACGCCCGGCCGGGCAGCGCCGACTTCGACGGTGCGGGCCGTTCGCTGTCCGCACAGGACCTGACGGCGGCCGGGTGGGCGCCCGGGACCCGGCTCACCCTCGACGGCGCGCGGCTCGCCTGGCCCCGTACCGCGCCCGGCGCCCCGGACAATGTGGTGGCCGACGGGCAGGCGGTGGCGCTGCACGGACGGGGCGGTGCGCTGACGTTCCTGGTCGCCGCGACGGGACCCGGGGGCGCGGGGGCCACCGGCACCGGGACGGTCCGCTACCGCGACGGCTCCCGGTCCCGCTACACCCTGGCCGCGCCCGACTGGCGCACCGGCCCGCTGAGCACCAAGGCGGTGGCGCTGCCGCATATCAACGCCCCGGACGGGCAGAGCGCGCGGACACCGGCGCGGCTGTACGCGGTGTCCGTGCCCCTGCGGGCCGGGCGCGAGGTGGCGTCGGTGGTGCTGCCGCGGGATCCGGGACCGGCGGCCGATCTCCATGTCTTCGCGGCCGCGTTACGGGACAACGGCCTTGGCAGAACGGGGAGTTGGGCGGCGAGCACGGCGGGCTACCGGGCCGTCGGGCCGTGGACGGACCGTACGCTGCGGCTGGTCGTCCACGCCGGTGCGGGCGGGCCGCGGGTGCGGATACGGCTGGCGAACACCTTCGCCGCGGCGCCGGTGGACATCGCGGCGGCGAGCGTGGCGGTGCAGGACGCGGGCGCCGCGGCCAGGGGCACGCCCGTACCGCTGACCTTCGACGGCGGCCACCGCGGCACCCGGATACCGGCGGGCGCGGAGGCGGTGGGCGAGGCGGCCGGCTTCCGCGTCCCGGCCGCCACGAATCTGCTGGTCAGCCTGCACCTTCCGGGGACGGTGACGGCGGCGCCGGTGCACCAGGAGGCGGCCCAGGTGTCGTATCTCAGCGCACCGGGCAGCGGCGACCGGACCGGTGACACCGGGGGCGCGGCCTACCCGGAGACCCTCACCTTCTGGCCGTTCCTGACCGGTGTGGACGTCGACGGGGGTCCGGGCTCGGTGGTGGCGCTGGGCGACTCGATCACCGACGGGGTGAAGTCGACGAGCGGCGCCAACCGCCGCTGGCCCGATGTCCTCGCCCGCCGCTTCCAGGCGCAGAGCACCCTGCCCCGCTACGGCGTCCTCGACCACGGCATCTCCTCGAACCGCATCGTCACCGACCGCTACCCGGGCGACGGGGTCGGCACCGACATGGGCGGGGTGAGCGCGCAGCACCGACTGGAGCGGGATGTCCTGGCGCAGACCGGGGCCCGTACGGTGATCGTCTTCGAGGGCATCAACGATGTGCGCGCGGGCACCGCGGCGGACGAGGTCATCGCGGGGCTGCGGGCGTTGGCCCGGCGGGCGCATGAGCGGGGGCTGCGGGTCGTGGCGGCCACCCTGACCCCCTGCGGCGGCTCCCCGGGCTGCACCGCCGCCGTCGAGGACCGACGCCGGTCCGTCAACGCCTTCCTGCGCGCGGACGGCGGCACCTTCGATGCGCTGCTGGACTTCGATGCCGTACTGCGCGATCCGCACCAGCCCCAGCGGATGCTGCCCGCCTACGACAGCGGCGATCATCTCCACCCGGGCGACGCGGGGTTGCGGGCGCTGGGCGACTCGGTGGATCTGCGGGCGCTGGTGCCGGGGCGGGGGCGGTGACAGGGCGGGGGTGGTGACGACGGGGCGCTGACGCCGGCCCGGCGGGTCAGCCGTCGGGATGGGCTTCCAGCCGGGTCAGGTCGATGTCGTCGAGCAGCGCCTCGTGGGTGCGGCCGGTGGCCTGGGCGTCCCGTTCGATCTCGACGGCCGCCCAGCCCGCCAGGCTCATCACCAGCAGCCGCAGACCGTCCGTCCCGTACTTCTCCAGGACCTCGTCGGCGCAGGCCAGCGCCTCCTCCGGGATGCGCTCCTCCGGGTAGAGGCCGACGACCCTGCGCAGCAGGCTGATGGAGATCTGGGAGATGTCCGGGGCGATGGCTCGCAGCCGGCGATCTTCGTCTTCGTCCACGGGGACACCGTACTCCGCCCGCCACGCACCGGGGGCGGGGAACAACACACGGTGAGCAACGCGCCAGGAACCGCGCGGGAGTTGCCGCTCAGACCTCCAGGTCGACCACCACCGGCGCATGGTCCGAGGCGCCCTTGCCCTTGCGCTCCTCGCGGTCGACATAGGCGTCCGAGACGGCCTTAGCGAACGGTTCGTTGCCGTAGACCAGGTCGATACGCATGCCCTTGTTCTTGGGGAAGGCGAGCTGGCGGTAGTCCCAGTAGGTGTAGGGGTGGTCGTACTTGAGGGGGCGGGGGACGACGTCGCTCAGGCCGGCCTCGCGCAGGGCGGCGAGGGCGGCGCGCTCGGCGGGGGTGACATGGGTGGCGCCGACGAAGACCTCGGGGTCCCAGACGTCGTCGTCGGTCGGGGCGACGTTGTAGTCACCGAGGACGGCGAACGGGCGGGAGCCCGCCGCGTCCTCGGCGATCGCGGTCTTCAGGGCCTCGAACCAGTGGAGTTTGTAAGCGTAGTGGGCGTGGTCGACCTCGCGGCCGTTGGGGACGTAGACCGACCAGACGCGCGCCGGGCCGCAGGTCGCCGCGATGGCGCGGGGCTCCTGGACGCCGTCGTAGTCGGGCCCGCCGGGCAGGCCGGTGACGACGTCCGCCAGGCCGACCTTGGACAGCAGCGCGACGCCGTTCCACCGGCCGTTGCAGTTGACGGCCGCCTCGTAGCCGAGCTCGCGCAGCTCGTCGTGGGGGAACTGTTCGGCGGAGCATTTGGTCTCCTGGATGCACAGCACGTCCGTGCCGGTGCTCTCCAGCCAGGCCATGAGCCGCGGGAGGCGGGCGGTGATCGAGTTGACGTTCCAGGTCGCGATGCGCATGTACGTAAACCTACAGCGAGGGTGTGACAGTCAGCCCAGTGTGGTGGCGGCGCCGGGGGCGAGGCGGCCGTGGTCGGTGCCGCCGAGCTTGTCGATCATGCCGTCGTAGATGGGGCGGGCGTGGTCCTGGAGCAGGCTGTCGTGGATGTCGACGGCCCGCCGGGGGGTGACCGCGCGCAGGTAGTCGATCACCTCGGCGACCTTGTTCCAGGGGGCGTGGACGGGCAGCAGCAGGGTGTCGACGGTGCGGTCCTCGGGGACGGTGAGCGCATCGCCGGGGTGGAAGACCGCACCGCCGTCGATCAGATAGCCGACGTTGGTGATCCGGGGGATGTCGGGGTGGATGACGGCGTGCAGCTGGCCGTGCACCTCGATGTCGAACCCGGCGGCGGTGAAGGCGTCGCCCTCCCCCACGGTGTGCACCCGTCCGGGGAACGCGGCCGAGATCTGGTCGGCGACGGCGGCCAGCGTCCAGATCTGGGCGCCCGGGTTGGCCTCCATGCCCGCCCGCAGCCGCCCTTCGTCGAAGTGGTCCATGTGCTCATGGGTCACCAGGATCGCGTCGGCGCCGACGGCCGCGTCCGGTTCGCTGAACACGCCCGGATCGATGACGAGCGTGCGCCCGTCCTTTTCGAGCCGGACGCAGGCATGGGTCTTCTTCGTGAGTTCCATGGGGCCATCTTGCCGCGCGGGGCCGGCCGTCGGCCCGGAAAGCCGGCTCACCTCTCCGGAGTGGTCTCTTCCTTTATGACGCGCTGGGCCACCGCGAAGGCGGAGTTCGCCGCCGGGACGCCGCAGTAGACGGCGGTGTGCATCAGCACCTCCTTGATCTCGGCAGGGGTCAGCCCGTTGCGGAGCGCGGCGCGGGTGTGCAGCGCCAGTTCGTCGTGATGGCTGCGGGCCACCAGAGCGGTGAGGGTGATGATGCTGCGGGCGCGGCGGTCCAGGCCGGGCCGGGACCAGGTCTCGCCCCAGGCGTAGCGGGTGATGAAGTCCTGGAACTCGCCGGTGAAGTCGTCGGCGGCGGCCTCGGCGCGGTCGACATGGGCGTCGCCCAGGACCTCGCGGCGGATCTTGATGCCCGCCTCGTACGTGCCGTCGTGTGCCGGTTCCTGCTTGGTGAGGCCGGACTCTATGGCGGCGGGCGGTGCGGTCGGGGGCGGCGGGGGCGCGATCTGCGCCTTGGGGGCGGCGGCGCCGAGGGCGGGCTGCTGGCCGGCGGGGCCGGGCTTGTCGTGCCAGGCGGTGGTGAAGTGCCGGATGAGGAGTTCGGTGACGGCCGAGGGCTGCTCGACGGGGGCCAGGTGGGAGGTGCCGGGCACCAGCGCGAGGCTGGCGTCGGGTATGCCGGCGACCAGGCTGCGGGCGTCGGTGGTCGGGGTGACCTGGTCCTCGGAGCCGACGACGACGAGAGTGGGCACGCCGACCCGGCCGAGGGAGGAGCGCACGTCGTACGAGGCCAGCGCCTCGCAGGCGGCGATGTAGCAGCCGGGGTCGGTGGTGCGCACCATCTGGACGGCCCATTCGACGATGGCCGGCTGGGCGCCCGCGAAGCCGGGGGTGAACCAGTGCTCGGGGGCGGTGCGGGCGATCGGGTCCAGGCCGTTGGTACGGATCACCACGCCGCGCTGGCGCCAGGCGTCGGCGGTGCCGTAGCGCGACGAGGAGGACACCAGGGCGAGGGAGGTGACCCGGTGCGGGCGGGTGAGCGCCAGCTGGAGGCCGATGGCGCCGCCGATGTTGCAGCCCGCGTAGCCGAACCGCTCGACGCCCAGGAGGTCGAGGGTGTTGACCAGGCGGTCGGCGAGTTCGGCGACCGAGGAGGCGGCGTGGGCGGGCGAGCCGCCGTGGCCGGGCAGGTCGAAACGGATGACCCGCCAGTGGCGGGTCAGTTCGGGGACCTGCCGGTCCCACATGTGCCACGTGGTGCCGAGCGAGGCACCCAGTACGAGTACGGGGGCGTCGTCGGGACCGTCGATCCGGTGCTGCAGGGTCTTCTCGCTCACCCGACCACGCTACCGAACTCTCTGACGCGGTCCTGACACCCGGGTCAGGAAGGGGCGGGACGGAATCAGAACGTGATGGTCGAAACGGTATAGACGACGGGGTGGCCGGGCTCGTCGTAGCTGACCATGATCCGCTGGGTGGGCTGGGGCGCCTTCTTCGGGTTGACGGTGCCCGCCCAGGGCCAGTCGACTCTGAAGTCCCAGCCCACCTTGGCCGCTTGCTCGGGCGAAATGGTCCTGACGCCCTTCTTCAGGGCGGCGGTGCTGGTGCCCACCGCCTTCAGATAGCGGTCCAGGCCCCAGTCGTTGGTGCGGAACTGCACAAACAGCGAGCTGGTCTTCCAGGAGTTGGTCTCGTAGTAGTAGACCGGCGTGGAGCCGATCGGCACCGGGACGTCGTAGGTGCGCTGCTGGACCTTGGTGGGGAAGGCGTTGGTCAGCCCGGTGGCCGCGGCCTCCGCCCGGGAGCTCGCGCTGCCGCGGCGGCTCTGCTGGGCGGAGATGACGATGTAGCCGGCCGGGATCGCGATCAGCAGGAAGATGATCAGCCCCATCAGGACCGGGCGGCGGGGCTTTCCGCCGGGGAGCGGGGCGGGGTGGGAGGCGTCGTTCATGGGATCCGGATCGGTGTCGGTCATCGGCGGCCGGACCGTTCATAGCGTTCGTAGCGCTCGACACGGCGGCGGTTGGCGCGCCTGAAGCGGCGGGCGATGAGGCGGGCGAGGTCGGCGGCACCGACCATACCGGCCTCGGGGCCCAGTTGGGCCTTGGCGATGGTGGCCTCGGGGCGGTAGCCGCGGCCGGTGAGGGTGCGCCGGAAGGCGTCCCGGGCCGGGCCGATCAGCAGGTCGTCGGCGGCGCTGACGCCTCCGCCGATGACGAAGCAGGACGGGTCGAGGGCGGCGGCGAGGTTGGCGATGCCGACGCCGAGCCACTGGCCGATGTCCTGGAGGAGCTCGACGCACATCGCGTCGCCCTCCCGGGCCAGTTCGGTGATCAGCGGTCCGGTGATGTCGCCGATCCGGCCGCCGACCCGCTCGATGATGTTGTACGCGACCGGGGAGTCGGCCGCCGCCAGCTCCCGGGCCTCGCGGACCAGGGCGTTGCCGGAGCTGTACTGCTCCCAGCAGCCGCGGTTGCCGCACGGGCAGCGATGGCCGCCGGGCACGACCTGCATATGGCCGAACTCGCCGGCCACGCCGTACTTGCCGCGTTTGACCTGGCCGTCCTCCAGGATGGCGCCGCCGATACCGGTGCCCAGGGTGATCATCACGAGGTGGTCCTCGCCGCGTCCGGCACCGAAGCGCCATTCCGCCCAGGCGGCGGTGTTGGCGTCGTTGTCGACCATGACGGGGACCGCGAGACGGCCGGCGAGGCGGTCGCGCAGCGGTTCGTTGCGCCAGTTCAGATGCGGGGCGAA
This sequence comes from Streptomyces gilvosporeus, assembly GCF_002082195.1. Taxonomy (GTDB): domain Bacteria; phylum Actinomycetota; class Actinomycetes; order Streptomycetales; family Streptomycetaceae; genus Streptomyces; species Streptomyces gilvosporeus. The sequence goes on along the minus strand of NZ_CP020569.1, from coordinate 7,248,238 downwards.
CAGCACCCGGCTGCGGTCGGCGTCGACCCAGCCGGCCGCGCCGATGCCCACCGCGTGGACGTCGTGCCGGTCGGACAGGTCGAGGACCAGCTCGGTGATGGTGTCCTCGACGACCTGGGGGCTCTTGGACTTGTCCGGCGTCTCGGTGCGGACCTTTTCGAGGATGGTGCCGTCGGCGTCGACCACACCCGCCATCACCTTGGTGCCGCCGATGTCGATGCCGACGGTGGGCACCCGGGGCGCGGTCAGATGCGAGCGCCGTTCACGGGCGCCGACCGTGCGCAGGACGGTGGCCGAGGCGGATCCCCGGTGCACCCGATCCCGGTACATGCTCATCGGCCCACCTCTTCGCCGTGACGTTCACCGTGACGGCTGCCGCTTCGGTCGCGGCGGCTGCGTGCTCGCAAGAGTCGTCTCGTCCCTGCGGGGTCTCGGGAGGCCGGGGCCTCGGCGGGCGCGGCGCGTACGGCCGGACCGTACGATGCGCGTGATGCGGATGGTTCGGTGCGATTGTGCATCACCAGCGGCATTCGGCGCACCGCGGCCAGACGTGCCGCGCCCCGCGCCGCACCAGGGCGACGCGGGGCGCAGCAGGCGATCACTCCGGTCGGTGGCCTCCCGGGAATTCCGGTGTCGCCGCCCGCGCCAGCTCGTGGCTGAGGGCTTCCAGCTCGCTGCCGCCCGCCATCTGGCGGGTCAGCTCCTCCAGGGCGATGTCCGATTTGGCGTGCCGGCCGGCCATCGTGCCGCGCTTGAGGAGGACGAAACGGTCGCCGACCAGATAGGCGTGATGCGGATTGTGGGTGATCAACACCACGCCGAGCCCGGCGTCCCGCGCGGCCGCGACGTACTTGAGGACCACCCCGGACTGCTTGACGCCGAGCGCCGCCGTCGGCTCGTCCAGGACGAGGACCTTGGCGCCGAAGTAGACGGCGCGGGCGATGGCCACACACTGCCGCTCGCCGCCGGAGAGGGTGCCGATCGGCTGGTCGACATCGCGCAGATCGATGCCCATCCGCAGCAGCTCACTGCGGGTGGTCTCGCGCATGGTGCGCGCATCGAGCCGCTTGAAGGGGCCCACGCCGGTCCTCGGCTCGGAGCCGAGGAAGAAGTTGCGCCATACGGGCATCAGCGGGACGACGGCCAGGTCCTGGTAGACGGTGGCGATGCCGCGGTCCAGCGCCTCGCGGGGCGAGGCGAGCCGGGTCTCCTCCCCCTCGATGCGGAAGGTGCCGGCGTCGTGCTGGTGCAGCCCCGCGATGATCTTGATGAGGGTGGACTTGCCGGCGCCGTTGTCGCCGAGGACGCAGGTGATCTCCCCGGCGTGCACGTCCAGGGACACGCCCTCCAGGGCCTTGATGTTGCCGTAGAACTTGCTGACGTCGTCGAGCTCGACCAGCGCTGTCATGACTTGTCCTCCGCCCGCTTGCGGACCCATGCGTTCAGGAGTGTGGCGAGCAGCAACATCGCGCCGAGGAAGAACTTGTACCAGTCCGGATTCCACTGTGCGTAGACGATGCCCTTGCTGGTCATGCCGAAGATGAAGGCGCCGACCGCGGCCCCGATCGCCGAGCCGAAGCCACCGGTCATCAGACAGCCGCCGACCGCCGCGGCGATGATGTAGAGGAATTCGTTGCCGACGCCGTCGCCGGACTGGATCGCGTCGTACGAGAAGAGCAGATGCTGTCCGGAGATCCAGGCGGCGAAGGCGACGCCCATGTACAGGCCGATCTTGGTCTTGGTGACCGGCACACCCACCGCCCGCGCCGCGTCCGCGTTGCCGCCCACCGCGAAGATCCAGTTGCCGACGCGGGTGCGCAGCAGGATCCAGGTGGCGACGGCGACCAGCGCCAGCCACCACACGATGGTGATCTGGATGTCGGCGCTGCCGAGGGTCAGATGCGAGGCGAAGACCGTACGGGCCGAGTCGAAGCCCTCCATGTCGGCGATGGACTTCGTGGAGACGGTGCCGTCGATCAGCTTGGTGAAGCCGAGGTTGAGGCCGGTCAGCATGAAGAAGGTGCCGAGCGTGATGATGAAGCTGGGCAGTTTCGTCCGGGTCAGCAGGACCCCGTTGAGGGCGCCGAAAGCCAGCGTGACCAGCAACGACACCCCGACGCCGACCCAAGTGTTGGCGGTCATCTGATAGCTGAACATGGACGAGATCAGCGCCGAGCTGATGACCATGACGCCGGCCGACAGATCGAATTCGCCGCCGATCATCAGTAGTGCGACCGGGACGGCCATGATGCCGATCGTCGACGAGGCGTAGAGCACGGTGGAGAGGCTGGAGACCCGCAGGAACGGTTCGGCGGTGATCGCGAAGAAGAGGAAGACGGCCACCGCGCCGACCACGGAGCCCAGCTCGGGGCGGCCCATCAGGCGGCGCGCCAGGGAGCGGTGCAGCAGCCGTTCGTCGGCCGCGGGTGCCTTGACGGTGGTGGTCATCGGGTCCCCCGCTGGGTGAAGTCCTGCAACGCGGCGGCGTCCTTCTTGGTGATCACCTGGGGTCCGGTGAGCACCGGCTTGCCGCCGCCGAGCACGTCGGAGTTGTACTTGTAGAGCCAGAGCAGGTCGACCGCCTCATAGCCCTGGAGGTAGGGCTGCTGGTCGACGGCGAAGCCCAGGGAGCCGTTCTTGAGGCCGGTCGCCACCTGGGCGTTGAGGTCGAAGGTGTCGATCTCGGCCTTGCTGGCGGCCTGCTCCTTGGCTTTGACGGCCGTGGCGGCGAAGGGGGCGCCGAGGGTGACGACGGCGTCGATGGACGGATCCGCCTGGAGCTTGGACTCGATGGACGACTGGACGTCCGGCATGTTCGTGCCGTCGACGTAGAGCTTCTGAAGGTCGCCCTTGAAGGTCTTCTTCGCGCCGTCGCAGCGCTGCTCATGGCCGACGTTGCCCTGCTCGTGCAGGACGCACAGGGCCTTCTTCCGGCCACGCTTGTTCAGCTCGTCGCCCACGGCCTCACCGGCCACCGTCTCGTCCTGCCCGATGTGGGTGAGCGCACCGAACGCCTTGGACTGCGCGGCCCCGGAATTCACCGTGATCACCGGGATCCCGGCCTTCTCGGCCTTTTCCACGACGTCCTTCATGGCGCTGGGCTTGGCGAGCGAGACGATCAACCCGTCGACCTTCTGGTCGATATAGGACTGCACCAGCTGGGACTGCCGCTGGCCCTCCTCGTCGTGCCCGTAGAGGAAGTTGATGTTGTCCTTGACGGCGGCCTGCTTGGCGCCGTTCTGCACGATGTCCCAGAAGGTGTCGCCGTCCCCGGAGTGGGTGACCATCGCAAAGGTCCACTTCGGGGTGTTGACCGCGGCCTTGCCACCGGCGGTCTGGGCGGTGCGCGCCTCCTCGGCGCGCTTGCCGCCGGTGGCGCTGCACCCCGCCAGGCCGGCGCAGAGCACCGCCGCCAGCGCGACGCTCACCGCGCGTCCCCTTCTTCGTATCCGTCCTCTACTTCGATCCGTTGCCACGAGGACTCGCCCTTCCCGCTGGTGTTGCTGTGTTGGCCGCATGGGTGGTAGCTCCCTGGCTGCGTCCGCCGGCCGTCCGGCCGGTAGCCGCCTGGCTGGATTTCGTCCAACCGCACAAGTATCCGTTACCGGTGATCTGTCCCGGTTCGAGGGGTCGGCGCTCATCGGGTGCCCCGGCCCGTGTATTCCTCCAGCTTCGGTACGTCCTTGCCGCTGACCAGCTGCGGGCCCGTGAGCACCGGCCGGCCGCCGCCCAGGACGTTGGCATTGGCCTTGTGCAGGGCGAGCAGGTCCACCGCCTCGTACCCCTGGAGGTAGGGCTGCTGGTCGACGGCGAAGGTGACGTCCTTGGCCTTGAGCAGCTTGACCACGGCGACGTTCAGATCGAAGGTCGCGATCTGCGCCTGGCTGCCCGCCTCCTGCTTGGCCTTGACGGAGATCGCCGCCATCGGCGCACCGAGCGTGACGATGGAGTCGATGGAACTGTCGGACTGGAGCTTGGCCTCGATGGACGACTGCGAGGCGGGGGCGTTGGTGCCGTCGACGTTGAGGTTCTCGACCGTGCCGGAGAAGCCCTTGCGGACGCCGGCGCAGCGGTCCTCCAGCGACACGTTGCCCTGCTCGTGGATGACGCACAGGGCCTTCTTGCGGCCCCGCCGGCCGAGCTCCTCGCCGACTGCCTTGCCCGCCACCGACTCGTCCTGGCCGATATGGGTCAGCGCCCCGTACGCCTTGGAGAACTGGCCGCCGGAGTTGATGGTGATGACCGGGATGCCGTGCGCCACGGCCTTGCGGACCACCGCCTTGAGGGCCTCCGGCTTGGCGAGGGTGACGATCAGCCCGTCGACCTTCTGGTCGATGTAGGACTGCACCAGCTCGGCCTGTTTGGCGCCTTCTTCGTCGTTGGCGTAGAGGAACTTCACCCGGTCCTTGGCGGCGGCCCGCTCCGCGCCGTTCTGGACGATGTCCCAGAAGGTGTCGCCCTCGCCGGAGTGGGTGACCATGCCGATGGTCATCCGGGGTGTGCCCGCCCCCTCGTCCCCGGCGCCCGCACCGGAGGCGCTGCACCCGGCGACCAGCGCGAGGGCCGCCACCAGGGCGGTGGCCGCGGGGAGGGTGACGGGTCTGGCCGTACGCACTTTTCGCGCGCTTCGCACGCCGATCATCGTGGAACCGCCTTTGCTCCAGGCCGCGGGAGTGCGGCTGGAGGAGTTCTAACGGCGGGCGCGGAGCCGCGTCAATACTTTGTCCGAACATTCTGACGACAGCACACGCGCGGCCACGGTCCGCGACCGTTCAGGGACGCGACTCTTCAAGGGACGCGACTCCTCAGGGACGAACCAGCAGCTGGAACTCGAAGGCGTACCGCGACGCGCGATAGACATGCGAACCGAACTCGACCGCGCGCCCGGTGTCGTCGAAGGTGGTGCGCTGCATCGTCAGCAGCGGGGCACCTTCGGGCTCCTCCAGCCGCTTGCCCTCGTCGGCCGTCGCGGCCCGGGCGCCGACGGCCTGGCGGGCGCTGTGCAGGGTGATCCCGGCCGCCCGCATCAGGCGGTAGAGCCCGGTCTCCTCCAGCTCGGCGGTCTCCAGCGTCAACAGGCCGGCCGGCAGGTGGTTGCGCAGATGTGCGACGGGCTCGCCGTGGGCGAACCGCAGCCGCTCGACGAGCGCCACCTCGGCGCCCTCTGCGATGCCCAGCGCGGCGGCGACCTCGGCGTCCGCCACGGTGGTGGTGTTGAGCAGCACCCGGGTGGCGGGCTTCTGCCCGGCCGCCTCCAGGTCGTCGTAGAGGCTGCTCAGCTCCAGCGGGCGCTTGACCTGGCTGTGCACGACCTGGGTGCCGATACCGCGGCGGCGGACCAGCAGCCCCTTGTCGACCAGCGACTGGATCGCCTGGCGCACGGTCGGACGGGACAGCCCGAGCCGCCCGGCCAGTTCGATCTCGTTGCCGAGCAGACTGCCCGGCGCCAGCCTGCCGTTCTCGATCGCCGCCTCCAGCTGCTGCGACAGCTGGAAATACAACGGGACCGGGCTGCTCCGGTCCACGCTGAACTGGATCGGGCTCTCGGCGCCCGTGGCATGTGCATCGCGTTTCACCACGCTCGCGAGCGTATCCGCCCGCGCAGATGACGGGAAGTCCAGAGGTCACATTGTCCGGACATTGTCGGGCGGGGATGGGCGCGGGGCTCGGGTGCGGGAGTGCCGGGCTGCCGGAGGCCCGGGCGTGGGGCGTGGGGCGTGGGGCGTGGGGCGTGGGGCGTGGGGCGTTCGGACGGTTACCACGGCAGCGGGCGGCCGTCGCGGAAGAAGCCGCCCGTCGGCCCGTCGTCGGGCAGCGTCGCGGCGTGGACGACGCTCACCGCCCCCTCCTCGACCGGCCGCCCGCCCGGCCCGCCCATGTCGGTGGCCACCCACCCGGGACAGACCGCATTGACCAGGACGCCGTCGTCCCGCATCTCGTCCGCCAGCATCCGGGTCAGCGCGTTCAGACCGGCCTTGGAGGCGCTGTACGCCGGGGTGCCGCCGCCCATGGAGGCGAGCGAACCGGCCTCGCTGGAGACGTTCACCAGCCGCGGATGCGCCGAGGCGCGCAGCAGCGGCGCAAAGGCGATCGCCATCCGCCACGGCCCGTACAGATTGGTCTCGGCCGCCTCCCGGACGACCGCGAGGTCGGCGGTGACGGCCCGCTGCCAGGTGTCGTAGGCGATACCGGCGTTGTTGACGAGGACGTCCAACCGACCGTAAAGATGGGCGACTTGGCCCACCGCGGCGGCCACGCTGCCCTCGTCCGTCACATCGAGCCGCAACGGCCGCACCTCGCGCCCGGTCTCGCGCGTCAGCTCCTCGGCGGCCCACTCGGTGGGCTCGATGCTGCGCCCGGTCAGCAGCACCGTATGCCCGAGGGCCGCCAGTTGCCGGCACACCTCCCGGCCGATTCCGCGGTTGGCGCCGGTGACGAGGGAGACGGTGGCGGTCGGGTCGAGCGACGGGGGCATAAGGGGGCTCCTGAGGCGGGTGGGGGCGGTGCAGGGATACGTAGCCGCTCACCCGCGTTCCGTCACCTCACATCGCCCGGCTGCGCGCCCCCTCCCCCGGCGGCCCGTTGAGCGGCATCGCCGTCCCCTGCGCCACCGCGCACATGCTCTCGGCGCCCTCCTCGTCGACCGCCACCACCTCGCACCGGCACACCGCCTGCCGGCGCCCCGCCTGCACGACCTCGGCGCGGGCGCGCAGCAGACGCCCGCGGGCCGGGCGCAGATACTGGATCGAGAAGCCGCCGGTGACGATGGCGGGCCCCAGGGCCGTCGCGGCGGCGAAGGTGAGGGTGTTGTCGGCGGCGTAGGACAGCACCCCGCCGTGCACAAAGCCGTGCTGCTGGAGCAGCTCGTCGCGGATATCGATCTCCAGGGTGGCGCCGCCGGCCCCGATCTCCGTGAGCCGCGCCCCCACGAGCCGGCTGAACGGCTGCCCCTCCAGTGCCTCCTGCGCCGCGGCGAGGTCCATCGCCGCCTCCTCCTTACCCCTCACTTCACTCGCCTCTCGTCTCGTCACTTCATCCACGCCGCCTCGTACCTCCGATACGTCCCGTCATGTGTGGCCAGATGGACCCACTGGTCCACATACGCCCTGAACTCCTCGTCGCCGCGCGGCAGTGCATACGCCTTCTCGGAGAAGGTGAACGGCTTGTCGGGGTGGACCGAGCAGAGTTCGGGGTGGCGGGCGGCCTGGTAGCGGGTCTCGCTCGCGTCGGTCATCATCACATCCGCGCGGCCGGCGATGATCTCGTCGAAGATGGTGGTGTTGTCCCGGTGGACGATGATGCGGGCCTTCTTGAGGTGGGCGCGGGCGAACTCCTCGTTGGTGCCGCCGGGGTTGACGATGACCCTCGTCCCGGGGCGGTCGATCTGATCCAGCGTCCGGTAGCGGTCCTTGTCGGCGCAGCGGACGAGGGGCGTCTTGCCGTCCGTACCGGTGGGCTCGCTGAAGTACGCGGTGCGGGCGCGGGCGAGGGTGATCGAGACGCCGCCCATGGCGATGTCGCAGCGGCCGGCGGCGAGGTCGCCGATGAGGCGGGCCCAGGTCGTGGCGACATAACGCGGTGTGGCGTCCAGGCTCTTGGCGAGGTCCCGGGCCATCCGGATGTCGATACCGCGGTAGGCGCCGGACCGGGGATCGCGGTAGGTGAAGGGGCGGTAGTCGCCGGTGGTGCAGACGCGCAGCACCCCGCTCCGCGGAATGGCGTCCAGGAGCGTGGCGGTCGGCCGCCGGGTGTGCGGGGCGGCCGCGGTGGGCGCGGAACCGGGCGTGGGAGCCGGGGCGGTGGCGGACGGTACGGCGGCGGGCGAGGGCGCGACGGCGGTGAGGGCGAGCAGACAGGCGAGGGCGGACAGCGTGGCGGCGCGCTTCATGGCGACTCCTGCGGCATGCGCATGATCATGTGGCGGAAGCGCTCAGCCTGGCAGAGGGGGCTGCCCTGCGGAAGCCCGCCTACGGAAGCCGTCCACCGCGCGGCGTCGCCGCCCCCGCCCGGAGCTCAGTCCTCGAACGGCTCGGCCATGACGTCCGGTGACGGATGGTCGGGGGCGGCCTCGGCGAGGCGGACGAGGAGGTCGGCGGCGCGTTTGGTGACGGTGTCGCGGTCGCCCTCGGAGAGCGCGGAGCCCATGCCGACGGCGACCGCGCCCGCGGCGATCCAGTCCGGTGCGTCCTCGACCGTCACCCCGCCCGTCGGCAGCAGCGGCACCTGGGGCAGGGCGGCGAGCACCTCCCGTATCCAGGACGGGTGATGGGCGGCGGCCGGGAACAGTTTGAGGGCGTCGGCGCCCAGTTCGAGAGCGCGGACCATTTCGGTGGGCGTCGACACACCGGGGAAGACCGGGACGCCGTAGCGGTGGCCCGTACGGATCACTTCCGCGTCCAGGCTCGGCGAGACCAGGAAGCGGGCCCCGGCGTCCACGGCCATCCGGGCCGACACCGCGTCAAGAACCGTGCCCGCGCCGATGACCGCGTCCTCCCCCAGCTCGCGGGTGAGGGTGGTGACCGCCTCCAGCGCGAACGGCGTGGTCAGGGATATCTCCAGGCTGGTGATGCCGGCCGACAGCAGGGTGTCGGCGGTGGCGCTCGCCTCGTCATAGGTCTTGCTGCGGACGATGGCGAAAACCCGCTGAGCCAGGGCGGCCCGGGTGATCTCCCAGCGATACACGGCAGTTCGCCGTCCTTCCTTGTCTCCAACGCTGCATGCCGCCGTCCACCGCCCGGCGCGGCTGCGACGGGCCCGTCCCGACGGAAAGGGCGGACCAGGCACTTCCCGGGGCGCGCCACGACAACCGGCCATGTCATGGCCCTCGACCGCTGCACGGCCTCTTTGCCGCCGATGCCCGCCCACTCCTCGTTTCTACCGAAACGCTACCGGCAACCACTGACAATCCTCCCTCGGGGGTACGCCCTCGCGCCCCCCTTCCGCCAAGAATGAGGGGGAAGGACCGACCGGGACCCGCACACAGCACGACGGCGGCCGGGGTGCCTGTGCACCCCGGCCGCCGCGACGTCACGCCGCTGCCGGATACCTCAGCAGCTGCGGTCGACGAGATCGAACGTCTTGTAGTGGTCGGCGGTGTAGTAGTCCTCGTCCTTCTTCTCGCCGGCCACGATGCGCCGGGCGCCGCGGTCGGGAGAGCCGGGAGTGATGACGGTGTACTCGTGGTAGTAGTCGGCGCTCTGGGACGGCAGGATGCCTTCGCGGTTGTCGAAGACGGTGCCGTCCTTCGGGTACGGGAAGGGCCCGCCCTTGGCTATCAGGTCCAGGGTGTCGTGGGCCTGGGAGGGCAGCTTGGAGTAGCAGACGTTGCCGACCGAGGCGGCGTGCACCGGCGTTGCGTGCGCCGTCGCGGCGTACGCGGTGGCCTGGTGCGGGGTCGCGACCGCGGCCGTGGCGGTGACCGCGGTACCGCCTATGAACAGGGCCGATGCGAGGGCGCCGACGGCGCCGATCCGGGTGATCCGTGGGGGGATTCTCATACCGTCCAGCATGACGCGCGTAGACATGACCCTGTCAATGCCAACGAGCCTATGTTTCCCGGGAGTTCACAAAATCCCCACCGTGGCCCGCGCCCCGCTCCCGCCTCACGTGCCCGCACCGGGACCCCTCGGCGATTTGCCTCAGAGGCAAAACTTTTGCCCCTCGGGCGATAGGTGGCTATACCGGGAGCATGACGGACACGGACCCCGGCGGGCTACCCGCCACCCCTCCGGGCGCCTCGCCCGACTCCGGCCCGGACCCCTCTCCCGAGGAACTGGCCACCGTCGCGCCCCGGCTGCGCGACCTGCGGCGCCGTAGCGGACTGACCCTGGAGGCCGCCGCCCGGCGGGTCGGGCTGTCGCCCGCGCATCTGTCGCGGCTGGAGACCGGCCGCCGCCAGCCGTCGCTTCCGATGCTGCTGGCCCTGGCCCGTACGTACGGAACCACGGTATCCGACCTGCTCGGCGAGACCGCGCCCGAACGGGACCCGATCCTGCGGGCGGGACGCACCGAGCCGTCGGAGGCCGGCGGCTGGACGTACTGGACGGTGGGCGGGGCCGGGCGGGCGATGCAGGCGCTGCGGGTGCATGTGCCGCAACGGGTGCAGGGCGAGCTGGTGCGGGTGCATCCGGGTGAGGAGTGGCTGTACGTCCTCACGGGACGGCTGCGGCTGACGCTGGGTGAGGCGGTGCATGTGCTGGCCCCGGGGGACGCGGCGCATTTCGACTCGCTGACACCGCACCGGATCGCGGCCGCTTCCCGGGGCGGCACGGAGCTGCTGTTCGTCCACACGCTGCTCCAGAGCGGGGCCGCGGAGCTGTGCCTGGGGGACGGAACCCCACGCCGCGGAGTGTGACCGCCCCCCCCGGCTGCCCCCGGCGCCACCGAGCCCCGCCGAAAGCGCCACCCGGCCCCGCCGGCAGCCGCACCGAGATCCCCACCGAGCCCGGGAAAGGACCGTACGCCGTGCCCGACCAGACGCCCCAGGAGCGCCCCGCCCGCGCCTACGTCGAGACCAAAGCGCCGCGCGGGGTCTATGTCCGCGTCTTCATCTACGTCGTCGCCACCCACGTCCTGCTGGCGTTCCTGAGCCTGCTGGTGTACGCCGCCAAGACGCGCTGAGCGCCACCCGCCCGGGACCGGGAACCCGGCCTCACCCCGCATGGGTCGAGAACAGGCCACCCGTCGGCCCCTGTTTGTCCCCGCCCTGGGCCTTCTTCAGGGCGTTGGCCAGGCCCTCGATGGTGAGCGACTGCAAGATGACCCGGCCGTTGCCCTCCAGGGTCGCCAGGGACAGCCCTTCGCCGCCGAACACGGCGTTCATCAGGCCCTGGCGGTTGAGCCCGCCGATCCGCTGGACGCCGTACTCGATGCCCTCCTCGAAGGCGACGATGCAGCCGGTGTCGACCTCGATACGGCCGCCGAAATCGGCGGGGTTGAGATCGATGAAATTGCCCGCACCGCAGATGATGACCGTGCCCCGGCCGGTGAACTTCTCCAGGATGAAGCCCTCGCCGCCGCTCATGCCCGTACGGCCGCCGGCGAACGCGATACCGAAGTCGACGGTCGACTCGGCGGCGACGAAGGCGTCCTTCTCCGCGAACCATGCGCGGTGCCCGTCCAGTTCGAGGGCGCGCATCTCACCGGGCAGCACCCCGGCGAAACCGACCGTGCCCTCGCCGCCGGTGGAGGTGAAGTACTGGAAGGCGAGCGATTCACCCGCCAGGGCCCGCTGACCGACCTGCATGGCCGTCCCCATGGCCTGCCTCAGGAGGCCGCCCATACCGCCGCCCGCGCCACCGCCGCCACCGCCCTGATGGTGGTCGCCGGGCCCGGACAGCCGCGTCTCCATCGTCACATTCGCCGTCTTGAACAGGAACTTTCCGGCCTCGCAATAGACGGTCTGGCCGGGCTGGAGCGAGCAGACGGCCATCTGCATGGCGTTGCCGACGATCTCTTGCTGGAGGGTCACAGCACACTCCCTGGTGCGACGGAGGAACGAACGCCCGCACAACGAGCGGCGCGACCGGCGGGTTCCAGGGGCCGCCGCTCCCCGTCGCGACGGAACGACCGGGGCGACCGGGCGGCACGGGCCGCCCGGTCACCGGTCCTCGTGGCGTCACCGTCCGGCGCCGCCGCCCAACTCCTCATGGCGGGCGGCCAGTCGGCGCGCCCCCTCCTCGGTGAGCGAACCGTGCAGCCGCAGCCGGGCGATACCGCCGTCCGGGAAGATGTCCATCCGGACCTCGGTGGCGGCCGCGGCGTCGTCCAAGAGGAAGCGGTGGACGGTGTCGGGCTGGAGACGGGTGCGCGGCAGCAGCTCGGTCCACTCCCCGTCCCCGTCCTTCTCGCCGTCCCGGCCGAAGAGGGCCGCCCAGCCCGCCGAGTTGCCCTTGAGGTAGCCGGTGTCGATCTCCACGGCGCGGATCACGGACTGCTCGGTGAGGCGGTAGCGGACCCAGTCGTTGCCGCTGCCGCGGCGGCGCCGGGTCTCCCAGCCGTCGTCCATCTTGCGGGAGCGGCCCGGCTGGATGGTGTTGGCGGGCGAGGAGTAGAAGCGGTCCGAGGCGTCCTCGACCCGGCCGCCGTTCTCCAGGGCGGCGAGGTCGAAGGTGCCCAGCGCGGCCAGCCACTCGGGGGCCGGGACGACCTCGCCGTGCACCCGCAGGCGGGCGACGCCCCCGTCGGGGTGCTGGTTGAGGCGCAGATGGGTGAAGCGCCGGGGGACGTCGACGGCGAAGCCGTTGGCGGCGTGGCCGCCGATGGCAGTGCGCGGGACGAGCGTGGTCCAGGTGACGTCGTCGGCCAGGAGGTCGTCGGGCGAGGGCGAGCCGTCCACCCAGGTGGCCTCGACGCTGACGGACTGCGGGTAGTTGCCGCGGAAGTGGGCGGTGTCGACGACGATCCCGTGGATCACGCCGGGCGCGCCGAGCCGGATCAGCGCCCAGTCGTGGTCCTCGTCCGCGGGGAAGGGGTGGGCGCCGTCGATGCCGCGGCGGCGCCGGGTCTCCCAGCCGTCCATGATCTTGCCCTTGTGGCCGAAAGCCTCCGGGTCGAAGTGGGCGGCCTCGGGCTTGAGGAGGTTCTCGCGCTCGGCGAAGAACTCGTCGTTGGCCGCGATCACCCCGGCGCCCAGCCGCCGGTCCGCGAGGTCGGGCAGCTGCGCGAAGGGGAGGCCGCCGGGGCCCGGGGTGCGGTAGTCGGCGTACGGGTCGCCGCCCGCGTAGGGGCTTGCGTCACCGGTGAAGCGGGGTGTCTCCGGGCCGGGCGATGGGGGGAGGTCGGCGCTGGTCATATGCTCTGCGGCCTTTCCAGGAGCCGGCCGACGGGCTCGGCGAGGGTGGCACCGTCGTTGATCTTCCGGCCGCGCAGCCAGGTGGACCGTACGACGCCGTACAGCGTCCGGCCCGCGTATGCCGTGATCTTGTTGCGGTGTTCGAGCGCCTGCGGGTCCACGGTGAAGGTCTCGTCCGGGGCGAGGACGGCGAAGTCGGCGTCGCGGCCGGGCTCGATGGCGCCCTTTTGGCCGAGGCCGACGAGCGCCGCCGGGGCGGTGGCCATCCAGCGCACCACGTCGTCCAGGGTGTGGCCGCGTTCGCGGGCCGCCGTCCAGATGGCGGGCAGGCCCAGCTGGAGGGAGGAGATACCGCCCCAGGCCGCGCCGAAGTCGGCGGACTTGAGGTCGGCGGTGGAAGGCGAGTGGTCGGAGACGATGCAGTCGATGGTGCCGTCGGCCAGGCCCTGCCAGAGCGCGTTCTGGTTGGCCGCCTCGCGGATCGGCGGGCAGCACTTGAACTCCGTTGCGCCGTCGGGGACTTCCTCGGCGGTCAGGGTCAGAAAGTGCGGACAGGTCTCGACGGTGATCTTGACGCCCTCGCCCTTGGCGGCGGCGATCAGCGGCAGCGCGTCGCTGGAGGACAGATGCAGGACGTGCACCCGGGCATCGAGCAGCTTGGCGAGGGAGATCAGCCCGGCGATGGCGTCGTTCTCGCTGGCCCGGGGACGGGAGGCGAGGAAGTCGGCGTACTTGGGGCCGTGCGCCTCGGGGGCCGCGTCCAGGTGGCCCGGGTCCTCGGCGTGCACGATCAGCAGACCGTCGAAGCCGGCGATCTCCCCGAGGGCGGCGGCCAGCTGCTCCTGGTCCAGCTGGGGGAACTCGTCCACGCCGGAGGGCGAGAGGAAGCACTTGAAGCCGAACACCCCGGCGTCGTGCAGCGGGCGCAGGTCCTTGACGTTGCCGGGGATGGCGCCGCCCCAGAAGCCGACGTCGATATGCACCTTGCTGCGGGCGACCTCGCGCTTGGTGTCGAGGTGCGCGGCGGTGGTGGTGGGCGGGAGGCTGTTGAGCGGCATGTCCACGAGGGTGGTGATCCCGCCGGCCGCGGCCGCGCGGGTGGCCGTCCAGAAGCCCTCCCACTCGGTGCGGCCGGGGTCGTTGACGTGGACGTGGGTGTCGACGAGGCCGGGCAGCAGGACGTCGTCACCGAAGTCCTCGATCCGCGCCGTGGCCGGGGGCTCGGCGTCGTGCGGCAGGACCGCGGCGATCTTCCCGTCCGTGACGACGACGGACGCGGCACGCGTCCCCTCCGGGGTGACGACGCGCGTGGAGCGCAGCACCAGCTCTGTTTCGGACACCCAGTCCCCTCCTCGTAGCGTGTTTTCATCGTTGCGTGCCGCCGCGCGGGGCGCACGGCCGGCGGCCGGTACGGTGGCCGGTGCCGGGAATGCACCCCGCGACGCCATGCGGAATTCAACAGTCTGTTGAACGAGTTTTCACTTCGGACCCCGGCCCGTCAAGACCCTCCGCCACACCACCGCTGACCTGCGACGGAATGCTCTCCTGCGGAATCGACCCGGTGGACCGCCCCTCTCCGACCCCGGAACGACCGCGACTGCGGTGGCGGCGTTTGGAGGATTCCATAGAATGGACAGTAGGTTTCGCGCAGCAGAACGTAGCTATGGCCACTGGCATCGCCGAGGGATCACGTATAGACACCGCCCCCTTCTCACGCCTTGGGACGACCGGGCACCTGACCGGCGGGAACGACTGTGCGAGAGGCCGTGTGCCAACGGGAGGGGACCGGTAGGCTGCTGCGGTCGGGCCCGGCGCCCGAAAGCCCCTGGGCACGAAGATGCCGAGACCGATCCGATCCGCCCCGAAAGGAACGCGCCGTGCCGCCGTCCAGCGCCAGCACCTCCGCCGCCGAAGCCAAGCCCCAAGGTGCCGGCGGCGTCCAGTCCCTCGAGCGCGCCTTCGATCTGCTTGAGCGGATGGCCGACGCCGGGGGCGAGGTCGGCCTCAGCGAGCTCTCCAGCAGCAGCGGACTGCCGCTGCCCACCATCCACCGCCTGATGCGCACCCTGGTGGCCTGCGGCTACGTCCGTCAGCAGCCCAACCGCCGGTACGCCCTCGGCCCGCGTCTGATCCGGCTGGGCGAGAGCGCCTCGCGGCTGCTGGGCACCTGGGCGCGGCCGTATCTGGCCCGCCTGGTGGAGGAGACCGGCGAGACCGCCAACATGGCACTGCTCGACGGCGACGAGATCGTGTATGTCGCGCAGGTCCCCTCCCGGCACGCGGTCCGCATGTTCACCGAGGTCGGCCGCCGCGTCCTGCCGCACTCCACCGGCGTCGGCAAGGCCCTGCTGGCCAACCATCCGCCGGAGGAGGTCCGCGCGCTGCTCGGCCGTACGGGCATGCCCGCCGCGACCGAGAAGACGATCACCGACCCGGACGGCTTCCTCGAAGCGCTCGCCGACGTCCGGCGGCTGGGCTACGCGGTGGACGACAACGAGCAGGAGATCGGCGTCCGCTGCCTCGCGGTGCCGGTGCCCAACTCGCCCACGTCCGCGGCGATCTCCATCTCGGGTCCGACCGGCCGGGTGACGGAGGCGGCGACGGACAAGATCGTGCCGGTGCTCCAGGAGGTCGCGGCGCAGCTGTCGGTGGCGCTGGCGAGCCAGTCGCCGGCGTAGGCCACGGGCGGGCCGGGGCGCGGGCGGCCGGGGCGGTTCACCGGCCTCAGGGCAGTTCCCTCAGGGCAGTTCGCTGAAGCTGTCGATGCCCTCGCGTACCTCGGTCAGCGCGGGCGACAGTGCGCTGACCGAACCGACCGCGCCCGCGATCAGCAGCAGCGAGCGGCGCAGTCGGGGTACTTCGGGTACGCCGTCCCGCACCATGGCGTCGAGCGCGGCCAGTTCGTCGTCGGCGAAGGCCCGGTCCGGTAACTCCCCTGGCAGTACGGCCAGTTGGCGCCGCAGCCGGGCCACCGCGCCGCGCAGCGCCTGGACCCGTACATCGGTCTCTCCCCCGCTCACCTGCCCGGCCACTCCCCCGCGCCCCGACCCCTGCGGCTCCGCTTGCGCCCGCGTCTGCACGTCTTCCACAACGA